>JBEKDN010000015.1:0-31356 GCA_050014335.1 Occallatibacter sp. | reverse complement strand
AGCCTAAAGGGCGGGCAAAATGCATGGTTATCAGTTACTGATTAGTAACCGGTATGAAATTGCAAGCTATTGAAATATTGCTAGTTAAAATAATTATCTAATCGAAAAACTGCCTCCACGCGGGTAGGGGGGGTGGGGGGGGGCCGGATTTTTTGGAGATGAAAAGGCGAAGATAGAAAGCCAGAGAACAACGATGAAGTTGCGACAATTGGAGATTTGAGAGTGGTCATTTGGGTCTCGGGTTTGCAACTGATTTCATTATGCGCGCGGGAGGCATAATTATCGGCAGTTTAAATATTGAATAAGTTTATTGGATTCAATTACATGAAAACTAGACACCTTTACATCTTTCTGGATGCGGCAGCGCGCCGTATGGACTGCCAACGCCTGCGAAGGGATCGGATCGAGGCTATGCGAATGGGTGGCCAGAATAATTCCTTTAAAACTGTTCCGCCTTTATAAACTGTCATAAAAAGAAGCTATGCCGATGACCTCACTTAACATTTCACTGCCTGACCCGCTCAAGGCTTATGTGGAAGGTTGGGTTGCCTCGGGAGATTTTGGTACGCCGAGCGAGTTCGTTCGCAACTTGATCCGCCAGGACAAGGAACAACAGCGCGTTTTGCTGGAGATGGAATTGCTAGAGGCGCTTCAAGGTGAAAAGTTTGTCATTGCGCCGAATGAGCTGAAAGAATGAATAATCACTTATGTAAATATCGAAAGTGGAAAACCGGCTTAAAAAAGCAGAATCGCTAGACCGCTACAAGCAAAGGCATTTGCCCGGCAGGCAACGAATCGGCAGCTTTCTGATCTTCCGCCCAAAGCCAGCCGGTTATGGCTTCACGGATGTTGATAAGAGCTTCCTTTTCATCTTTGCCCTGGCTCACGCAACCCGGCAATGCGGGGCACTCAGCCACAATCCAGCCTTCTTCTTCGGGATGCAGGACAACATGGAACATCATGGCAAATCTCCTGGGCAACGCCGTGCCACATACCGAGCAATTGTACGAGCGTTTCGTGCTCAATTCCAGAGTACCACCAAAGAACATTTAGACTAGAAGAGCTATGAGCATACTGAAAGCTGTACGCGGGACGCGGGACTTGCTGCCGCCGGAGACCGCGCTTTGGAATCGCATCGAGGGTACGGCGCGGGATGTTTTTGCGCGGTATAACTTTGGCGAGATTCGCACGCCGGTCTTTGAAGACACGGGGCTTTTTGCCCGCGGGGTGGGCGAGGAGACCGACATCGTCTCCAAGGAGATGTACACGTGGGAGGATCGGGCGCGGGCACAGTCGGAGAAGACGCAATCGCTGACGCTGCGGCCGGAGAACACCGCCGGCGTGGTGCGCGCGTACATTGAACACGGACTGGGCGAGAGCGGGCAGTTGCAGAAGCTCTATTACATTGGGCCGCAGTTCAGGCGCGAGAGGCCGCAGAAGGGGCGCTTCCGGCAGTTTTCGCAGATCGGCGCTGAGGTGATTGGGCCGCCGTCGGCAGGCAGCGAGAGCCCGCTGCGCGACGCCGAGGTGTTGGAGATGCTGGCGACACTGCTGGACGAGTTGGGCATTCACGGCTGGACGCTGCACCTGAACTCGGTGGGGTCGGCGGCGGACCGGGCGCGCTATAACGAAACGCTGCGGGCGGCATTGGTTCCGGTAGTAGGGCGGATGTGCGTGGATTGCCAGCGGCGCGCGGTGACCAATCCGCTGCGGGTTCTCGATTGCAAGATACCTGACGATCAGCCGATTATCGATGCGCTGCCGGTGATTGCCGACTCGCTGGACGAGGCCTCGCGCTTCCACTTTTCCCAGGTGACGGCGGCACTGGACGCGGCGGGCGTGCCTTACCGGCGCAACCACCGCCTGGTCCGCGGCCTGGATTACTACACGCGGACGACCTTCGAGTTTACCCACGACGGCCTGGGCGCGCAAAATGCGCTGCTGGGCGGCGGGCGCTATGACGGGCTGAGCGAGATGCTGGGCGGGCCGAGGGCACCGGGGATCGGCTTTGCGATGGGCGAGGACCGGCTGGTTCTGACCTTGCTAACCAAACTCAACCAAGCGTCCGCCACACCGCAGGTGCCGCAGGTGGCGGATGCGTATATTGCGCCGCTGGGCGAGGCCGTGAATGCAGCCGCGCTCAGTCTGGCTCGCGAACTGCGCCATCAGGGATTGTGGATTGAGCTGGGCGATGGCAGCTTCCGGCTGAAGAAATCCTTCGAGACCGCCGACAAGTGCGCCCGCCAGATCGTCATTCTGGGCGAAGACGAGCTCCAATCCGGTATTCTTACGGTGAAGAAGTTCTCAACAGGCGTGCAGACCAAGGTTCCTCGCGGGGAACTGGCAGGGTTTTTGGCCGAGCCTACTGCCAACTGAAGAGCGGCATAAAACTCTTGGCATCCAATCGGTAATGGAGCATACTTGAGCTATGGCCACGCTGTCTATTCACCCAACCGAGCCGGGATTCGTGACGGTCGAGGAGTACCTCCACACCGTCTATGAGCCTGAGTGCGACTATGTGGACGGGCAGATCGAGAAGCGGAACGTGGGCGAATACGATCATGGCGCAATTCAGTCTTACCTCTCTTTTCTTTTCATGAGTCACCGCGAAGAATGGAAGACACGCGTCGTCAGCGATGTGCGCACCCAGGTCAAATTCACGCGCTACCGTTGCCCGGATGTACTGGTGCTGCGCGCCGATGCGCCGCGAGAACAGATTCTCACCCATCCGCCGCTGATCGCCATCGAGATACTATCGCCCGAAGATCGCTTGAGCCGATTCCGCGTCAAGATCGAGGATTACATTGCCTTTGGCGTCGAAAATATCTGGATCATCGACCCGGCCACGCGCTCGGCGATGACCGCCGACCGCTTCGGAATGCACACGGTCGAAAGCGGCGAACTCACCGTGCCGGAGACACCGATCCGCGTCGATCTGAAAGAACTTTTCGCGGAGTTGGACCGGGCATAAAGCCTGCCTTTGAAGCATAATCATAGTTTCCCATGTCCGAAAATCCGGACCTGGGACACCGCCTGAGTTCCGTTTTATTTGATGACAAGTGTAAAGAGAAGCGTTATAGTCTATGCATGATTAAGTCGTTCCGGCACGCCGGGCTGGAAAAGTTCTTCAAGTATGGCAGCAAGGCGGGAATACAACCGGATCATGCCAAGAAGTTGACTCGGCAGCTCGGCCAGCTTGACGTGGCCAAAAGAGCTGCCGATATGAATGTTGCAGGATGGAAGTTTCACGAATTGAGCCGTGAATTGAAGGGCCATTATGCGGTCAGCGTGAATGGCAATTGGCGTTTGACCTTCAGGTTTGAAGGGGAAGACGCGCATTTGGTTGACTATCAGGATTACCACTAGGAGTGCGAATATGAGCGAGATGTACAATCCGCCCCACCCCGGCGAACTGTTACAGGAATGGCTTGAAGGTTTGAATCTGACGCTAACCGACTTCGCCAAGCACATCGGAGTCTCGCGCGTCACGCTCTCTCGAATTGCGAATGGCAAAGCTTCCATCACCGCTGATATGGCATTGCGATTTTCAGCAGCATTCGGAGATCGGCCTGCAATCTGGTTGGACCTGCAGACTCAGTATGATTTATGGCAAGCAAGCCAAAAAGGAATGCCCAAGATCAAGAAATATCCTATTGCCGCATAGTTGAGGTTCATCCTCTCCCAGGTCTCAGAATCGTGACCTGGGGCACCCGGCTCGAAAGGCGGCATTCAAATGGTCACAGCTTCGTCTTTAGATCCTAGAAAAAGTCCCTGGAAACGAGGTGACTTGTGCACATTAGGATTTGAGAAAAACGGCTTTGTGCTAAATCACGCACCTGAATACCTTGAAGTGAGATGGATGAATGATGGAGGTATAGAAAGAATTCCGGCCTATGCCATTGACGATCTTCTGCGAGTAGGGCACGCAGATAGTCTTGGACCTGATGGTCGAAATACAAATTTGGAGTGTCTTCAAAAATTAGAAACGCTAGACTTTCTGCAACATGGTCTCGAGGAAAGGATAAAGGCGATTAAAAGCGAGAAAGAAAAGCAAGTATTAGACCATCTAACGCGTCGAATTTTTTCTGAAGGGAAGTGCAAATGGGATTCCTTTCACACCGTCCAGCTTACAATGCTCATTGCTGCTCCAGAAAATGTTGGGCTTGCATTCAGAATCCGTGAGCGGATTCATCGCATCTTCTGTCCTGTGGAGTAAAATCGAGACTTGTTACACCCGGCGCTTGTTAGATGGTCTGGAAGGGTTTTATCTCAAGCGTTCCAGCGGCCTGCGCACCCCGGATTTCCCGCTGAAGACTGCGGAATTGACGGCTCGGAAGCGCCCACTTAGTTCCGGCTGAGTCCCAGGCGTAAGTCCTCTTTGCGCCGTCTACCAGCAATGACAGATCACCCGTTCGCTCCACTGCATATTCCCCTTCCTTCAGAGTCTTCGGCAGGATAGTGAGCTTGTAGAGGAATTTGTCATGGCCTGTTTTCTTACTGTCTGTTTGGATTGCCCACCCCTGAACAACAACCGGGCGTCTGCCTACATTTGTAATGGTCAAGAGAAGTTCAGGCGAGGAGTTTTTGAATTGTTCAGGCCACTTCTCAAGAGCGAACGCATGGGCCACAATGTTCTGTTGATTCCCGCCTTTGGTCATGAATCCCACCATCGTTGACAGTTCAAGCCGTGCCCGATCATGGGAATCTCTGTACACGTTCCAGGCAACAGCAAAGGTTGAAACGATTGCGCCATAGATCGCCACGAGTGCCGTTCCGTCCATTAGGAAACTCCTCAATATCGAGTATGCTCTTTGCGTGTCGTGGTTCCCTGGTCTGACGCCTGTGCAGGGAACGTCAATCCACCAGCTTGGCGATCTCGTCCAGATCGAAGAGCGCCTGACTGCCTTCGAGCGTAAACGCCTTCTCGGCCAGCGGTTCGAGCTTGCCTTCGCGATACCGGTACGCCGGTCCTCCGGGATCGAGGATCAGAATTGTGCGAATCCCCATCTTCTCGTAGCGTCCGCCTTTATTCATCACGCGTCCGACCTGGTCGGCAGGGGAGAGAACCTCGATCACGGCGACCGGCGGATGCGTGGCGATGGATTCAACGGGAAGATTGCGGTCGAGCAGCGTGACGTCGGGAATCAGAAAAGTATTTGCATCGGCTTGCATACGCAACGATGGCCGCACGCGGATACCAGCTTTTACAGCCTGCCGATCGAACCAAAATAGAATTGCACCTTGCCACGAAGAGTGCGCGTCACCACCCCGGCTTCGCTCCACAATCCGGCCGTCGATATACTCGGCGTCAGGCGAGTAGGAGCTGCGGAGATATTCTTCGACGGGCACAAAAACCGGCGCGGCTGCCATCTCGTTTCTCCTTGTGTCCATCATAGTGCGGCGCAAATCGAAATGGAATAGGCGAAGTCTGGAATTGCCACTTATTCAGTAAACCCTGCCGAAGCCCTTCCATTACAATCAAGAGAGTATGGCACTCGACTTTCTAGGGACTCTTGAACGGACGCATCCTTGCGGCGAATTGCGCGCCGCCCACGCAGGACAAACCGTGGTTTTGATGGGCTGGGTGAACCGGCGGCGCGACCACGGCAACCTGATCTTTCTCGACTTGCGCGACCGCACCGGCATCAGCCAGATCGTGCTCGATAAAGAGCTGACACCTGACGGCCACCTCAAGGGTGAAATGGTGAGGCCGGAGTACGTTGTGGCTGCGGTGGGCCGGGTGCGGCTGCGCGATGCCGACGCGATCAATCCGAAGATGGAGACCGGAGAGATCGAGATTGAGGCAACGCAGTTGCTGGTGCTGAACGACACCCGTCTGGCGCCGTTTTCGCCCTCGGAAGAGGCGATTCAGAACGAGGAAGTCCGCCTCAAATACCGCTACGTCGATCTGCGCCGTCCCGAGATGCAGCGCAACTTCCGCCTGCGGCATGACATCGTTTTAGCCATTCGCGACAACCTGAGCCAGCAGGGTTTTCTAGAGATTGAAACGCCGATCTTGACGAAGAGCACACCCGAGGGCGCGCGCGATTTTCTGGTGCCAAGCCGCGTGCATCCGGGCGAGTTCTATGCGCTGCCGCAGTCGCCGCAAATCTTCAAACAGATTTTGATGATTTCGGGCTTCGATAAATACTTCCAGATCGCCCGCTGCTTCCGCGACGAGGATCTGCGCGCCGACCGCCAGCTTGAGTTTACGCAAGTGGATTTGGAGATGAGCTTTCCGCAGCAGGAGACTGTCTTTGCGGTGGTGGAAAAGTTTCTTGCCGCCGGATTTGCCGCCGCCGGAGTTACGCTGGCAACGCCATTTCCGCGACTTACTTATGACGAGTCAATGCGGCGCTTTGGCAGCGACAAGCCGGATTTGCGCCTGCCCGGCCTGGTCGATGTGCGCCCTGCCTTCACCGACGAAAATCTGGCCGCGTTGCAAATCGACCCATTGCTGCCGGTGGTGGCCTTCCGCATTCCGAATGTGGGCGAGTTGAGCCGCAAGGAGCGCGAGGACAATCATCCCAGCTTCGATCTCAAGAAGGGCGCAAAGTTCATTGACGATTTCAGGCGGCTGGCCAAGGGCTTTCCCGAGTCCGCCGTCAAGGTGCGCGAATTGGCTGGTGCGGCCGAGGGCGACTTCGTCATCATCGTCGCCGGCGACCCGGCGCATCCGGTCAAGGCCAGCGACACCAAATTTGAGGGACGGCTGAGCGAGCGCGAGATCAACGTCTACTCGACGGCCGGCAACTTCCGCACCGAGTTGGCGAAAAAGTACGCCGACCGGCATGGAGCATTTGGCGTGACGGAGAAAGTTGTGCAAGAGGCTGCCGCGTGCAGTGGCGCAAGTGCGATCGATGGAGCGCAGGCCTTTCAACCGATCTGGATCACCGACTTTCCCATGTTCGAGTACGACGCGGCGCTGGCCAAATGGATGCCGGCGCACCATCCTTTCACATCCCCGCACGAGGCCGATATGGCCAACCTGCTTACCGACCCGGCCAGTGTGCGCGCGAATTGCTACGACTTGGCAATGAACGGCCTGGAACTCGGCTCGGGATCGATCCGCATTCATAGAAAAGATGTCCAGCAGCTGATCTTTCAATCGCTGGGCATTAGCGACGAAGAGGCTCATGCGCGCTTCGGCTTCTTCCTCGACGCGCTTGAGTACGGAACGCCGCCGCACGGTGGCATCGCGCTTGGCGTGGATCGCATCGTAATGCTGCTGGCGGGCGCGCCGAGTTTGCGCGAGGTGATTGCATTCCCGAAGACCGCCAAAGCCATCGACCTGATGGTGGATGCGCCGACAACGGTCACCGAGCAGCAGTTGAAGGAACTGCATATTCGGGTGGCGCTGAAGAGCTGATTTACATAGGAAGATAATTCAATTTTTCGGCGGTTATTTGGAAGTTCTACGCCCGATCCAACTCCGCAAACATCTCGCTCAGCACCAGGCGAATTGGAGTCTCTGGCACGGCGAGTTCGCCGCTCCGCACTTCTTCAAGGCCGATTGACGTATATCGGTATGCAATGCGCGGTTCCGGATCGATGACCCAGATGTTCTCGGCGCCAAAGAGCCGGTACTCGGCGGCCTTCTCCTGCATGGCGCGCAGGGAATCTTCGGGAGAGAGAATCTCGATGGCGATCAGCGGCGGAGTGGTAACATAGCGCTCGAACTTCGATTCTTTCCGCATGACCCGTAGATCCGGCACGCGGAACTTGCTTGCCTGGGTCTGGGTTCTCAACTCAGGAAAAACTTCAACGCCCCACTCGGCGCGCTTCCGAGTAAAAAGAAACGTGAGATACCGTTGAATGATGGAGTGGTCTTTCTCGCCCCAGTTCCGCTCCTCAATCCGTCCGTCCACAAACTCGCGGTCCGGGCTCCAACTGGTGGCGAGGTATTCGCGCACATTTCAGAGGTCTTCCGAGATGGGCAGAGTCGCCATGCAATGATTATCGCGCTAAACAGAAAGTTTCGCTAGAAGTATCCAATGAAAACGGCCCGAAGCGGAGACTCCGGGCCGTTCCAGTTCTGGTTCTCGGCGTCGATGTGGGGGTGGAGCTATTTATCCGCGACCAGGGCATTGATCAGTGCCTGGCCATTGGGGCTGCCCCAGCCTGTTACCAGGTCATAGCCGGTGACGGCCGAGTAGCTGCCGGATTTGCCGCTGGTGATGTCATGGAAGTCGGTGTCGTAGCTGGAACTGACGCCGATGGGATAGATGAGCGGGTCAAGGAAGCCGATGGTTGCGTCGCCGTTGGCAACTAACTGCTGATTGACGAGGGCGGTGTACCCGGCCCACATGGGCGCGGCGAAGCTGGTTCCGCCGTACTCATTGGCCAGGCAGGCCTTCTGGTCCGCGCAAGTGTAGAAGGTGAAGTTGGCATTGGCGGATACGTCCGGGCCGTTGCGGAGTGTGGTGGAGCCTTTGTTGCTTGAGTTGATCACGCCGGAAAGTTGCTGCCATGAGGGAATTGCAATTCTGTCAGGAGAAATGCCGCCACCACTGTCAACCCAGGCGGTTTCCGATTTCCAGGGACCGGCCGCACTGGCTGTGATCAGGTCCGTTCCGCCGACGGAGACGACATAAGCATTGTCAGCGGGCCAAGCTTCATTTCTAGACGACCAGGTGGAACTGTCGCCCGAAGCGGCGAAGAAGTTCTGACCTTGCGCGGCCATTTTCTGAAAGTAGGGATTGAGAGTGGTCGGATCGGCGGGCGTCCATCCCCATGAACAGCCGATGGTGGTGGGCAGAGGGTTGTGCGTGGTCATGGCGCTGATAATGGCCGTGTCCGTCGATCCGATGTACATGACGAGACTGGCTAGTCCGGGAGCCATGCCGAGGGCTTGAGTCATGTCGAGGGTCTGTTCCGTGTCATCGCATTCGCCGCCGGCTCTGGTATCGAGGCAACTGGTGCTGGTTCCGTCGGTGGAGAGAAGCGTGATCGGCACGGTGTTGGTTTTACCCACATTTTTGTAGTAGGTGGTGAGGTCAGCCAGATCGGTGCCCAAATACTCGAACAATCCCAGGTTCTGTCCAGCGCCGGTGAGGGCAGTTCCGCCGTAGTAGGCGGCGCGCATGTCACTGCCGAGGAAGGATGCCGACGGGCCAGAGCCTGTGGTGGCGTGAGAGACCACCTCGTCAGGCGAGATGCCGTGGGCGGCCGCATAGTCGCTCTTCTTTTCAAACATGGGATGCGGAATGGAGTAATTATCCAAACCGGAGATGTGCCAGAGCTGAAAGGGAAGATCCACGGTTGGTTCGCGATCCGGCGCATAGAAATCGCGGTCCTCCGTAGGGTGACGATAGGTCAATAGGTTGATATGGAAGGCCGTCTCTATGTCGGAAACGGAGCCTTTGACCTGTACGTTCATCCCATCGCGCGAGCCACCGACGACCGAAAGACCATCTGCCGCCATGAGACGGACAACGGCATCGTAGTTGGCTTCTGTTGGTCCGAATCTGGCCGTGAATTCTGGCACGGTAAGGAAGTGCCGGTAGGAAGGACTGGCGGGATTGTAGAGTTCGGTCAGAAACGAGTCGAGCCCCGCCTGATCGCGCAGCGGCAGGACCACATCCAGTTGCAGGACTTGGGCCGAGGGAAGCCGGCCGGTCGATTGAGCTTGCCCATTGATTACCGCATCGCGCAGATGGCTGGTCTTAAACGATTCCGTGCGGGCAGTTAGAGTTGCGGCTGAGACAATCGCGGAGATTGTCAACGCATACACAGCTTTCCCGATTCCTGGATTCATAGATCCTCCTATCTGGCCTGTTGGCGGGGGAGGGTGATCCGCCTTCAAGGAGATTGGGATTCATTGTGCGGAAGAACGGACCAGGTGTCAAGCAATTAGGTGTAAGTCAAGCCAATTCGATTCCGGCGATTTCAGCTTCCAGGCCGCCGTACTCGGGGTGCTCGTTTTCGCGGATGCGATAGGCGAGGTCGATGAGGCTTCCCTGCGCGAGGCCGAGGGCTTGGGCGCGTGCGGCCATGCTCCAGCCTACGGCGCGCAAGGCGCCGCTGGAGCCGGGCAGAGGGCGCGGCTGAACGGAATCCTGCGCCAGTTCCAGCCTCAAGTGCCGCTCTTTCATCACGCGCGGCGGGCTGAGCAGACGCACCCGGCGGGCCACAAAGACCGGCTCGGGATTGCCGTGGCCGAAGGGCTCAAGTTTGCGCAGCCAGCCGGCGAGGACCGACGTGATGCGGTCAAGCGGCAATTCGGCATGGATGCGGAGCAGGTGCTCAGGCTCGCGAACTGACAAGTGTTGCTGGGCGTAGAGGCGCAGGCGGCGCTTGAGTTCCGGAAGCCGCTCGGCGGGCAGGGCAAAGCCGATGGCGAAGGCATGGCCGCCAAAGCGCGTGAAGAGATCGGCGCAGCTTTCGACGGCGTCGAGGAGATGGAATCCGTCAACGGAGCGGCCGGAGCCATGGGCAACTCCGTCTTCAACGCTGACCACGATGGCGGGCTTGGCGGTGCGCTCGACGACGCGCGAGGCGAGGATGCCGATGACGCCGCGGTGCCAGCCATCGCTGTCGATGAGAAGCAGCCGGTCAGATGCGAGCTCATAATCTTCGGCAAGGCGGGCTTCAATCGCAGTGAGCGCGGTGGCCTCGGTCTGGCGGCGCTCGGTGTTGAGGCGCTCCAGCTTGAGAGCCAGTTCAGTGGCGCGCGCCTGGTCGCGGGTGGTGAAGAGCTCGATCACGTCCGAGGCCACGTCCATGCGCCCGGCGGCGTTAATGCGCGGCGCAAGGCGGAAGGCTACGTCAAAGCCGGTGATGGCTCGGGCGGCGGGATCGAGCGCCGCAGCGGCAAATAGGGCGCGCAGACCGAGGCCGGCGGGGCGGCGCAACTCCTTGAGACCAAGAGCGGCGATGAGACGGTTTTCGCCTTGAAGCGGCACGGCGTCAGCGATGGTGGCGATTGCGGCCATTTTGAGAAAGCTGGGCAGAGTCTTCTCGCGGGTGCGGGCCGGGTCTCGGCGTTCCAGCACTGCTTGCGCTAGTTTAAGAGCGATGGCAGCGCCGCAGAGGAATTTCTCAGTGTACTTGCAGGTGGGCTGGTTTGGGTTGAGGATAGCCAATGCGTGAGGCACGGCGTCGCTCGCATCGAGCAAGTGATGGTCTGTGATGATGAGGTCCAGGCCTAGCTTGCGGGCGGTTTCGGCCTCGGCAAAGGCTCTCATGCCGGTGTCGACCGTAATGACCAGTCGAACACCTTCGGCAAAAGCTGCTTCGAGTACGCTCGATTGCAGACCGTAACCCTCACGCAGCCGGTGAGGCACGTGAAAACGAGCCACGCCACCGAGCATCTCGATGGCAGTTTTGAGCAGCACAACGGCGGTTGTGCCGTCCACATCGTAGTCGCCGTAGAGCAGCACCGGCTCACGCGCGGCAATGGCCTGCTCCAGCCGGGAGACGGCCGCCGTCATGCCCAGCATGATAAGGGGATCGTGAAGGGCGGCGGCGTCTGGATTGAGAAATGCGAAGGCCGGAGCAGCCTCTGTGATGCCACGAGCAACCAGCAGTTCAGCCAGCACATGCGGCAAGCGGGCGGCGTTGGCAAGCTCGGCGGCTTCAAGCGGATGAGGTTCGATGAAACTCCAGCGCTGCGACGGAAGCTTGCGCTCCTCTCTCACGGCCGGAGTCAGAGGAATTGAGGGGAGCGTTGGCGGGGCTGGCGGGGCAGCGCTCCCATTGATTTCAGCGTCCACCAGGACTATTCGTCCTCTTCGTCGTCTTCGTCGTGTTCATGATCGCCAATGACGATGTCTTGAAAGGTCTCAATATCTTCAAGCAGCGCCTGAAAGCGCTCATACCAATCGGTGGTGGTCTCATGCAGAAATATCAATCCTTGATAGACAAAGCCGAGCTGAATGTAACCAAGGTTGCCGGCGTACTTGCGCAGCCATTGCGCCTCGACCAGTTCGGTGGCTTCTTCGTCGGGGAAGTTCATCTCCCCGGCCTCCTCGATCAGCGCGTCGAGCTCTTCGCGCTCCAGCGTCATTTCGCTGAAGGTGACAAAGGGAGCGCCAACGTGCTTGGCCATCTCCACAAAGTCTTTCCATGCGTCGGGGTTGTCAGCGCCCTCCCACACAATGGAGGGGATATCCTCGGTGACGTAACCGGGCAGGCGTTGAAGTCCGTGACCTTCAATAAAGGCCACCATGTCGTCTTTCAGGGAGAGTAAATTGTCGAGGCTCATAGTCAAGTATCTATTTTCTCACATCGGGCTGTAGTGTCCATGGTATTGCAGACACCAATGTTCATGCATGGTTTACTGCAATTTGCTGGTGTCTGCCTGCGTCTACGGCAAATTTGAGCCGCCATGCAGCCTCAAAGCCCATCTTCAAATACAAAAACCGTCCCATCGCACGCCTCCACCCAGCAAAACTCTCGACAACCTGCCCACAACGGTTCAATTCCTCAATAATTCCTTGCGCATGAGAAATGCGGGCTTAGCGCCCGGCTGGTCCTTATTCCCTAATCCCTCTTCCCTGTCTTCTACGCTAATCTAAGAAGCTATGGGCCGAATCCGCGTACTCCCCGACCAGGTCGCCAACCAGATCGCCGCTGGCGAGGTGGTTGACCGCCCAGCTTCGGTGGTCAAAGAGTTGCTGGAGAATGCCTTGGACGCTGGCGCCAATCGCATCCGCGTCGAGGTCGAGGCCGGCGGACGCAAGCTGATCCGCATCAGTGACGACGGCTGCGGCATGAACCGCGACGACGCCCTCTTAGCCTTCGAGCGCCACGCCACCTCCAAGCTCCGCACCGCCGACGATCTCCTCTCCATCGCCACCCTGGGTTTTCGCGGCGAGGCGCTGCCCTCCATCGCCTCAGTCGCGCGCGTGACCCTGGAAACCGCCACGGGAGAGGAGTCCGCCGGAACCCGCAT
This sequence comes from Occallatibacter sp., assembly GCA_050014335.1. GTDB lineage: Bacteria > Acidobacteriota > Terriglobia > Terriglobales > Acidobacteriaceae > Telmatobacter. The sequence continues at coordinate 18,461 of JBEKDN010000015.1, read as the reverse complement.
CGAAATCGCCGGCGGCAAAATCCTTCACGTGGACGACGCCGCCCTGCCCCGCGGCGCCACGCTCGCCGTTGCCGATCTCTTCTTCAACACCCCAGCCCGACGCAAATTTCTCCGCGCCGAATCCACCGAGCTAGCCCATGTTACGGCCTTGGTCACCCACTACGCCCTTGCTCACCCCGAAAAGCACTTCGAGCTGCTCTCGGCCACCCACACCGTTCTCTCCGCCCCGCCTGTCGCCCGCACAGCCGAGCGCATCTACCAGATCTTCGGCAAAGACACCTTGGCTCAACTGCTTCCAATGGCTGCCGAACTCCCGCTGGACCGCGTCGGCCTGCCCGAGCCGCCTCCCTGGAAAAAAGATCCCAGCGAGCCAGTCCGCAATCCCGGCTCATTGCGCCTCTCCGGCTTTTTCTCCAAGCCCGAACTGCAAAAACTCAACAGAAATTCCATTTATATCTTTGTAAACAAGCGCCTTATACGCGACCGCTTGCTTCTGCACGCCATCACGGAAGCCTACCGCAATGTAATTCCACCCACCAGTTTTCCAGTCGTTTTGCTGTTTTTGGAGATGCCGCCTGAAGAAGTGGATGTCAATGTCCACCCCGCCAAAACCGAGGTCCGCTTCCGCCAGCAGAGCCTGATCCATGACTTTGTCCGCGACAGTCTCCGAACTGCCCTGATCAAAGCTCGCCCCACCGCAGGTTTTCTGGCCGCGCTGGACTCAGCCCCCGGAGCCAGTCCCTCCCTCATGCCCCCCGCCGCATCGCCGCTTCCCGGTGCGCCACAGGCTGCGCCAACCCATCCCTTTCCTGACTCCGAACCCATCAGCTATCAGGCTGCCCGGTCTGAGTCGGAGGTCTTTGAACTCACGCCGCGCCTGCCCACTCCCGTTCCCGGCAAGCTCTCTTTTGTTTCGGACAGCCTGAACGGCTCTGGTGCCTTGCCTTCCGCCGACTGGTCAAACCGCCAGAACACATGGACCGAAACCAAAACCGCGCTTTTCGAGACAGTTAACTTACCACCCTCCGGCGACTGCTCTTCCGATCCCGGCGAAGCCCCCGGCCTCGATCCCGCTGCCGAAACCCTCCAAATCGAGGCCGACCAAGCCGCCGCCAACCTCAATCAGCTGGCCTCCCTCCGCCCCCTCGGCCAGTTGCGTGACTCCTTCATTCTGGCCACCGGCCCTGACGGACTGTGGATTATCGACCAGCATGTGGCTCATGAACGAGTACTTTTTGAAAAAATTTTAAGAGAGCGCCAAGTGGAAAAAGTGCAGCGCCAAAGGTTACTAATGCCCCTTTTGGTGGAACTAAAGCCAGCCCAGATGGTGGTCTTCGCCCGCATTGCGGAAGAGTTGGAACATAATGGATTTGAAGTAGAACCCTTTGGTCCTCAGACACTTGCCGTCAAAGCAGCCCCCGTCGGCCTGGAAGGGGCGGCCCTGGAGCGCATGTTGGCCCAGATTATCGACCAATCCGCCGCCGATTCTGAAGATTATCCGCAAAACATAGATTTAAAAACACTTCAAGCGCGAATTGCAGCATCTATCGCCTGTCACGCCGCTATTAAGGTCAATACGCCGCTTGATTCCGTTCGAATGGAATGGTTACTGTTGGAATTGGCAAAAACCAGCCACCCAACCAGTTGTCCTCATGGACGTCCAATCGCTTTGATGTATTCTTGGAAGGAGATCCAGCGGGCCTTCCATCGAATTTAAGTCTGGTGGAGGGTGGCAGCCCTCCCTTAGGGGACAGGGCAGTCCGGCGCTATCGCCTGCCTGGAAGTGAGGTTCTTCTTTGACATCGGAACAATTGGAAGCATCGCGCGCAGAAAGAATGCGCCTGAACGGAAACGGGGCTCTCACCTTGGAGGACGCCCGGACATGGATTGAGGAGACGGGGTTGTGTCTCTTCCTGCCCAAGCGGCAGTTCTCCACTTCCATCGCGCCGTCGTTTGTTGAGGCCATTGCCGGCAAGCGCGACGCCACCCCGCATCCCGATCACGTTGCGCTCGCGGAAGAGTTGCTGGTCCGCCTGGAAACCGACGGCGTGGCCGTGCGGCTGAACCTGCTGGGCTTGCCCGGTGAACAACCCGACTTCGTGGTTGCTAGCTGGGTTCTGCCCTATGTCTATGCGCTGCGCGGTGATCGCGACTGGCGCCGCAATCCGCAACTGACTGGTTCCCGCCAGGTTTCGCAGTTGGCTGTTCAAGCCTACAAGCTGCTTGAAGCGGGCGATACGACCATTCCCAAGCTCACCCACGCTTTGGGCCGTGAGGTCACCGAAGGCGCCGTGCTGCGCGCCATCACTGAGCTGTGGCAGCAGCTCCGCATCATTCCTGTAATCTCCGCTCCCGGCCAGACGCCCCAGTGGCAACTGCTCAAGCTGCGCTTTCAAAAAGCCATCGCGGAAGGCGCCTCCACCTCTCAAGTCACTGCTATCTCAGTGCTTGCCTCCATCTACTTGCAGGCCGTCATCGCCGCGGGCATGGAAGAGGTCGAACTCTTTTTGGCCCCGCTCACCGCTCGCAGCAAGGTGCGCGAGGTACTGCGCGGCTTGGTCGCAACGCGCCAGGTCCATACCATCTCCATGGGCCACGCGCCGCTGTATTATGTAGCCGGAACACTGCCGGAGTTCGCCGCGCCTTCGACCACTTATGCCAGCGTTTCCATGACAGGCTCTGCGCACTTCTTGCATTTCAATGACCGCGAAGAGGATCTGCCGGAAGCTGTCGAGCCTATCGAAACCCCAGCCGCTGCGCCTGCGCCTGTCGAGGCCCACGCGCCCCGCACCGCCGCGCGTAAGCCGGTTGTGGGAAGCAAGTCTGCGGCGGCCCGGCCCCACTTCAGCCGCCCCGCCGCTCACTCGCGTGATCGTAAGCCAGTGCAATCTTCTTCCAGCAGCAGGCCTGCGCGACGCACCAGCGTTGATTCCCGGCCCGCCAGCTCCCGTTCAGGCAGCGGCGCGCGTCCGGCCTCCAGCGCTCGCTGGACCCCCAAGCCGGCCTCAGGCGCAGCCAAACGCAATGGAGTTCATCCCAGCGGCGCTGCCCCAAGCAACGGAAACGGCCACAACCCCACCGTCCGGCCTGCCTCTCGCCCCGCGAACGGCACATCCGGCATACGCTCGTCTAAGTCGTCAGCACCCGTTTGGAGCCAGCGCAAAGGCCCCTCCAGCGGTGCCAAGAGCGTAGGTAAACCCAGCTCAATCTCTCGCAGCGGCAGCAAGCCCGCGCGCGCGGTCAGCGCCGCCCGCAACGGCAACGGCAGCCGCAAGACCACTCTTGCCGCCGGCTCAAAGGCCGGAAACAGCAAGCAGTTCGGATTCACCGCCCGGCCCAAGCAAGGAACGAAGAAGCGCGGATGAGTGTAGACGAAAGCCCTGTCACTCCCATCGACCCAGGGCGCAAGATCATCGTAGCCATCGACGGTCCAGCCGGAGCGGGCAAGAGCACCATTGCCCGCCATCTGGCGCGGCACTTTGGCCTGTTGAATCTTGAAACAGGGGCCATGTATCGCGCCTTCGCTCTCAAAGCCCTTCGCGCCGCCCTCCCTTTGGATCGCAGCTCAGACTTGGAGAGACTTGCCGCCGAAACCGTCATCCGCCTTGAAGCCACGGAAGAAGACAACCGCGTCCTGCTCGACGACGAGGACGTCACAGGCCTGATCCGCAATCAAACCGTCACCGACGCGGCCTCGCGCGTCAGCATCTTCCCTGCCGTCCGCGCCTGGATGGTCCGCTTGCAGCAAGAGATGGCCGCACAGGGCGGAATTGTCATGGAGGGCCGAGACATCGGCACCGTGGTTTTTCCCCACGCCCAGGTCAAAATCTTCCTTGATGCCGCCCCGGAAGTTCGCGGTATGCGCCGATACGACCAGTTAGGCCCCAAGCCCGCCCAGCAGCCCGAGGAAGTCATTCGCGATCTCCGCGCCCGCGACGAACGCGACCGCAACCGCGCCGATTCCCCCCTCAGGCCCGCCTCCGATGCTGTCATTTTGGATTCGACCAACCTGACGCTCGAAGAGGTAGTCGCCGCCGCTGAAGCCATCGTCGCCGCAAAGCTTGCCTAGCTCGATTCGTTTTCGCCGACACGCAACGGATAAAACTATAATGCCGGCCTCCTGGCCCACGTCTGTTTCCTCCCAGAGTGCGCTCCTACAGCCTCTTGACTTGCTCAGCTTACCGCGTTACTCGCTAATGCTTTCCGGCCGCCGGCCCCGATGCTTTCGCCGGCGCCGGAGTCTTCAGATAAACAATCTTCTTCGTCCCAGCCTCGCAGCTTCCCACCACCTTGCCTTCCGCGTCCTTATCCTGCGCCACAATTTCCAGCGTGTGCGACCTGGCTCCGTTTGCCTCCAGCTTCTTTGCAATCTCGGATTTCAACTCTTCACAAGGCTTGGGGCCTTGCCCATAAAGCAACACTGGTGCAAGAAACAGCAACGCAGCGGACGCCACGATTCTCATGGTGCAATCTCCTTCAATTGGATTGAGCTACGAAATTGAAGCCAAGACTAGCGGAAGCGAACCACCGCGTCAATCCTTGGTTTCACGCGTCCAATCACCTTGGTACCGTGTCGAAGCAGCGCTATGCCCTATCATGCTGATCCGCTTCACAACTACTGCGAACTGGGTGCCCCATCCTCTCCCCGCTTTTGTTTTTGCGGCTAGGGTGGGATGCCGCGACACCATTTTCCGGCCGGATCACAAAAGATCGGAAACGCAAGCACCGCCGTCTCAATCGAATGTGAACTTTCCCATCCCCAAATCCACTTCGGCCTGCGCGATGCTCTCCGGACGTCCAAGATCGCGCCAATAAGAATGATCCGCGCCGAATGCGACGACCTCTTCCCCCTCCGCCGCAAGTTGCAGATAACTATCGATAATAGAAAACGCCCCTTCGCCTTTCATCTTTGCAAAAATCTGCGGCGAAACAACATGAATTCCAGAAAAAGCCAGCGCCTCCACCTGAGCGCCCGACTCTATCAAGTCAGATTCCCCCTCGAGCCCAACCCGCCTCCCGCACAGCCTTCCCCGCGCATCGAAGAGCAATTGCCGCGAACTCGCGCGCTTCTGTACCGCCAGCGTCGCCAGCGCCTTCTGTTCCAAATGAAACCGCACCATGCGTTCCATATCGATAGTGCTGATCACATCCACATTGTGCAGCAGAAACGGCTCCTGCGGACTCCCGGTAAAGAAATGCGCGGCCTTCTTCAAACCGCCACCCGTATCCAGTAACTCATCTTCGCAAGAGACTTCAATTCTCATTCCAAAGTTATCGTGAGCCGTCAGATACTCGACCATCGTCTCCGCATAATGATGCGCATTGACAATCACTTCGCTTACGCCAAAGCCGCGCAGGCGCCCGAGCGCAATCTCCAGCAGCGTGCGCCCGGCAAGCGTGACCAGTGCCTTGGGGCGGTCGTCGGTCAGCGGCCGCAGCCGCATGCCCAGTCCGGCAGCCAGAATCATTGCCTTCATCGGCCCATCTTCCCCGTTTCCATCTTTTCTAGTTCAATATGCCGCACCACCACTTCCACTCCACTTGTCCCGCGCAGATGCTTCGCCAACTGCTCAGCCAGAAATACAGACCGGTGCTGGCCGCCCGTGCAGCCAAAAGAGACCATCAGATTCTTGAAACCCCGCCGCTGATAGCCGCTCACGCTTGCATCCACCAGCGACAACACATTTGAAAGATATTGGTGCACGCTCGCCTGCTGGTTCAAGTACTCGATCACCGCCGCATCCTTGCCGGTCAACTGTCGAAACTGCTCCTCTCGTCCTGGATTCGGCAGGCTGCGCGCATCAAACACAAATCCCCCCCCGTTACCCGTTTCATCGGCGGGCATTTCGCGATGAAAGCTGAAGCTGAAGACGCGCACCTTCAACTTCTCCGCGGAAGTCGCCAGCCCTTGCAGTTTCTCCGACGCCGCGATGTCATCAAGCGCTTCCATCAGCGCCGGCAGCGCAATGGGCAGCTTCACGTTTTCCGCCAGCCAGCGCAGGTTTTTCAGCGCGTAGGGCACACTCTGCAGAAAATGCGCCTTGCGCTCATAAAAGCCGCGAAAGCCATACGCCCCCAGCGCCTGCAAAATCCGCGCATAAACATACGCGTAATAGTGCTCCATAAAGGCTGCGCGATCTACGCTGATGTAACCGCCTAGGCAGTCCAGATAATGGTCCAGCAGCTCCTGGCGCAACTGCGGCGGCAGATCGGCCTTCCCATCGAAGAGCAGCGAAGCAATATCGTATTGCAGCGCGCCTTTTCGCCCCCCCTGATAGTCCAGAAAATACGGTTGCCCGTCGCGCAGCATCACATTGCGAGATTGATAATCCCGATAAAGAAAATAATCGTGATTCGCACTCAATAGAAACTTCGTCAGCCGGCTGAAGTCCATCTCCAGCGCCTGCTCGTTGAAAGGCACGCCCGCCAGCCGCAGAAAGTAATACTTGAAATAATTCAGATCCCAGGCAATCGATTGCCTATCGAAGCTGCCCCTCGGATAGCAAACCTTGTAATTCAAATCGCGGCCGGCCTCTACCTGAAAGCGCGGAAGCACAGCCACCACTTTGCGATAAGCCTCCGTCGCATCTGCTCCAATAACTTCGCCGGCCCGATCGTTGCCGAGAAGTTCAAAGAGCGTCGTCTCTCCAAGATCCTCTTCAAGGTAAGCCCCGGCACTCAAATCTTCTCCATAAATCTCCGGCACCGGCAACCCCCGCCGCCGAAAATGCCTGGAAAACTCCAGAAACGCAACATTCTCTTCGCGCACCGAATACAGAATTCCGATTGCGTTGAATCCTCCGCCAGTGAGTCGGAAGATGGCGCGCCCCGAGCCCCCCAACTGCCCCTGGAGCGGCCGCGCCTCTTCGGCCTGCAGCCGGAAATGCTGCTCGAAAAGCCGTTTCAAAACTTCCATAAACTCTCTTTCTGCAATCGAATGAAGCCGCTTCACAAAGATACCCACTCCGGCAAAGCCCGTGCAAGGCGCACGGCATCGGCACGCCCAGCGCGCCTTGCGGATGCGGCGCAATTCAGTCCACGGCGCACCCGTTGCGGCCCGCGCATTTTTATTATCAAGTTTTAGAGCGTTGAATCTCTAAGCGGCGAGCTTGGGGAACTGGACCAGGTTGGACGTCTGCGCCTCTTCAACACGGCCAAAAACGCCCGCAAGTCCCAGCAAAACCTCCGAGGCGCAAGCAGGGCAGCGCATGGAGTTATTTCCCACCGAATCACAGTCCTGACACAAGTAGGCATTCGTCAGCGGAATATATTCCCGCGTCTCGAAGGTCATGGTCGCACACTCCATCTCTGGCAGTAACCGCTTCCTTCCTCGCCCGTCCTTCTGGACCGCTACTTCCGGTTGCGCCGTTATCTTGAAAACAGTTGGCTTTTGTCCTTGTCGAACGACTGTTCAGTCTTTGAAGCCTTTTTCGCAGCCTTTTCGGCCACTGTATCTATCGTCTTCTTGGGATTGGCCTTCACCACCGTTTTTTCTTCCACTTTAGACTCTTGCGGGTTTTCAAATTGCTTGTTCATTTTTAGTCTCCTCACCATCACTTTGGACTTTCAAACTATTCCCCTTCTGTTCAATTCTGCTCCCACCTGTTGCAAGGGACGAGAGACCAGGAAAAAGGAAATCAACCCCGCTTCCCGTAGCATCCCGCCCGTGTGCCAAAATATTTCCCTTCACTGCTGCAAAATCTTGCACTTGCCGGAAAAACATGCACGCTAAGTCCCTTGTTTATAAAACCTGCTTTGGAATTCCAATTGCTTAATCAATTAGCGCACAATCTTCCCGTCCCCAAGAATCGCAGTTTCCAGTTGGCAAGAGCAGCCTGAGTTGGGTATTTCGCACTTCCCCAGCCCATTTCCCAGATCGAGTTCAGGAACCCAACCGGAGTCTGCAAGGAGATTGCTTCTTGCACTGAGATATGTCTCAGCCCCTCGCCCAGAAGGGAAAACGGGAAATGTTGATTGCGCAATGGAAGGAGGAGGTCATGAGAAGTTCAATTTACCGCGCGGTCAGGCTCGCCCTCGCTATCGCGGTCTTGCCGGTTCTCTCTATCCCGCTGTATGCAGTCAATACCACGCTCAACTACAACCCGGCCCCGACCTATGGGGTCAGCAATCCTTGCGGCAGTTTTGTGGCTACCTGTTCAACATCAGCCTATTTCAACCCCATGTCGCTCGACGCCCAAAACGGCAACGGCGTAGCGGCTCTCTTTACTGACGCTTTCAACGTCTGGAACGCCAGCGTTGGCGGCACTTGGACCCTCGATGCGACAACTGCCCCCGGTGGCGGCACCTATAACATCACCACCGCAACGGCCCAGCAGTTTTCCGGCGTCACCCTGGGCGGGCTCACCATCAACGCCGCGCTCAACGGTGTCACCCTTCCCAATCTCGGCGCGGGCGACCAGTTGGTCTGGATGCAGGGCCTCTACATCAACTACACCGTGGGCCCGGGAACCATCGTCAACCCCTACTACGCCATGGACACTTCCACGCTCTCCAACCTGGTCTGCGGCGGAAACATCTTCTGCCCGCCGGCCTACCCCTACCAGTACGTCGACGACCATTTCTACGACCAGCCCAAGGATTACTACTTCGATCCCAGCCAGTCGCAAGCCTTCTTCAATGCGGACGCCTATCTTGCGGTCGAGAACACCAACAACGATACCGTTCAATTGCTCGACGGCTTCTCCTACGGCTTCCAGAACTTTGTCTCTCCGGAACCAGGTACCTTGACACTTTTTGGTACCGGTCTGCTAGGTTTGGCCGGTCTGCTTCGCCGCAAAATGGCCAGAACTCTATAAAATCTTCCCAGATCGCATACGAAAACCCCTGCCGTCGCTGGCAGGGGTTTTTTATGCTCAAAATACAGGCGAATTAAGCAGAGCCAGTCAGCCGCCCCTACCCCAACTCCACCACAATCTTCTTGGCTTCCGCGTCCAGACTGGTGATCTTGAAGCTGCGAATCTGCCCAGCCGTGCACGGTTCAGGCTTGGCTTGCGCGGCCGGCGTGTTCCCCTTCCAACGATCCTTCAGCATCGACGAAAGATTCGATAAATCCGGCTTCCCAACCGCTGCCTTCGGAGCTTCCGCAGCCGCCAATTGCTCGGATTTTGGTCCCGTCACAATGCGGCAGATAGCGCGGATTCCATCGCCCAACTCGACGTGAATCAAGCTCGGCGACTGCTCAATGACGCGTCCAGAAACCTGATCGCCAACCTTGTGCTCGGCAATATACTCGTCAATCTCCGTCGGGATAAGCTGCTTCATGCTCAGCTTGATCTGCCGCTTTTCCGCGTCCACGGCCAGCACCTGCGCCTTGACAATCTGGCCCGCGCGCAGCACGTCCGAAGGGTGATTCAACCGCCGGTCCGCAACGATCTCGCTGATGTGCACCAGACCTTCAACCCCGTCCGCCAACTGCACAAACGCGCCAAAGTTCATCAGTTTGGTGATCGGCCCTTCAATCTCCGCCCCCACCGGGAAGTTGCTCGAAACTTCCGTCCAGGGATCCACCAGGGTCTGCTTCAAGCCCAGTGAGATCCGCCGCTCTTCCGGTTTGATTACCAGCACAACGGCGTCCACGCGGTCGCCCTGCTTGAGCATATCGCTCGGGTGGCGCAGCTTCTTTCCGTAAGACATCTCGGAGATGTGGATGAGGCCCTCCACACCCGGCGCAATCTCGACAAAGGCGCCAAAGTCGGCCAGACGGGTGACTGTCCCGGCAACGCGCTGGCCAATCGTCAGGCTGACGGTCTGCCAGGGCTCGGGCTGAAGCTGCTTCAGGCCAAGCGATATCTTCTTTGTCTCCGGGTCGATTTTGAGAATCCTGAGCTGAAGCTCCTGCCCAACCGTAAGCACATCCTCCGGCTTGGTGACGCGGGCGTGAGAGATATCGGACACGTGCAGCAGGCCGTCGATCCCGCCCAGATCCACAAATGCCCCATAAGGCATAAGCGTCCGGACGGTTCCCATGACCGTATCGCCTTCTTTCAGAGCCGCGTGCCGGGCCGCCGTTACTCCACGCGCCTGCTCTTCCAGCACCACCCGCCGGTCCACCACAACGTCTTCTTCGGTGACATCCAGCTTGGTAATGCGGCAGGTAATCTCCGTGCCCACCAGCTTTTCCAGCTCGGCCGCGTCCTTGGTTCCGCTGCGGCTAGCCGGCATAAAGGCGCGCACGCCAATATCCACCGTCGCGCCGCCCTTGCGAACCTCGGTCAATGTCCCAACCACGGCCGTCTTCTCCGCAAAGGCTTGCTCCAACGCCGACCAGTCGCGCACCTGTGCGACCTTGAAGCGCGAAAGCTCGTAGTAATGCTCCTCGTTGCGGCCCGTCACGGATACAGGGAAGCTGTCGCCCGGCTTCACGGCGTCGGCATTGTTTTCAAAGGCCGACCGCGGCAAGACGCCCTCGGTCTTGTATCCGATGTCAAGAAAGACCTGATCGGCGGAAACCGAAACGACCACGCCCTGAAGCTGGCGCTGCCCCGGCTCGCCCTTATGCGAGTGGCTGCGCTCGAAAGCATTGAGCAGATCGGCAAAGGATTCAGCCGGCTCCTCATTCGCTTCCGCAATCGGCTCCGCTTTCAACTTCGGCGCGCTAGCTTCCACAACGGCGGGCGCGACAGCAGCAGTCGATGGCGCTGGCGCGGGATCAGTTGCTGGTTCTGGCACACTCGCAAGCGCCGGCTCTTGAGCAGCTTCGTCAGTCGGCTCGGCAGAGACTGGTGTGGCAGTCGGTGGCTCGTCAGAGACAACCTCGGCAACAGGGGCAATCACCGGCTCATTCTCCGGTGCATTTTCCGGCTCTGGCGTGACTTCGGTAATGGGCAGTATTTCTTCGGGATGATTATTTGTCATGGCAGTCTACCCATTCATTCTCCCATGATTTGCCGACGAACGGTTTGGAACCCCCGGCATCCCGCACAATTTGCCTGCGAAATGATCCATGCGGCATCCGCAATCCCCCTGCATTACCCGCCCCGTCAAACACGATTTTTTGAAAGTGCTTGCAGAGAATTACCAATCCCGCGCTCACAATGGAAATAGCATGGAAAAAGCTCTCACTTCCGCCATCCCAAAACACTCGCTTACAGTAGCGTTTTTCCGGCACCCCCCACCCCCCCACCCCTGTGGCAGCCTTTTTTCAGCAACAAAAATTCCATAACATGCTACGTATCAATAGTTTGTAATTTTTACATAGTTACTAATAAGTAACCGCAAACCCTCGATTTTACCCCGATTTTGAGCCTAAAATCGCCAGTTTACCCCTCAAAACCTCCGCGTTTGAAGCCTTTTTTGACGGCGCATTTCGCTGATTTCATCTGGATCTCGTCTCTTCCCCAGACTGTCGCAAAGGTGCGCTTGTCAAGTCGCAACTATTTTTTGCCGGTCGCTCTCGCCAGCTCGTCTTCTGGACATACGGAAGGCCTGAGAGAGAGAATCAGGAACGCACAGGGAGAGACAGAATGAGGGCTCCATCGATGACAAGAAGAGATTTTGTGCGCCTCGGCGCTGGCGTAGCTGTCGCTGGCGCGGCGGTAAATGCAACGGTATTGAATCCGGTTGAGTTGACCGCGCAAATTCCCGCCAGCGGACGCAAGATTCGCTTTGCTTCCATCGGAACCGGAATTCGCGGCTGCGATCTGCTGCGCTCGGCGCGCAAGCTGCCCAATGCGGATCTGGTCGGAACCGCGGACCTCTACGACATGCATCAGCAGGCAGGCATTGAAGCCTGGGGAGAGGACGTTCCCACTTCGCGCGACTATCGCTCCCTGCTTGACCGCAAAGATCTCGACGCCGTCATTGTCGCTGTCGCCGACTTTCAGCATCGCCGCGTAGTGCTTGACGCTCTCGCCGCCGGCAAGGATGTTTACTGCGAAAAGCCTATGAGCCACAATGTCGCCGACGGCTTGGCAATGGTTGAGGCAACTCAATCCGGCAAGCGCATCTTTGCCGCGGGCAGCCAGCGCGTCAGCAACATTGTCTATAAAAAGGCCGCCGAGATTTACGCCTCTGGTCGCCTCGGCCCAGTCACGCTCATCGAAGGCCACTCAGACCGCAACACGCCTTCCGGCGCCTGGGTTTACCCAATCGCGCCTGACGCCAGCCCGCAAACCATTGATTGGGATGCCTTCCTGCGCGATGCGCCGCAGCGCCCCTTTGACGCCGTGCGCTTCTTCCGCTGGCGCTGCTTCAAAGACTACGGCGAGGGTGTCGCCGGCGATCTCTTCGTCCACTTGCTCTCCGGCATGCAGTGCATCACGGGAATCAATGCTATTCCCAGCCGCGCTTTCTCCACTGGCAGCCTGACTCACTTCAAGGATGGCCGAGACTTCCCAGACCTGCTCGCCACGCTCTACGACTATCCTGGCGTGACGGTTAACCTCCACTGCAACCAGAACAACGAGGCCGGCGAGCCCATCGTCTTCTACGGCAAGCAAGCCACGATGGTCATCAGAGGCAACTCGCTCACCGTCACGCCGCAAGACACCAATCCGCGCCCTGAAGGCTACTCCCTCAACGGCTGGACCGCCGCCGCAAAGCAGCAGTATTTTGCCGACTGGCACGCCGCGCATCCCGAGCCGCCAGCCAAACTGGGGGACGTCGAAAGCTACACAGCGCCGCAAGGTTACGACGACACCGCCGACCACATCGCCAGCTTCTTCCGCGCCGTTGAGACCCGCGAGCACGTCGTCGAGGACGAAGTCTTCGGCAACAACGCCGCCATCGGCTGCCACATGGCCAATCACTCCTACTTCAACCGCACTGTAGCCACGTGGGATGCGGCCTCTAAAACGATCAAAGGCTGAGCTTCAAAGAAATCGAGAGAACCTTCCAATGAGCAACACCACGCGCAGAACCTTCTTGAAGACCACGGCAACCATCGCCGCAGCCGCCGGCGCCGGCGCGCTCCGCCTGGCCGCCAAGCCGCTCAGCCTGCCCATCGGCCTGCAACTCTACAGTGTGCGTGACTTGCTGCCCAAGGACTTTGACGGCACGCTGGCAAAGGTGCGCGCGGCGGGATTTACGGACATCGAAGCAGCTGGCTACTACGATCGCACCGCGCCCGATTTCCGCAAAGCCATGGACAAAGCCGGCCTCCGCTGCACCAGCACTCATCACACGCTGGCCCTTCTGCTGGCGCACGGCGACGAACTGATCGCCTACGGCCACGCTTTAGGCCTCGACTACATCATCTGTCCGTGGCCCCGCCGCCGCGATCCTGCCCTCACAGGCGAACTCACCCTCGACGACTGGCGCTGGGTGGCCGAGCAGCTCAACCGCATCGGCGAAAAGGTCAAAGCCGCCGGCATGGTCTTCGGCTACCACAATCATGGCCCGGAGTTCGGCTCCGAGGCCGGCGTCGTCTTCTATGACGAGCTCCTCCGTCTCACCGATCCCAAACTCGTCTGCTTTGAGATGGACTGCGGCTGGGTGGCCGCCGCAGGTCGCAATTCGGTTGACTATCTCGCCAAGACGCCACAGCGCTTCCCGCTGCTGCATATCAAGGATATGGTGAAAGGCGCCAACGGCAAATTCCATTCGACGGTGATGGGCCGCGGTGTCGTCGATTACCGTCCCATCCTCAGAGCCGCCACCAGCCTCAAGCACTACTACATCGAGCAGGAAGAGTTCGACATGGACACCATCCAAGCTCTCCGCCTCGATGCCGAATACATGAAGAAGCTGGACGTTTAAGGTCCGCCCTTCCAACGGCTCCGTCCACCCGCAAACGGCTCATAGCTCATACCTGATCCGAACAATGTCGCCAACTGACTTGCCGACTCGCTAACCAGCTAACCCGTCATCCCAACTCCTCAATCACATCCCTGCACTGTTGTCCCTTCGCCAGTTACACTAGAAAGGTTATGGCTATTCGCTCTGGGAACGAAATCCGCGAAGATTTTCTGCGCTTTTTTGAGTCGAAGCAGCACCGCCGCGTGCACTCTTCCTCGCTGGTGCCCGCCAACGACCCGACGCTGCTCTTCACCAACGCCGGCATGAACCAGTTCAAAGACCTGTTTTTGGGTGCCGAGAGGCGCGAATACTCCCGCGCAACGACCTCCCAGAAATGCGTCCGCGCCGGCGGCAAGCACAACGATCTCGAAAACGTCGGCTTCACCCGCCGCCATCATACCTTCTTCGAGATGCTGGGCAACTTCAGCTTCGGCGACTACTTCAAGCGCGACGCCATCGCCTACGCCTGGGAGCTTGTCACCAGCCCCGAGTGGTACGGCATTCCCAAGGACCGGCTCTATGTGACGATCTTTGAGGGCGCGGACGGCGTCCCGCGCGACACCGAAGCCGAGAACTTCTGGATCGAAGCCGGCGTAGCCAAGCAGCGCATCAAAGAGTACGGCCTCAAGGACAACTTCTGGCAGATGGGCGAGACGGGGCCCTGCGGGCCGTGCTCGGAGATTTTCTATGACATGGGGATCGAGGCGGCGGAGACGCCTGGCGTGGACAAGCCCTTCGGCCAGGACGAAGCCCGCTACGTGGAAATCTGGAACCTCGTCTTCATGCAATTCGATCGAGCCGCCATCGTCGATCCCGCCACCAAAATCACGACTTACAAACTCACTCCGCTCCCCAAACCCTCTATCGACACCGGTATGGGCCTGGAGCGCGTAGCCGCCGTCCTGCAAGGCAAAGTCTCCAACTTCGAGACCGATCTCTTCACGCCCCTCATCGTTCGCGCCGCTGAACTAACCGGCATGAAGGGTACGGGCTTTAGCCCGTACGAAAAGGACACCAAGGGAAACGGGGCTTTAGCCCCTGAGGACGAAGTTGGCGATTTGAAAGGGCACGACTTTAGTCGTGCCGAAGAAGCTCCAAAAAAAGACCGGGCTTTAGCCCCTGCTGAAATCGCCGCCCTCGTCGCCAACGCCAGCCTCCGCATCATCGCCGACCACGCCCGCGCCGCCACCTTCCTCATCAATGACGGCGTCATTCCCGCAAACGAAGGCCGCGGCTACGTGCTGCGCAAGATTCTCCGCCGCGGCATTCGGCATGGGCGGCTGCTGGGACAGGAACAACCGTTTCTCTTCGAGATGGTCTTTGCTGTGCGGGATTTGATGCAAGAGGCTTATCCGGAGCTTATCGACTCAGCTAGCCGTGTGGCCAAGGTTGTCGAAGCTGAGGAGAAACAGTTCGATCGCGTGTTGAAGATTGGACTCACGAAACTCGATGAGTTAATTCGAGAGGCCCATTCCGGTGCAGGATTCGGTGATGGTTCTGGCTCTGGCCGAGGTTCAGGAGACGGCGCAGGTTTCGGAGATGGTTCCGGATTCGGCGGTGGATCAGGCAGTGGTGCCGGTTTTGGTGATGGATCTGGCTACGGCGGCAGACTAATTCCTGGAGAGATGGCTTTCCATCTCTATGAGACTTTCGGATTACCGCTGGACTTCATGGTCGATGCCGCCCGCGATGCTGGCGTGAAGTTTGACGAACCCGGCTTTGAAGCCGCCCGTGCCGAAGAACAAGCCCGCGCCCGCGCCAGTTGGAAGGGCGGCAGCCAAAAATCCGCCAGCCCAGCTTATCGCGAACTCCTCAAGACCGACTTCCTGGGCTACAAGCAGCTCACCGCAACCAGCGCCGAAGTCCTGGCCATCGTCAAAGACAGCGTAAGCGTTCCCGCCGCCAATGCTGGTGATTTGGTTGATGTCGTCCTAGACCAGACCAGCTTCTACGGCGACTCCGGCGGCCAGACCGGCGACACGGGATTATTCCTGACGCCTGACGGCAACACCACCGTAGCCGAGATTCAAGGCTGTGTCCTTCCCGTCCAGGGCGTCCGCGCCCACAAGGCTCTGCTCAAGCAGCCGCTGGTCGTTGGCGATCACGTGAATACCGTCGTCGATCAAGAGCGCCGCGACGCAATCCGCCGCAACCACACCGGAACCCACCTCCTCCACGCCGCGCTGCGCCAGGTTCTCGGCACGCACGTAAAGCAGGCCGGTTCGGCCGTCGATCCCACGCGCCTCCGCTTCGATTTCTCGCACTTTGCGCAGGTGGCCGACGAAGAATTGGAAGAGATCGAGTCCATCGTCAACCGCGAAGTCCTTGCCGACGCCCGCGTCGAGACCCTGGAAGACGTGCCCATCGACGTGGCAGTCAACGAGTACCACGCCATGGCGCTCTTCGGCGAAAAGTACGGCGACAAGGTCCGCGTGGTCAAGCTCTCCGACGGCTTCTCCACTGAACTCTGCGGCGGCACACATACCCGCGCCACCGGCGAGATCGGCCTCATCAAAATCGTCAGTGAAGGCTCCGTCTCCTCCGGCGTTCGCCGCCTGGAAGCGATCAGCGGCCTCGGCTCCCTGGCAGCCTTCCGCCAGGACTATGCCGTCTCGCAGATCGTCACGCAACTTGCTCCGCCCCCTGCGGGCAGCAGCCTCTCTGATTCCTTCCGCGCCAAGCTGGCAGCGCAAGAAGACGAGTTGAAACACCTCCGCCGCGAGCTCGAAGAAGCCCGCATGAAGTCCGCAGCCGGAGCGCTCGATGAAGCCCTCAGCCGCGCCGTCGAAGTCAAAGGCATTCGCCTCGTAACCCTCAGAGCCGACTCTCTGGAACGCGGCCAGCTTCGCACTCTCGTCGACAACCTCAAGCAGAAGCTCGGCGAAGGCGTGGTAGTCCTGGCCTCCGCACAACCCGAATCCAAGGTCGCGCTGATTGCTGGAGTTACGCCCGGCCTCACCAAGCGCATCCAGGCCGGCAAGCTCGTCGGCGCAGTTGCCAAGTTAGTCGGCGGCTCCGGCGGCGGCAAGCCCGAGATTGCCGAAGCTGGCGGCAAGGATCAAGCTGCAATCGACGCCGCGTTGCAGGCCGTGGCGCGGATTCTCAGCGAGTTGTTAGCATAGTGCCCGCGCCATGTTTTTCTCGCGGGCTATTCAGGCTGCGGAAAATCTCAATCCAGTGAAGGGTACGGGCTTAAGCCCGTACATAACCCTTCTCTTTAAGCGCGGGCTTTAGCCCCCGAGGGATATGTTTCCGGATGCTTGATTCGCTTTCTTTCTTTTGCGCAGCAGGTATGGCTGTTAGTCTTCACTCAACGCCGATTGATTCGTTCGTCGCAAGGAATCCGATTCCCCTCCGAGGAGATTCCAGGGCCCAATGAAGTATTTAACCGAGTTCCGGAACGGCGAGATCGCCCAGCGAATGGCGCGGGAGATAGCCGCCATCACCACGCGGCCATGGAAGATTATGGAAGTCTGCGGCGGCCAAACGCACTCCATCATCAAAAACGGTATAGACCAGATGCTGCCCGCCGGTATCGAGATGATTCACGGCCCTGGCTGTCCGGTCTGCGTAACGCCGCTTGAGCTGATCGACAAGGCGCTGGCCATTGCGGCACAGCCGGGCGTCATCTTCTGTTCCTTTGGAGATATGTTGCGCGTCCCCGGAACCGAAGGCGATCTCTTTCAGGTGAAGGGCGCGGGCGGCGATGTCCGCGTCGTCTACTCGCCTCTCGATGCAGTTGAAATCGCTGAAAAGAATTCCAACAAGGAAGTGGTTTTCTTTGGCGTGGGCTTTGAAACCACCGCTCCGGCCAACGCAATGAGTGTGCACTTGGCCAAGCGGCGCGGGCTCAGGAATTTTTCGCTGCTCGTGTCTCATGTTCTAGTCCCACCGGCCATCTCCGCCATTCTGGAGTCGCCTGGAAACAAGGTGCAAGGCTTTCTCCTCGCCGGCCACGTTTGCAGCGTGATGGGCTACTGGGAGTATCCGCCGATGGCCGCAAAATACAAAGTCCCGCTGGTCGTCACCGGCTTTGAGCCGCTTGACCTGCTCGACGGAATTCGCCGCTGCGTGATTCAACTCGAATCCGGCCGCCACGAGGTCGAAAACGCCTACGAACGCATCGTCAAATTCGAGGGCAACCAGGGCGCGCAGAGGCTGCTCTCCGAGGTCTTCCAGGTCACAGACCGGGCCTGGCGCGGTATCGGCGTCATTCCAAAAAGCGGCTGGCGGCTCAGCGAGGCCTATCGCGCCTTCGACGCCGAGGAGCGCTTCCATATCACCGGCATTCATACGGCTGAGTCGCCGCTCTGCCGCGCCGGAGATGTCCTCCGCGGAGCCATCAAGCCCGCCGAGTGTTCGGCCTTTGGCAAGGAGTGTACGCCGCGCCATCCGCTGGGCGCGACCATGGTCTCCAGCGAAGGCGCCTGCGCGGCCTACTATAACTATGGGCGGTTTCTGTCAGCCGAGGAGTTGGCTGGCGCGGGATCAGCACTTTCCAAATGATGAGTTCCTTCGGAGAACGCACGATGAAAGTTTTCGAGTATTTTGCCAGACGGAACAGAAGAGCGGTTCTCCAACTTGGCTCAACGCTGCCGGTTGCTGCAAGAACTGGTAGCGCCGGCCTCCTGGCCGGCTGTCGCGCGGACCTCCCGGTCCGCGCTTCACTCTGCACGAATAGGAAAAACACTTTAAATGAGGTTTGA
>JBEKDN010000014.1:0-31882 GCA_050014335.1 Occallatibacter sp. | reverse complement strand
CTTTTTTGGGGGCATGTCTTTTTCTCCTTCAATCGCAATTTGGGAAGCGTAGTTCGGCTTATCGCATTTGGGAAGCGTAATTCGGTAAACTGCGCAGTCAAAAAGAGTATACGCATTCTTTCCGCCTCGCGATGTTCTTCTCGCTATCGATTTGCGCATTTGTTTTGATCCCAAAGCGGCATAGCATCTGGGCAATCGCATTCGAGGTTTGAGCACGGGATTCGATGAAGCGCCTTCGAGACTCTCGATGCGGGTTTGGGTAAGAGCGAGACCGGCAAAAGCGGCTGCGAAAAGTGGTAAAAAAGCGAGCGTTTTGGACGAAAACTGCGATATTTGAGGCCAAAAAAGGGGCAAAATGGGCCGTTTACAGTTACTAATTGGTAAATAGGCTGGAAATGCAAGCGATTGATATGAAGCTTGTTGCGGGAATTCTTGATGCAAAAAACCGGCTCCACAGGGTAGGGGGGGTGGGGGTCGGAGGATTTTTTGGAGAAGAAACAGCGAAACTGGGTAGAGGAAACGAGTGTGGTTGGAGGGTTGGGTTGAGCCAGCTTGCGGGTTGAAAGCGAGTTTTTGGTCATGGCGGGATTTCCTTCCACTATTTACAGGTTCTACCAACAGAGGGTAATTATCCGCAAAAATCCGGCAGAAAAAATGCGGCGCGTTTAAAGGAGGTGCGGCGGTTGGCTTCGCCGCGCGGGTGAGCGATTGAGCGATTTAGCGGGTTAGAGGCGGCTGGCACTCGCCTTGGCAGGGTTGTGGCGGGGTTGCGAAGGCATCGGTATTGTCAAATGCGCTTGCCCTGTCCAATTACTTTCCCGACGCGGCCGGTGGAGGCTGTGTGTGCGGCTCGGGCGGGAGCTTGACGATGACTTCGTTGGGCTTGGTGTAATGGAGCTGGTCATGCGCGACCATTCCGATGGCGTCGGGGTCGGATTTGAGGCGCTCAACGCGATCGCGCAGGCGGGCATTCTCCTGATTGAGGTCGTCGATTTGCTTGCGCAACTGGCGGTCTTCGGCGCGTTTTTCCATCCAGACGGAGAGGCCGTTCTTGCCGTTAACGACGTGCCAGCCGAGGAGCAGGGCGAGCATGACGGCAACCGCAGTGCCGGCAGTGCTCCATTTGCGCATGGTCCACTCAAGCGCGCGGCGGGGCATGGGGACGTGAACAGCCTGCTGGCCGCCCGCCGCGTTCCTTCCGGCTTGCGCATTTTCATCCCGCATTTCAACCCTTCTTATTGGAGAACGAACTTCTCCGCCGCGGCCTTCAACGCTTCCATATCGTGCTCGCTGCGCGCCTCGGTGTATGCCCTCACCACAGGCTCGGTCCCGCTGAGCCGGTAGCAAACCCACGAGCCATCTTCGAGAATCAGCTTGAGGCCGTCGGTGCGCACAATGGCAGCGACCTTGCGTCCGCTCAACTCCGTTGGATCGCCCTTCAACTTCTCAGTGAACGCGGCCATGCCCTGCGAGGTCAAGCGAAAGTTCTCACGAACTGGATAGAAGGAACCAACCTTGGCAAACAGCTCATTGAGCTGGGCGCGCAAATTCTTGCCGCGATTGGCGACCATTTCAGCGACGAGCAGGCCGGCGAGCACGCCATCCTTCTCAGGCACGTGGCCGCGAATGGTGAGGCCGGCGGACTCTTCGCCTCCGATGGCGATCTTGTCCTGGTTGATGAGTTCCCCAATGTATTTGAAGCCGACGGGAGTCTCGTAGAGCGGGACTTTGTGATAGTCGGCGAGGGCATTGATGAGATTGGTGGTGGCGACGCTCTTGGCGACTCCGTTGCGCCAGCCGCGCGTTTGGACGAGGTAATCGAATAGCAGGGCGATGACGTAATTGGGCTGGATGAATGTTCCATCGGCATCGACGATACCGAAGCGGTCGGCGTCTCCGTCTGTGGCGATGCCGAGAACCGCGCCGGTCTCTTTCATTTTGGCGCGGGCGTCGCCGAGAAGATGGTCGTCGGGTTCTGGCGCATGGCCGCCGAAGAGGACGTCGCGGTAGTCGTGGACGGTTTCAATGGCGACGCCCGCATCGCGGAGAATCTCTGAGCTGTAGCCGCGACCGGCGCCCCAGAAGGGGTCGTAAACGATTTTGATATCCGACTTGGCGATGGCTTTGAGGTCGACCAACTCGGCGAGACGCTTGAGGAAGGCGGGCTTGACGTCGGTGGTTTCAAAGCCGCCGGCGGGAGGTTCGATAAGCGGAATCGGCGCGCCGTTGGCTTGCAATGCAGCAACGTCGGCTTCGATTTGCTTAGTGACGTCGGGCAGAGCGGGCGCGCCGTCGTGGGTGGAGAACTTGATGCCGTTGTACTCGGGAGGATTGTGCGAGGCCGTGAAGTTGATGGCTCCGGAGGTTTTGAGGGCGCGCACGGCGTAGGCGATGGCGGGGGTGGGCGCGGCCTCAGGAATGACGATGGGCGTGACGCCGGCCGCGGCGAGGACGCGCGCGGCGGTGTCTACAAAGCTCTCACCGAGGAAGCGGGGGTCACGGCCAATGAGCACGCGATGCGGCTGGGGCTGCGTTTTGACATAAGCGGCAATGCCGGCGACGGCGAGGCGAATATTGGCCACGGTAAACTCGTCGGCGACAATCGCCCGCCAGCCCGAAGTTCCAAACCTGATTCCCTTTGGCATGTAAATCTCCCTTTGCCGATTTTAGCGGCTTCAGGTCTATCGTGCTTTAGCGGGGCTTGCGCGGCAAGTTTTCTGGCTGTTTTGTAAGATGAGCAACCAAGCCTGGATGTAGAGAGATGATTTGCAACAAATGCGGCGAGTTAGCCTCCGCTTTGCGGAGGTGGCTAGTTAGCGAGTTGGCTTACCACTGTGAGGGATGTGATCTTGAACTCATGAGAGCAAGCGCGAGCGGCAGGAATGAGACAAGATGCTGGTCCCTAATATGGTTCTCCACAGCCTGTTATTCTTGAAGGGTGATTCAGCATTCAAGATTCAAGGTCATAGCGGCTGCAGGGTTTCTGCTGGCGCTCCTCCCTATTGCATGCCACAAGGAAGAGCAAGCGGTAGTGGGCGTGGCGCAGAACGCGGTAAGCGCCGAGAAGAAGGCACAGGAGGCGGCGCAGGCCACAGCCTCGGTTCGCGACCAGCAACGCGCGGCACTGGCATCCATTCCTCTGCCCACCAAGAGCATGTATGTGGACGTGCATGAGCCTGGGGCGTGGGCCAATCCCTTTCTCTCCGCGGATGCCGAGACGCTGACCCTGCGCATCACGCTAGCCGACGCCAACCCGAGCACGGTGGGCCAGGGAACGATGCTTCGGCCCGAGGCCGCGCGCCGCCAGGAGATACAGTTGCGGCCCGCCGACCTGGCGCAGGCGCTTATCGCGCTGCCGACGGGAGCATGGCGTTATGGCCGCGTGATCGCGGTTGCCGAGTCACCATTGGCGGCGAAGAAAGACCGCCCTAAAGTCCGCCGCAATATCGAAGTTGTGATACAGCAACTGAGCGACCTGGGGATTGTGGTGGAAGAGTGGCCTACGCGATAGATGTTCTTTTGGGATGGGAAGCAAGAGTAAAAAGCCATGGCAAAGTGCAGCCGGGGCCGGGACGGCCGACTGCAGATTGAATCGCGGGGCTGCCGCTGCCGTCGGGAATAAAGTTGGCCAAGGCGTTAACAGTATGGAGGCCGGTGGTGTTAAAGACGCCGGCTGAACCGAACTGAATGGCTAAAAAGGCGCTGGCGACCGAAATGGTGTTGCCAGCGCCTTTCTAGTTGAAAGTGAATGAATCCGCCCAGACAGCCGGACGAAGAAAAAGGAGGGTTAGAAATGCCAGTAGGGCGAATGAATACTTCTTCATGATTCGACCCTCCTTTATATGAAAACCCATGCCATCGCAACTGTGTCTTAAATAAGAAGCACAGAACTCCAACGCAAGGGAGATAATTATTGATCCTAAAAAAGGAGAATCGGCAAAAGAAAGGATTTTCTATTCGGAAAGACACACCCCGGTCACAATCACCGGCACGAAAGTCATTGGGGATTGCACTAAAGTATCCATACGCATGAAGCACCTTGCAGTTATTTGAAGAACCGCGCAGGCACCGCGACGCGCTAAGATTCGTTCGTGGGGCTTCTATCGATTTCGGAGCTGATGAACCAGCCGCGGTTGGAGCACGAGAGCTTTGCGGCTCATCGTGAGCTGGAGGAGTTGCTTAAGAAGAGTGTGCGCGGCCCCGTCTTTCGAGGGGAGATACTCTTCGATCTTGGCTCGCGGGCGCTGTACGCTGCCGACTCGTCGAACTACCGCCAGCTTGCGGTGGGCGTGGTGCTGCCGCGAGACGCGGCCGACGTGGAGTCTGCTCTGGCCGCCTGCCGCGCGACCGGAGCGGCGGTGCTGCCGCGCGGCGCGGGAACGAGCCTGGCCGGGCAATGCACCAATGTGGCCGTGGTCTTCGACTATTCGCGATACATGAATGGGCTTACCGCGATCGATGCCGAAGCGAGGCTGGCGACGGTGGAGCCGGGACTGGTTCTGGACAGGCTGCGCGAAGCTGCGGAGCGCTATCACCTGACATACGCGCCCGATCCGGCGACGCATTCGCGGTGCACGCTGGGCGGCATGATCGGCAATAACAGTTGCGGCGTGCATGGGCTGCTGGGCGGAAAGGTGGTGGACAACGTCGAGCGGCTGGAGCTGATTCTGTACGACGGCACGCGGATGACGGTCGGCAGGACGAGCTCTGCCGAGCTGGATGCACTGATCCGCGCAGGAGGCCGCGCAGGCCAGATTTACGCAGAGCTGGCAGGGCTGCGGGATCGCTATGCCGGGCTGATCCGAGAGAGGTATCCGCAAATTCCTCGGCGCGTCTCGGGCTACAACCTGGATGAATTGCTGGACGAGAATGGCTTCAACGTAGCGCGCGCACTGGTTGGATCTGAGGGCACCTGCGCGACGGTGGTCTCTGCCACATTGAATCTGGCGTCGAGCCCGCCTTACCGCGTGCTGACGGCGCTGGCCTTCGATGACGCATTCCAGGCCGCCGATGCGGTGCCGCGCGTGCTGGAGTTTGGACCGATCGGGTTGGAGGGCTTCAACCAGTTGCTGCTGGAGTTCATGCGCCGCAAGGAACTGGCGGTTCAAGATGTTGCACTGTTGCCGGAGGGCGGCGGGTTTCTGCTGGTCGAGATGGGCGGATGGACGGCGGCGGAGGCGCAGGCGAAGGCCAATGCGCTGGCTCATGCTGCGCGGAGTTGGAAGGATGCGACGGCGGTTCGCATCTACGACTCCGAGGAAGCGGCCCGTGTTTGGCATGTGCGTGAATCGTCACTGGGCGCGACGGTTTTTGTTCCCGGCGAGCCAGAGGGCTTTGAGGGCTGGGACGATGCCGCTGTGCCTCCGACGCGGCTGGGAGAGTATCTGCGAGGGCTGACGAAGCTGATGGGCGAGTACGGCTACCGCAGCCCGCTGTATGGGCATTATGGCCAGGGCTGCGTGCATCTGAGAATCAACTTCGATTTTCAAAGCGAGGAGGGGCTGCGGAAGTTTCGCGAGTTCATTGAACGCGCCGCCGATCTGGTTCTGAGCTTTGGCGGGTCGCTGAGCGGCGAACACGGCGATGGCCAAGCGCGCGCGGCGCTGCTGCCGAAGATGTTCGGTCCGGAGCTGGTGCGGGCCTTCAGCGAATTCAAGGCGATTTGGGATCCTGAGAACCGCATGAATCCGGGCAAGCTGGCGGATGCGGTGCGAGTTTACGATCCGGTGGAGAATCTGCGCCACCTGCGGTTGGGCCAACTGCCTTCGGCTGGTCCGCGCCAGGAAGAAGGCGGGGTATTTGGGATCGTTGCCAAGGAATCCAGTGCGAAAGCTGGCTTGGAGACGCATTTTGTGTTTGCGACCGACGGAGGGTCGCTGGAGCGAGCGACAGAGCGATGTGTAGGCGTGGGCGCCTGCCGCAACACCAAGGGCGGTACGATGTGCCCGAGCTATCGGGCGACGGGAGAGGAGCGGCACTCGACGCGCGGACGGGCGCGGCTGCTGTGGGAGATGCTGGCCGGCGCGCTGCGCGAGGAGGGCTTCAAGAGCCGTGCGGTGCATGAGGCGCTGGAGCTTTGCCTGAGTTGCAAGGCCTGCAAATCCGAGTGCCCGGTGCAGGTGGATATGGCGGCCTATAAGGCAGAATTTCTGGCGCAACGCTACAAGGGCCGCTTGCATCCGCTGCGGCATTATCTCTTTGGCTTTGCCGACCGCTTGGCGCGCTGGGGTTCGATGAGCCCGGCACTGACCAATGCGCTGCTCACTGGCCCTTTGACCGGCACGCTGATCAAGCGCATGGCGGGCATAGCGAAGGAACGAACGTTGCCTCGGCTGGCGGCGAAGAGCTACCAGAGAGGGAAAAAGTCGGCGGCAGGGGGGGAAGCGAAAGCGACGGACGTCCTTCGAGCGAAGAGCGAGCTATTGGCCGCACCGCAGGTGCTGCTGTGGCCTGATACCTGGAACAACTATTACTATCCGCAAGCGCTGAGCGCGGCGGAAGCTGTTCTCATTGAGGCGGGCTTCCGCGTCGAGACGCCAGGCGGGCACATCTGCTGCGGGCGGCCGCTCTACGACTTTGGACTGCTTGACGCGGCGCGCGCCTATCTGCTGGGCGTGCTGGAGGACATGGCAGGATGGATTGAGGCGGGAGTGCCGTTTATCTTTCTGGAACCGAGCTGCGCGAGCGTTTTCAAGGATGAACTGCTTCAGTTTTTTCCGGACGATGATCGAGCGCAAAAACTAAGCCGTCAGGTCTGGCTGCTGGCCGATTTTCTTGCCGCCAAGGCGCCGGGGTTTGCGGCGGGACGGCTGGAGGGCGCACGGATTCTTGTCCACGGGCACTGCCACGACAAGGCGGTTTTTGGCGGGCCCGCCAGTGAGATTGCGTTGCTGCGCCGGGCTGGAGCGGCGGTGGAGCAGATTCAGGCGGGGTGCTGCGGCATGGCGGGGCCATTCGGATTTGAAGCGGATAAGTATGATGTCTCGAAAAAGATTGCCGGCGACGGTCTGTTGCCGGCGGTTGCAGCGGCAGGAGCGGAGACGTTGATTGTCGCAGATGGCTTCAGTTGCCGCGAGCAGATTGCGCAACTCGGCGGCCGCAAGGCGACACACTTTGCGGAGGCTCTTGCCGGCTCAACGAGAGACGGAGATGTAGCTTCGGTTTAGTGTTTTCCGAGCGTCTCAACCTGCGTAAAGATGGCGGTGTAGGTGGGCTTGGCGGCCCCTTCGGCGCACGGCACCAGGAGCAGCGGAAAGCTGCCGAACGCGGGCTGCGACAAGGTGTAAGTCTCTTGCGGCAACAATCCGCCCGACCCTTGAAAGCGCAGCGAGAAGGCAGTGAAAGGCCGCAACTGCGAGGCCGCGGCTGGCTTGATCTCCGCGACTTCAATCAGCGTCAATCTTCCGAGCGACTTTCCGGAGAGGCTGATGGAGAAGCGCTCCCCGATATAGGGCTCGAAGCTCTGGCGTGAGAGACCTTCAAAGGCGGCCATATTTTCAGGGCTGAATCTCTGGTCTTCAGCCTCCTGCGCCAAGGCCGCGGGAAAGGCAGCTCCGGCTAGTAATGAGAGTGAGGCTAATTGAACAAAATGACGCCGCGACAGGGACATTTCTTTCCTCCCGGATTCAGCTTCGGGCTCAAATGCTCCGACAACTCTCCGCGATGCTGTCCTTCATTGGTCTTGGTTTCAGATTGGGGAATCAGAAACAGAAGTTCTTTTGCTGATCTTATATTGAGGCAGCGGAAATTGCCTATCATTATTTGCGAAGCGGAGTTTAATTTTTTAACTGTGCTATATTTCAAGACGAGCAAGTACGCGAGGGAGATATTTTTTGATTTAGCTTTCTTCAGAGGAAAGGTGGCGCGAAATGTAGCGCCCCTCACGTGGCTCGCGCCCGAGTCCTAAAGCGAAAATAGAGTTCGACCTTTCAAGAGATCGAATACTTAGATTGATGAGCGGGAAACGTCCAGCAACAAAAACAGCGAGTTAGCAAGTTGGCGGCATGAGAGAGATAGCTCATAATTAATTTCCGGCGCATCGAAATGGTTTTTGGACCGCCAACTCAAAGTGATCCATTGAAAGAGATTCTAGAAATTCAAAGTGATTTTTGCGGTCAGGGCGCGTGGAGTTACGTAATGCGTGCCGCTGAAGGTGGAGAGGAAGTTATACAGCGCGTACTTATTGGTGACATTGATGGCGGTCAGATCGAAGTTAGTTTTGAAGCGGCTGGCGTGGAAGAGATTGTCTTTGCCGATGGAAGCGTCGAAGAGGTCGCGGGGCGCGATGCGCTGGGGATTGTGGTCGTTGTCTCCCGTGCCCGGCGCGGGGATGCGAATGAGGCTCGATGTGAACTGCGAGGCCGGGCAGACCAAGGGCAGAGCATGAGTGGGCGTCGCCTTGTCTCCATTGCAGGCAAAACCCGCCTGAAACTCTTCGTCCGCAGTCAAAGGAAGAGCAACGCTAGCTCCCGTGACAACGTTGATGGTTGTGGGTATGTTCGTGTCTACCATCGCGATTGCCGGTTGACCATTCAGGGTAGTTGAACTGTTTCCGCAAGGGGTGTTTGGATCGGCGATGCCATAGCAAGGCGTCGAACCGGCCACAAGACCGCTGTCATAACGCCAATTGAAACTGCCCCATAGGCCATTCAGGCGCTTGCCTCGCGAGAGCGTGTACTGGATGTGCGTGGTCTGGTTGAACTTCTCGTCGTGATCGATGCGGAAGGGCAAGCCAGTATGGCCCACAGTGGCTCCTGCACCGGCCACTTGCGGAGGATAAAAGCGCGCGGAGACCGACGAGGCGACGAGATAGGCGCTGAAGTTATGAAATTGAGGAATATCCGCGCGCAGGGCATAGCCGGGGATTTTCGAGTTATGCCAATCAATGGGGAATGTTATGGGCGTGTTACCGAGTACGCTGAAGTCAAAAGCGTTGTGAGTGTACTTCCAGATATATTCGCCGCTGACAACGACGCGCTTGCCGAAGGCCTGCTGCAGACCGGCGTGAAACTCATTGCGGAAGCCGGGCTGCATGATTCCGGAGATGCCGGGAGAGCAGTTCAGGAGCGGAGATAGCACGGCATTGGAGCAGCCAGTACTCGACAGCACTAAATTCTCATTGAAGGGCGTCTCCAGAGAGCGCGCATAGGAGACGCGCAGCACGGTCGTTGTTGGCTTGATGTTATAGGCAACGCCGAGGCGGGGCTGGACCTGTTGCGCCGAAGTCAGGCCGTTGTATATGTCTCCGCGCAGACCAAGATTGAAGAGCCAGCCTCCGGCCTTGATCTGGTCTTCAACAAAGAGGGCCAGTTCCTTCACGTCGGTGTGGCCCAGGAAATTGTAGAGAGTTCCGCCGCGAGTAAGATCGTAAGGCGCAAGCACGGAGTTGTAAGTTCCGGAGTACCCGGAAGGGTATGTGACGGAGGGGGAGTTTGAATCGAAACCCGCGGCGGCGCATTGCGAAGGATCGGTAAATACCGGCAGAGGATTGCCGTTTAAATCGAGACAGGGCGAGTTATAGGTTGCGTCCACTAAACCGAGGCTGTCGTTCTCACGCAAGAAGGTCTGTCCGTACTGAGCACCGGCCTTGAAGTTATGAATTTTCTTGGCATAGGAGTAATCGGAGTGAACGGCGGCATTGGTCAGAGTGCGATTCTGCGTGATGGATGAGGTTTGCAGATTAGCCGGGCCAAGATCGGCCAAAGGATTGCGGCTCGGGTAGTAGTTATAGTCATCCCGGCGCAGAAATGCGCCCAGATTGAAGACCGCATTATTACTTATCACATGGGTATAAGTGGGAGAGATATTGAAGGTGCCTATCTTTGAGTGCTGATCGGTATTCCCCACGGCGACAAAGTTAGGAGTGGGGCTTGAGCCGTCATTGGAACCAATCGCGAGCACATTTTGGACATTCAAATTATCGAAGGAGTCAGGCGTCTGAAACCATGAGCGGGAGTAATTCAGGTCTAAGTGAATTGAGTCGGCGGAACTGAAGCTATAGTCAGCGCGGTCAAAGATGTTTTGCTCATTGCCTTTGTCATGGAAGACCTGGAACTCGGGCGGGTCGAGAAAGCGGCCGGAGTTGAGGCCATCGGCCTCCAAGAAGTTGCCCCAGACTTTGCCGCCATAGGCCAGGTCAAAGCCGCCGGAGGATGAGCCGAAGGAGCCATACGAGGCGTTGATGCTGCCGGTGGGTTTGGTGACTCCCTGGCCGGAGCGCGTGGTGGCTACGATGACCAGGCTGGTCTTGCCGCCATACTCGGCCGGAGGCGCGCCGCTGATGACTTCAATGGATTGGATTGAGTTGGAGGGAATCTGGTTTGAGAAGACTTTGCTCTGCTGGTCGGTGATGGATTGGCCATCGACGGAAAAAGAATTGGAGGCATGATCGCCGAGGCCGTGGAAGAGTCCGTTGGAGTCCGCGGCGACGCCGGGAGTGGAGAGCGTAACAAGGGAACTGAGTCCGGAGGAAGCGCTCTCCAGTGGGACTTTGATGAACTGCTCGCGATTCACGTCGGTATGGAAGGTGGAGTCGGTTTCGACCAGGTCGCCCGAGGCCTCAACGGTTACGGTTTGCGTGCCACCGGCCACATTGAGAACCAGGTTGAGGCTGGTTCCGACGACGGAGCGGATTTCCAGACTCTGGCTCAGGGGCGCGAAGCCGTCCGCCGAAACGCTGATGCGATAAGGATTGAAGGGGATGTTAGTAAAGACGAATTGGCCGGTTGCATCGGTCTGCACAGTCTGATTGAGCCCGCTGACCAGGTTGATCAGATGCACGGTTGCACCGGGGATCACAGCGCCGGAGGGGTCGGTGACGGTGCCGCGCACGGTGCCTGAGTTGTTGCCTGCCGCTGCGCCAGCCGCATGGGAGGCAAAGAGCAGAAGCAGAGCGGAAAAGGTGCAAAGAATCGTGCCGCGTTTGAACGGCATGGAGGAACCTCCTGAAAGCTTGATAAAGCTGGCGAAGACGCGGCCGCGCTCTATGAAGCCGCGGCATCCTCGGAGCAGAGCGATTCTTTCCGGAACAGTTTCAACCTGTGGGAAGCGCCGGATGTGCGCCTGCAAGACCAATGGCGCCTGGGATCAGGTTGAAGCGGAAGATCGGGAAAGGGCTCTAGCAGCCAGCCGGAGGCGGACGCGTGAAGAGTTTGGGGTGCCAATAGCGAACGACAGTGCGCGGCTCAACGACGGGCGCGGGGTTCTC
The DNA here is from genome assembly GCA_050014335.1 of Occallatibacter sp. Lineage (GTDB taxonomy): Bacteria > Acidobacteriota > Terriglobia > Terriglobales > Acidobacteriaceae > Telmatobacter. The sequence goes on along the minus strand of JBEKDN010000014.1, from coordinate 20,676 downwards.
AAAGCTGACGAGAACGACAACCGCGGCGATGGTTGCCGCAGGAGCCGCGGAATGCATGGCGACGCAGAGCGAGCAGTGGTCGGAATCCTTGTCAAGAGGATGCAGGTGCGCGACTTGAACGATGGCGAGAAGGGACAATAGAGCCAGACACAAGACCGCAGCCGCTCCGAAAGCATGAGGCTTGCGGCGGCTGGTGATCGGATCTGGCTGAGGTGCTGTCAAATTATCTTAACTTCCCTTCCCTACGTTCAAGGATACAGTGTGTTGGACGCGACCGGAGCAGTCAGGGTGCAGGCCCTGGGCCGAATTTTGTAATTAATGGCGATCAACTTGCTGGTCGCGCCGTCTAAACTCTTGAACAATGGCTTTTTCACACCGAATTCGTAGGATGCCGTTGACGGGCCTGGCGCTGCTTCTGGCCATGACCGCTTACAGTACCGGCCAAAGTGAGCCGCAGAGCAAGACGCCGCTGCCGCTGAGTGCGAGGCAGCCGAGCGCGACGGTGAACCATCGGCTCATTCTGAAGGACGGCAGTTATCAGATTGTGAGCAAGTACGAGATTGTGGGCGAACGGGTGAGATACATCTCAGTGGAACGAGGCGGCGAGTGGGAGGAGTTGCCCGCAGCTCTTGTGGACTGGGAGGCGACGCGGAAGTGGGAGCGGGATCATGCGAGAGAGGCTGACGAGGCGCCTTCTCCGGCAATGAAGGAAGCCGCGGCGCTGGATAAAGAAGAGGCTGATGAGCGCGCCGCAGCGATGGCGGCGAGGCCCGAGGTTGCCAAAGGTTTGCAGTTGCCCGACGAGGATGCAGTTTTTGCGCTGGATAGCTTTGAGGGCGCGCCGGAGTTGGTGGAACTTCTACCGGTGGAACTGACTTTGGATACGAAGAATCGGCATGGACTGGCGACGCTGAATCCTCTGGCCGGGGCGAAGGGCAATTTGGAGTTGGAGGGGCCGCACGCGAGGGTGCATCTACATCTTCTAGAGCCGACGATCTATCTCTCACTGGCCTCGCGCGATGAGACGGAGCCGGTTCTTACGCATGCGCTGATGGTGGAGACGGGCGGCGCAAAGGAGGTGGCCAACCGCAAGCACGGCGCGCACTCACCGAGTTCTGGCTTTGCGATTGTGCGGGCGGATGAGCGCAGGGCGGTGCGTATCGTGGGCGCGATTCATGTGAGCCCAACGGGGACGGTGACGCAGGACGAGGATGTGATTCCGGCCAAGGTGGAGGTGCTGACGGGCAAGCATTGGCTCAAGATTATGCCGGAGAAGCCGCTGGCTGTGGGCGAGTATGCGCTGGTGGAGATTCTGTCGCCTTCGGAGATCGATCAGTCGGTGTGGGAGTTCCGCGTGGACCCGGCGGCGGGGGATAATGCGGGGTCGTTGGGACCGGTTTTGAAATGACGCGGTCACAAATATAAAAAGACGAGCGATTCCATATTGTGCAGCGTAGCGTTACGCGGTACACTTCTTGGAGTATGATTCGCAGCTTTCGGCACAAGGGGATCGAAAAGTTCTTTCTGACCGGATCGAAGGCCGGAATTCAGCCCGCCCACGCCGCGAAGCTGAACGAACAGCTAACCGTTTTGAATTCTGCCACGAGGCCTGAAGAGATGAATGTTCCTGGGTGGAAACTTCATGCGTTGACTTCAAGCCTCGCGGCCCATTGGGCAGTGAGCGTCAATGGAATTTGGCGGCTCACTTTTCGTTTCGATGGAGAAGACGCAACTCTCGTCGATTATCAGGATTACCACTGAGGTAAGGAGTACCAGCCATGCGGATGCACAACCCCTCACATCCCGGAAGGATTCTCGCTTATTATCTTCAGGACAGGTCTGTAACTGAAGTTGCCCGGCATCTTGGCGTCACCCGGCCAGCGCTTTCGCGAGTGTTGAACGGCAAGGCAGGAATTTCTGCGGATATGGCTCTGCGCATATCGGAAGCGTTCAACACAGAGCCGGATTTTTGGCTCCGTCTTCAGGTACAGCGCGATCTTTGGGTTGCTTCGCGCAAGAAGCGCGCGAAGGTGAAGCCGCTGGTCGCTAGCGCGGCGGCGTAGCCGTCCGTTTCCGCCTCACACCGTCTCGGTCAGCGCCTCGGTCTCTTTGCTCATTTTGGCGGTGCGTTCCAGTTTGTCCCAGTTGAAGGGTTTGCCGTCGATGGCGCGCTTGAGGGTTTTAAAGAGGACGATGGAGAAGACCTGGCGGTAGGCGAAACGCTGTAGCCAGATGTGGAAGAGTAGCCAGCCGTCGCCTTTATTGGCTGGATGGCGGCGCTCAAGCGAGAAGGCTACCGAAGAGGTGACGAAGTCGATGAGCAGGAAGCCAACAAAGTAGACCAGCAGGCGTTGCAGATTGGCTGCCGAGGCTGCTTCCGGATGGAAGTGGCGATCGACGAAGTAGTGGACGATACCGGCGAGAAACATCATGTCAATGAAGGGCGAGACGAGCGGCAGCAGCATCTGGAAGATGAGGATGTTGGGCAGCGCGAAGTATCCCATAGCCTTGTTGCGAACGAATGCGGCACGATGCTTCCAGATGGCCTGGAGGGTGCCGAAGGACCAGCGGAAGCGCTGGCGCATGAGTCCCTTGGCATCGATAGGCGCTTCAGTGAAGGCCAGAGAGCGGTCTTCGTAGACAACCTTGAGGCCCATTTCAAGCAGCGCCATGGTGAGATCGGCGTCCTCGGCTACGGTGTTGATGGGGTAACCGCCGGCAGCTTTAACGGGACCGGTGCGCCAAGCGCCGATGGCACCGGGAACGACGGTAACTACGTTGAATAGATCCAGAGCGCGGCGCTCGAAGTTCTGGCTGGTTATGTATTCAAGGGCTTGCCAGCGGGTCCATAGATTGACGCGGTTGCCGACCTTGGCATTGCCGGCGACGGCGCCGATGAGCGGATCTTCAAAGTGCGGAATAAGCTTGGAGATGGCGTCGGCTGCGATGACGGTATCGGCGTCGATGCCGACATAAATCTCTTCTGTGAGGCGGTCGAGCGCAAAGTTGAGCGCGGCGGCCTTACCACCGTTGGGCTTGGTGAGAACCTGAACGCGTCCGGCGGCGATTTCAGCGGCGTAGGCCTGGCGCGCGACTTCGACAGTGCGATCCCTGGAGCCGTCGTCGATGACCATGATATGGAGATTTGAGTAGTCGGAGTTGAGCACGGAACGAATGGTGCGCACGATAACCGTCTCTTCGTTAAAAGCGGGAATCAGCACGGCGACGCGGGGATTGACTCCGGGCGAGGCAGCGCGATGGGGGCGGCGCAGGCGGTCAATGATAGCGAGGATGCCGACCAGCAGGAGGCGCGCGCTCATCAGGACGTCGCCAGCGAAGAAGACCATCACGATGAATTGGCCGACGATGGCCAAGCTGGAGAAGGCGATCGAATCAGGCAGGGCGCGCAGATCTTGCGTGAAGGTAATCTTGGGCATTACCTGAGCGGTGGTTTTGCCAAGGAGCGAGGAGACAGGCACGATGGCGTAGCCGTGGGCGCGCAGGGCGTCGATCAGGATGGGCAGCGCGGCCACGGTTGCGGAGCGGTCGCCGCCGCCGTCATGCATGAGAATGATGGAGCCGCGAAATTGCGGCTTGGTCTTCATGGTCTGCAACTGGTCAAGGATGGTCTGGGTCATCTCTTGCGGGGACTTGCGCGGATGCTCATTCCAATCGCTGGTATCGAGTTTGCTGCCGATGATGGTGTAGCCGGCTTGCTGGATGCGTTCGACGGGCGCGGCTTGATCGTCGGTGTCGGGCTCTTCGTCGATGTCGTAGGGCGGGCGGAAGTAAAGCGGCTGGATGCCTAGCTTGCTGGCGAAGAGCCGCTCAGTAAGCTTGAGTTCCAGATCCAGTTGCTCGTTGGAGATTTCGCTGATGTCGGGATGCGTCCAGGTGTGGTTGCCGATCTCATGTCCCTCGCGCACGACGCGCTTCATCACGCTCACGTATTCGGCGGCCTCGCTGCCGATCATCAGAAAAGTTCCCTTGACGCCTTTGTCGCGCAGGATGTCTAGAATCCTCGGTGTCCACTTTGGATCGGGGCCGTCATCGAAGGAGAGCGCGACTTGATTGGCGTGGTAGCCGTACTGCTGGATGGTGTAAGTGCGCGGATAGACATCCATGTGCTCATCGACGATGAGTTTTTTGCGCGGGTCGGGCTCGTCGGTATCCACGGTGACGGTGCGCTTGCCGGGCTGGGGCAGGCCGGTGACGCGAATGATGTCGCCGTCGCCCTCGTCGTCTACGTCATGGCCGGGCTGAACCTGGCCCAGGCCTTGCAGCGAATCGGGGCTGGACGGCTTATCCCAGATGTTCCAAAGCGAGCTGTCCTCCTCACCCAGACGCCAGAGGGCGAAGGTCTGCAGTCCCATTTCGCGGGCGGCGCGCAATTCGTTAAGCACCGTGACGCCATCGAGGAACCAGACGACGTGGCGCTGATTCGAATCCACGTCGATGTACTCGAAGTGGGGATTGAGGGAATTCTCTTCAAGGTCCAGGTCGGCGTCGGCATCCGAGGCACGCTGCAAGGCCTCGGAGACGGGCAGATCTTCGGTATTGAGAATCTGCGGCGGGCGAGGATGTCTTTGCGCCCGCTTGCTTGTACTGGGAATTGAGAGCGTCCAGTCATAGCCGTAGTTGCCGATGGCGCAGATCAGCTTTTCTTTGGGGACGATTTTGAGAACGCGGCGAAGATTGCCGACAAACCAATCCTGACTGGCGATGGGCCCCGGTTCGCTGTCAACCTCATGTTCGTCGTAGTTCATCAGCACGACGCCATCGGAGTTGGCGGCGGTTTGCTTGAGGTCGTCGTCGGTGGTGGCTACCATGGCATTGACGTAGAGGCGCAGATTGCGAGCATGCAGGTCGGCATAAAGGCCTTGCAGAAAGCTCATGTAAGCCGGACTGGCGCTGTCAGGGAGGCTTTCAATGTCAAGCGAAAGGCCGCGATAAGACGGATATGCGGTGAAGAAGCGGACGATCTGCTGGCGTAGCGTGGCACTCTGATTCGGGTCAGTAAGGATGGCGACAACGGCCGGATCCCAGCGTTGCGTGTTGGGGTTGAAGTTGTTCAGGTGGGGAAAGATTTCCGTATCTTCCCTGGCTGCCTGAATGACGCGCTTGACCTTGTTGGCGTCGTCGGGATCATGCACTGTGAGGCCATCGATGATGGGATATTCGCGGTGGGTGTCGCTGTTAATGGCCAGCAAGGAAGGCTGCTGCGCGTCGATGTGCAGCCACTCGGGAAAGAGGAGATCGATCTGGTGGACGTGCTCTTTGAGCGAGGAATAACTGGCCAGGTCATCGGGCACGTAATAGGCAGCCCGCAAACCTTCGCCAGTATTGAAGGGAATGTCGGACGGCCTGCGATCGCTTTTGCGACGGGCCGGGCGTTGAGTTTTTCCGCCGCGCAAGAGAAGCGGACGGTCTGGCAGCGCCTTGTAATTGTGCTTGGTTGAAGGCAGCAACAGCTCAGGCAACTGCTGGTAGCGCACCACGTTGAAGATGAAGACGACCAGAACCACAGTAAATACAACGGCCGTGACATCAAAGATGCGGCGCAGTCTCTTCCAGCGCTTGCGTTGCGGGTCGAAGAAGATTTGTTTATCCGGCATGAACGGTCTGTGTCATCCTTCTTTGTAGGCACCCTTGCGAGGGTTGCGCGCAAAAAACAAGGTCGCGCGGAACGGGCAAACCGTCTACGCTATACATTACGAATCGTATGGAAGCTACCTACAAGAGTCAATCGAAGGCCCCTGCCTGGATGGTTGGCCGCGCTGCTTTGCTCTCAATTGTGCTGGCTCTGGCTGGCGGACTGGGCTTGCGCTTGTGGATGCTGAAAAAGTTCTTTGAGCTCAGAGGCGATCCTTTGGTGTACGGCGAGTTGGCCAAGAATCTTCTGATCAACGGCCGCTATCTTCTCAGCACTGCCGAAGGAGGTTTGGCACCCACGCTAATCCGTTTGCCTGGCTACCCACTCTTTCTTGCCTTGTGCTTTCGTGTCTTCGGGATGGAGAACTATGTATCGGCAACCTGGGTGCAAATAGCGCTGGAGCTGGCAGGATGCCTGCTCCTGGCCGATTTTGCGTACCGCATAGTACAGCCGGGGTGGAAAACCGGGGCCGCGCATTGCACGCTGTGGCTGGCCGCGCTCTGCCCTTTTACAGCCGTCTATGCAGCCGAGCCGCTCACCGAGGCGCCTACGTTATTCGCGCTGGCGCTGGCGCTTTGGTCGATGGCTCGCTTCAGGGAGCGGCCGTGCTGGGCCGCAGCGCTGTGGTTCACCTTTGCGGTAACGTATGCGGCGCTGCTGCGGCCTGACGGCGCGCTGGCTGGGCTGGCGTTGGCGCCCGCGATGATGATTGGACTGAGATGCGTGGCGAATGGGATTCCCGCGAAGAAGCTGGTGCGCATTGCGGTGGGCTGCCTGCTGCTGGCGCTTACTCCTTTTGCCGCCTGGACGGCGCGCAATTGGGCGGTCTTTCACGTCTTTCAACCGCTGGCTCCGCGCTACGCCAACGACCCCGGTCAGGCCACCTATCCGGGCTGGCAGCGCTGGGTGAAGACCTGGTGCCTGGACTTTAACTGCACTCACGACGTGTATTGGGAGGTGCCGGGTAATCCGCTGAACCTGAATAAGCTGCCCAGTCGTGCCTTCGACTCACCTGCACAGTACGCGGAGACCGCGGAAGTGGCTGCTGACTACAATGACAGAGACGGCGCGACGGACATTGTGCCCGATGTGGATGCGCGCTTCGAGCAACTGGCCAAAGAACGCATCGCCGCTCATCCGCTGCGTTCTTATCTTTGGCTGCCGCTGGGACGCGTGGCCGATATGTGGCTGAGGCCGAGGGTGGAAAATCTGCCCATCGATCTGGATTGGTGGGTCTATGCGCATCACCATGTGGAGACACGCTTCAGTTGGGCCTATGCGGGATTGAACGCGATCTATCTTCTTCTGGCAGCGGGCGGACTTTGGCTGCGGCCACGCTTCTGGCTACCCCTGCTGGCATATATGCTACTGCGCAGCGCGCTGCTGATGACCGTGGAAGCACCCGAGGCGCGCTATACGCTGGAGTGCTTTCCGATGATTTTTGCGCTTGGCGGAGTGGCGCTCTACCGGTTTACTGTCTGGGTGTTTTTATCGGTCTTGAAGGTGAAGAGGCTGGCGGCGATGGGCTGATTGACCTTGAAGTTGAAGTAGAAGCACTCCCGGAATTGTTCCGGTCCTTCTTCAAAACGCTGCTTGAGGCTCACGCCCCGCTCGACATCCATCCAGATGATCACCTTGGGAATGTTCTTGCGGACCTCAGGGTCTTTTGCCACAAGCTCCAGCTTCTCGGTTTTGACACTCTTTGAGCCGTCGGGCAACGTCTCTGGACCGAGGTATTTGATCTCCCATTTCTCCGCCAGATCCTTGCCGCTGGCGCCAAAGCCGAGCATGAGATAGCTCTCAAATCTGTTGGCTTTGCCGAAGACGGTGACCTGGTCGATACCGACTTCATAGAGTTTGAAAACGCCGCTGGAGTAGGTATAAATCTTGGGCGCGGGCTTGCCGTTGTGTTCGTCAATGTGAGCAGCCATCTGAAAGGAACCATTGCGCTGATAGTAGACGGTGCCCTTCTGCACATCCTTGTCGTAGACAGGATCGGTCTCAATGGAATCATATTCAAAGTCAGCGGAGGTGGAGTGGAAGTTCTTAGCCGCCTGATCGAGCTGGCGCAGGACGCGGTCCAAGTCCTTATCGGCTGTGGCCGCGATCACCGGATGCGCGGCCAGCAGGAACATTGCAACCACAACGGCAACGATGAATCTTCGTGCAGTATTCATACGGTTCCTTATTTGCGCACAAGCTGTTAGATGCATTTAGTGGTGGGCCCAGATCTTCCAGGCAAGATTTCCCTGGGCATCCGTCACAGTCTCCCAGCGCTCGACGAAGACGTCGTCTCCTTCAACCGGTTCGAGGGCCTTGCGCAGAGCCTTCTTCACCACCGGATAAGGCGCAGTCGTGTTCAATGCCAGGCTTACATCCGAGGCCGGCACTGTGACAATGACTCCATGGCGACCGTCGCCGACAATCTGGAAAGGATGCACCGGACCAGCGGCGTTGGCGGGCTTGTCGCCATAGTTCCACAAATGCGGGGTGAGAAAGATAAAAAAGAGGATCAACGTCACCAACACATCGTAGTGGAAAGAGCCGCGCGGGTACGTCCAGTAAAAATAGCTCTTGAGAAGTTTTTTCATTGCGCCTTTACCGTGCAATCCGCTCCAGGCCGCCCATATAGGGCCTGAGCGGCTCTGGAATCAGAACCGATCCGTCGACTTGCTGATAGTTTTCAATGATGGCTAGCCAAGTGCGACCCACGGCCAATCCGCTGCCGTTGATGGTGTGGACGAATTCGGGCTTGCTTTTGGCGCCCCCCGCGCGATAGCGGATGTTGGCCCGGCGCGCCTGAAAGCCTTCAAAATTCGAGCAGGAAGAAATCTCCCGGTAGAGTTGCTGGCCGGGAAGCCAGACTTCTAGGTCAAAGGTCTTGGCCGAGGAGAAGCCGGTGTCTCCGGTGCAGAGCAACATGCGGCGATAGGGCAGGCCCAGCGTCTCAAGGATCTCTTCGGCGTCGCGCGTAAGCCGCTCGTGCTCGGCGTCGGAGTTTTCTGGCTTGGTGAACTTGACCATCTCGATTTTTTGAAATTGATGCTGGCGAATGATGCCGCGGGTATCTTTGCCGGCGGCTCCGGCCTCGGCGCGAAAGCAGGGCGTGTAAGCCGTGAAGCAGATGGGCAGGCGGGCCTCGTCGAGGATTTCATCGCGGTAGAGGTTGGTTACGGGAACCTCGGCGGTCGGGATTAGCCAGTGGTCGTTGTCTTTGAATTCGCCGCGCGCTACGGCTTCTGCGTCGGTGTCAGAGCAGCGAAAGAGATCGTCGGCGAACTTGGGCAATTGGCCGGTGCCAAAGAGCGATTTGCTGTTGACCATGAAAGGCGGCAGGACTTCCGTGTAGCCGTGCTTCTGGGTGTGCATGTCGAGCATGAAGCTGATCAAAGCCCGCTCCAGCCGCGCTCCCGCACCCATGTAGACGGCAAAGCGCGCGCCGCTTAGTTTGGCAGCGCGTTCGAGATCGAGAATGCCGAGGGACTCGCCGAGTTCCCAGTGCGGTTTGGGTTCAAAGGTGAAGACTTGCTTTTCGCCCCAGCTCTTGACCACAACATTGTCGGCTTCGGATTTGCCGGTTGGCACTTCGTCGCGGGTGAGGTTGGGGATGCTCGCGAGGGACATGCGCATCTGCTCGTCGAGTTTCGCGGCAGTCTTTTCGAGCTCGTCGAGTTGTTCTTTGAGAGCGCGGGTTTGGTCCATGAGGACGGTCGCGTCTTGACGGGCTTTTTTCAGCGCTCCCACCTGCTGGCTCAGTTCGTTGCGCCGGGCCTTGAGTTGCTCAGAGGTGGTGATGGCTTCGCGCCGGCTCCGATCGAGGGCTTGGAAATCGCCCAGCAGCGCCGCCGGGTCAGCGCCACGGGCGCGCAGCTTCTCTTCAACAGCTTCAAGGTTGGCACGAACAAAATTCAAGTCGAGCATCGCTCTATCAGTTTACTAGACTCGATTGGAGGTGAGTTCATCCGCCGCTTTAGCTGGACCAGCGTCGACTTGTTGCTGCCAGCCGGGAAGCCGCTGGTCGCCGGTGATCAGCCTCGCCCCGCGCGTAAAGGTGAAGTACGTCCAAATCCATGCGGCAAAGACCGAGATGCGGTTGCGGAATCCGATGAGGAAGAAGATATGGACCGTCAACCAGGTAGCCCAGGCAGGAAAGCCACTGATGTGGGCTTTGAAAGGCCATTCGACTTTGGCTACGGCGTCCATGCGGCCAATGGTGGCCATGTCGCCTTTGTCAAAGTAGCGGAAGGCAGGACGACGCGCGCCCGCGAGATCGGCGGCGAGGATTTTGGCGACGTGATCGCCCATCTGCATCGCCGGCTGGGCGACACCGGGAATCTGTCGGCCGTCCTGTTCCAGGTGGGCTAGATCTCCCAGGACGAAGACCTCAGGCAACCCCGGCGGATTGAGGCGGTCATCGACAAGCACTGCGCCGCGACGGTCGAGTGGCGCGCCCAGCATCTTGCCGAGCGGCGAGGCCTGGACGCCGGCGGCCCAGAGCGTGACTGCTGCCTCTATGCGAGCGGTGCCGCTCTTGCTCTCCGCATCCACCCAGCCGGGCCTGATGCCGGTGACGTGCGTGTTGGTGTGAACCTCGACGCCCAGCTTGACCAGCGCGGCTTCCGCCTTGGCTGAAAGGTCATCCGGATAGGCGGCGAGGACGCGCGGAGAGCCTTCAAGGAGCAGCACGCGCGCTTTGGCGGGATCGATGTGCCGAAAGTCATGGCGCATATAAAGGCGGGCAATGTCAGAGATTGCGCCCGCAAGCTCGACGCCAGTAGGTCCGCCGCCGACAACCACGAAATTCAGCGGCGGATGCCAGCCATGCTCGACCATCTGCCGCTCAGCCAATTCAAAGGCAAGAAGAACCCGGCGGCGAATTTCGGTGGCATCCTCGATGGTTTTGAGCCCCGGAGCAAGCTGCGCCCAATCGTTGTGGCCAAAGTAGGAGTGAGTTGCGCCGGTAGCGAGCACCAGATAGTCATACGGGACCAGCGCGCCGCTGGCAAGTACAACCTGCCTGATGCCAACGTCGATGCCTACCACTTCATCCATGAGCACGGCGGTGTTGCGATGGCGACGCAGGATAGTGCGGATGGGCTGCGCGATGTCAGCCGGCGAGAGCACGGCCAGCGCGACTTGATAGAGCAGCGGCTGGAAGATGTGATGGTTGCGCCTATCGACGACAGTTACGTCCACGGGAAGGCGCGCCAACCCTATGGCCGCGTGAATGCCGGCAAAACCTCCACCCACAATGACCACGCGGAGACGCTGGGAAAGTGGCTGCGCAAGCGGTTTGGTCAATTCGCCCATGAAATGCCTCTCTATGAAGATGCATGAAAGGGGCAAGAAGTGGCAGGCCACATGGCATTCGGCGCAGTCGCTATGATTAAGCAGTATGCGCTTTGAGATTGTCACGATCTTTCCCGGCTTCTTTGCGGGCATCTTCGAGAACGGGATTCTGCGCCGCGCGCTGGCCGAGGAGCTGGTGACCGTTGGCGTGCACGATCTGCGCGCCTTTACCCACGATCGGCATCGCACGGTGGACGACCGGCCTTTTGGCGGCGGTGCGGGAATGGTGCTGAAACCTGGGCCGCTGGCTGAGGCGCTGGAGTCGCTGGGGATTGCGCCTAAGGCGGAGCGCTATGCCTTGAATGCCGCGCAAGCGCTGTCCGCCCCACCGCAGGTGGTTTTGCTTTCAGCGCAGGGACGGCCGTTTACGCAGGCGCTGGCGCGGGAGTTGGCGGAAGTGGAACGCGTAGTTCTGATTTGCGGGCGCTACGAAGGCGTGGACGAGCGGATCAACGAGCTGTACTGCGACATGGAGTTGTCTATCGGCGACTACGTGCTGAGCGGAGGCGAGCTGGCCGCTGCCGTTGTGGTGGACGCGACGATGCGGCTGATTCCCGGAGTGCTGGGCAATGAGGCATCTGGCGAGTTTGAGAGCTTTGGCGTGGCTGACGCCGAGATTGCCATTGCCGACGACGGCGTTCCGCGATCCCAGCATGGAGCCGGAGGACTGCTGGACTACCCTCACTACACGCGGCCAGCGGAGTTTGGCGGTCTGGGCGTGCCGGAGACGCTGCTGAACGGAGATCACGCGGGGATTCGCCGCTGGCGACGCGAACAGCAGCTGCGCAAAACGCTGACTAACAGACCGGATTTGCTGGCCGGCGCGACGCTGAGTAAAGAAGATGAAAAGATGTTGGACGCGATCCGGCAGGAAAGAATGCAAGACTGTTAGAAGGCTACGGTGTTTTCCCGCGCGCATTCAGGTCGATCAATCCTTCAGGCAGAGCCATCTCTACGCGCCTGGCTTTGAGGTCGATCTTCCGCAGGTAGCTTTTGGCAAAGGGAATTAAGACTTCACCCGATGCGCCGTTGACCACGAGGAGCGCTACTGGGCCCGCCGATCGGTCTACTTCTTCGATCACGCCTACGGAGATTGGCTCGGAATCTGAATGGTCCACTCGGGCGACATCGAACAGAGTACAGCCGATCAGGTCTGGGATATAGACTTCGTCGCCGGCCAGAGGCGCGCGCTCCGATTGGGGAATTGCGACGGTCAGGCCGTTGAGGGTTTCAGCGGCGGAGATGGAATCGATTCCGGCAAAGTGGAGGACGATGCCACCTTTGTGCAGCCAATGAGCGATGAGCTCGACTTCGCGCGGAAAGCTGCCGGCGAGTATGGACTTTGCCGATTGTGAAGCTGACGATTCAGAGAGCAGCCAGAGCTGTTTGCGTTCGGCAAATTTCTCAGGGAAATCGGTGAGCAGGTCGGCGAAGACTTCACCCTTGCGCCCCTGCGGGCGACGAATCCTGGCCAGCCAAGTCCATGGCCGAGATTGGTCGGACACGGTCATCGCGGCCTCCTATGCGAGGCGGATGCATCGAGAACAACCACTTCAGGCGTCGTCTTCTTCCAGGATGTCAAGCGTGTAGCGATGATGCAGCTTCATGCTGACTGCACCCAGAATGGTGCGTACCGAGCGAGCTGTGCGCCCCTGCTTGCCGATCACCTTGCCCACATCCGTAGGCGCCACGCGGAGCTTGAGGACTGTGTTCTCCTCGCGGCCCACGCTTTCCACTTGCACGGCTGACGGCTCATCTACCAAAGCCCGGGCAATCTCACGGACCAGTTCTTCTACTTCGACCATAGCGATTTGGGTCATGCTCTTACCCCTGACCGAATGCGTTCAGAAATTGGCGAACAAAAAGAAACGATTTAAATCTGTGCGCGCATAGTAACAGCACAGACGCACCTCCGTCAGCAAATAAAGTGCGCCGCGGCATGGGCCGCTTGCGCACTCGGTCAGTGAATGGGGAAAGCTAGGCTGCGACGGCCTCGGCAACCGGCGCCGGATTCTTGGCGATCAGCTTGGCAACGATGGGCGAGAGCTGCGCGCCCACGCCACGCCAGTAAGCGACGCGCTCGTGCTTCAGGTCAACGGTGGCGGGGTTTGTGCGGGGGTTGTAGGTGCCGACGACCTCGATCGAACGGCCATTGCGGGCGCGGTCTTTTTCAATGACCACGATGCGATAGTAGGGCTGCTTGCGGGCGCCAAAACGCGCCAAACGAATCATCACCACGGCGATACGGTTCCTTTCGACTTGCACTGCTCTTGTTGCGCTCGATAGGGATATTTCCAGATTGCGGCAGGTTGCAATGAAGCTTCCTTGCCGGATCGGTCCGAATATGCGGAATGGCAAGAACGCCTAGCCGCGCAGAACTCAACATCTAAGTATCGCCGAAAACGGGGGAGTGAAGCAAATGCCTATTCGATTTGAACAAATGCGACAGAGATGCGCGGCCCTGACGACGATCGGGCTTGCCTGCGCGAAAGGGCAGTCCGCGAATGAAAGCGGTAGTGAAAAAACGCGTGAAATTGATGATTTTTGACATAAAAGAGGGCCTTTTGGGGCCAAAAACGGGGCAAAATGACGGGGTTGCAGTTACTGATTGGTTAACAGTGTGATTTTGCATGTCATTGATATCGCAATTGTTACTGGAAATAGTTGAGAAAGAAATGGGCTCCACAGGGGTAGGGGGGTGGGGGGTGCCGGATCTATTGGCGAACAAAAAGAGAAACTATAGGAACAAGAAATGGGAAAGAGGGTGAAGAACTGGCGGGTTTTGAGCGCCCGGAAAGCTTCCCGCTTTCCCAGGTCCGAAAATCCGGACCTGGGGCACACAAAGTCATTTTTAGTGATTGGAACGAGCCGTGTATCCACATCTGCTGCGGAGGTGGACCTGACCGGAGGTTTCTTAGAAGCCGGAATGGGTTGCGGTGGCTTCAGCCTGACGGACCTGGAGTCGGGCCAGCTCTAGTGGCTCACTGTAGTGACTGGCTACGATTGCGGCGGCCTGACTTTCATTGAGGTAGGTCTGGACCGAGGCCAGTTTGATGGTGGATTGCGCCGCCATGGCGGCTACCTGGGATTTGCTGGAGACCGATTCCACCAGCGAAAGAATTGCCGTGACCACCGTTCCGACGGCGTTGATACCGTTGAGGACGTGTTGCTGGCTATTTGGATTGGAGATTTTCGCGGCCTGCAGGAGCGATGCGTTGACGTTCTGCTGAAAGGCTACGACAGCGGCCTGCAACTGCTGGAGGACCGGGGTGGTGGGATTGGCGAGATAGGCGTGGGCCTGCGAGATGAGCAGGTTGGAGGCGGCGTCAAAGCCGACGGTGGCGGCGGCAAAGATTGGCGCATCGGCCGGCTCAAGCAGCGACGCGGTGGAGTTGAGCGTGGCAACCGCGCTCTGTAATGTGGGCGTCCAATTGACGATTTCCTGCGCCACGGTAATTCCCGAGCATCCGCTGAGGAAGGTTGCCGGCAACAGGAGCGCAATCAGCGCCCATACGCCGAGTTTGGTGGTCGAGTTGGACGACGGGCGTCCAATTGAATCTCCACCCCAGCGAGGAAGATCTGCCGTCGGTGCCCCTCCGGGCTCGCTGGGTTCGGTAAGGAGCGAAGAACTGGAGGCCGGGTCCTTGGCCAACAGGCCTAGAATTGCGGTTGCGAGGGCGCCGGCCAGTGTGATCACCGTTCCGCTGCCGGCTTTACCGAGAGTAATGCCCTGCCGGGAAAGCACGCTGGCAATGGTTACGAGCGCAATCAATACGCCGGTGGCCGAGGTCTTGGGTTGTTTCCAGATATTTGAAATCAGATTCATTGAGAGAGCTCCTTGCAACAAAAAAGGCGACCGCGGCCGCCTTGGTTACTTGAGATGGAGATTCGAGCGACAAAAAAATCGGGACCGGCGGCTGGCGTTGTTACAGGCCATCCGCTGATCTCGATTTTTAGCATCTCTCCGAAGCCAAGCGCCGCCGTGGTTGCGGATCAGGCAAGTGGGGGAGAGGCGCTGCAACTCAGGCATGTTCGGAATATTTATCGACCTAGAGCATTTTTACTTTTCCTGTAGGGCGAGCTTCGTGGATTCCCACCCATTCGCGATAAAACCGCGAATGTATGGGGCACCCAAGTCCTTGCGCTAACCCTGAAGAAGCTCTAATTCCGAAAACGCTGTGTGACAAGAGACGGTCCCACGCCCCGGAACCATCCGCAGAGGAATGGCGAACTCATTCGCCGGGCGTTGCACTTCCGTCTCTTGTCTGGCTACCTTTTAGCCTATGCGCTCTTGGTAATATCTTCGGCAAAGATTGGAAAAACTTGAATTCATTCAGGATCAGCAGCTTACGCGCATCGCGATCGATTGCGGGGCTTGACAGGCCGATGACGGGAGACTGGCACGACCAGCATAGAGAGTCGAGGAAAATGGGACGCGCATAGCGTTTGCAACTGGAGAGCGCTGGGCGCGCGCCGATAACCTTCTTAATTGGCTCAGTACGCGAAAGGGGCATTCCTCAATGATTCCAGATGTTCACCACCCGGTGTGGGTGCAGATCGTTACGGGGAAAAAGCATTTAACATCCAACAAAACCACTTTCAACATGCTTATCCATAACAACAAGATGAGTTATGAGAGAGACCCATCGCCGGACAATGTGAAGCTACTCATTGCCAAAACGCACAAATTCATGACGCAGTTTGAATCCATTTTTTCCAGCGAAATAACACAAATCCTCGGATAGGGTGTTAGGAGAATTCATGTCTCAAAACAAAGATGCCAGATTGCATAGGATCGCAGAGGTGCAAGCGTTGATTGCCGCCGGCAAGAACTTGTTTCTGGCGGGAAGCCGCGAGGCGCTCAGCGAGTTGCCACAGGGTAACTGGGTGGGAGGGACCATCTGCTATTTCATGACGGACGAGGGAGGTCAGGTCTCTGAAGACAAGATCTTCGTAACCGAGGCGCCGGAGTTTGCGCGCGAGGTGAGGATTGCCGAATACGATCGCAATCATCTGGCCGAAGTTTACAAAGACGCGCCGGATAATGGCTTCAGTTATCTGCTGCTTCCTTCTTCGCCGAAGCTGCTGAAGAGCTATGCCGAGGATGTTTCGAGCTTCGATGGCTTTTTGATGCACACGGTGGTGGGCTGGGTGGCGGGCGTGCGCGTGGACCGCATCGGAGCGGAAATGCCGGCGGTTTTCAACGGGAAGACTGGCGCGGTATTAGAGGATAAATGCGTCGCTCTTCACGTGTCTCTGCCCACCAACAAGATGGCCGAGCTGGACATTGTGAACATCTTCAAGGGCGGTGCCGGAGAGGTGATTCGTTTCAAAGAGGAAGGCTTTCAAGCGGTGGGCTGCATGATTGACGGCAAGCCCGCCAACCTGGCCGAATACATTGCCGCCAATGGAATCAATACGGAGTTTCCGCTGGTGGGCGACTATAACGGAAGCTCCATCAATGTCTCGATTCAAAAGGTGGATGCGGCGGCGCATACGGTGGATCTTTATGCCCCGGTTTTTCCCGGCGTGGAATATCGCTTTGCCGAGCCAGTGGAAGATTATGCCCGCGCCTTTGCCGAGGTAGTGGGCGTGGATCAGGCAGAACCGGAGTTCGCCTGCAATTGCATTCTCAATTTTCTCTACGGGAAGTTGGAAGGCAAGAAGACGGGCAGCGTGACTGGGCCGATTACTTTTGGAGAAATTGCGCACCAGTTGCTGAATCAGACGCTGGTGCGGCTGTATCTGCGCGATGTTTAGAGGCTGGCCATCAGTAACATAAAAACTTGGTGCCCCACCCTCGCCGCGTCTTTGTTTTTGCAGCTAGGGTGGGATACCACAACCCCTCATTGCCGGAACAGTGAGAATGCTGTTGTCTCAGGAATTCCGCCGTACAAATCGCCGCCCGCGGAGTTCGTAGTCGCCGCTGGCGACGCGGGCGATCGCTTCGGTATAGGCGATGTGTTCTTCGACGAGAATGCGCTCGGCGAGGAAATGGGCGTCGTCGGCATCGAGCACTGGAATAGCGCGTTGCACAATGATGGCGCCGTGATCCAGATGCTCATCGACAAAATGCACCGTGCAGCCGGCCACTTTAACGCCGTATTCGAAGGCCTGGGTTTGGGCGTCGAGGCCGGGAAAGGCGGGCAGCAGCGATGGATGGATGTTGAGAATGCGATTGGGAAAGGCGGCGACGAACTGGGGCGAGAGCAGGCGCATGTAACCGGCAAGACAGACGAGGTCGACCTGGTGCGATTTCAGGCAGGCGATCAGGTCGGCATCGTGATCGGCGCGGCTGCGGCCTTTGGAGATAAGCACTGCGTGCGGCAGGCCGAGATTGCGAGCAGCTTCAAGACCGCCGGCTTCGGCGATGTTTGAGATGACGATGGCGATCTCGACGTTCTGGAGTCGTCCGGCGCTGATCGACCCGGCTATAGCCAGAAAATTTGAGCCGCGGCCAGAGAGCAGGATGCCGAGGCGAAGAGGCGACTGTTTCGTTTCCGAATTGAAAGTCAATTCCGGCAAGAAGATTCCTTCAGCGCTCTAGGATGTCAGTTTGGCGTGTTCAGCCGACTCAATGTCGATACAAGCCGCGATCATTGCACGATAGACGCTTTCTACAAGAGCAGGATTGGCTCCGGCCTCTTCGGCCAGCGCTCTCACCTTTCGGATAACGTCTTCGACGCGCCCAGGCGCTCTTACAGCGGCATCATCCTTTTTGAAATACGCGGCCCTGCTCACATACGCACCACGCTCGGCGATCAGTGCAACAATCTGACAGTCGATCCGGTCGATCTGCGAACGAATCTCTTCGATGGAATCGCACGCCGAAGCGGATATTTTCGTATCCCTCATGGTTGATCCTTGGCAGAGTCCATAACCGTTCACATACAGAAGTGTCTAAAAATCGGTGGGCTTTAGCTCATGCGGGAATGAGACTTCAATAAATCACATTCCCTCGGTGGCTAAAGCCACAGTTTCAAATAGCCTGTTGATGTACGGGCTGAAGCCCGTACCCTTCACCTGAAGCCCGTACCCTTCCATCCATCAGCCATGCAGCCGAGATGGTTTCACTGACCACTGACCACAGCCTACGTGTACTGGACGCGGCGCTCGCCTTTTGCTACGCGGCCAATCACGTAGAACTTTTCCTCGGCGCGGTCTAACAGGTTTTTGGCGCGCGCAAACTTGGCAGCGGGGATGGCCGCGATCAAGCCTATACCCATGTTGAAGGTGCGCATCATTTCCTCTTGCGAGACCGAGCCGAGCGTGCGCAGGTGCTCGAAGATGGGTAGGACAGGCCAGGAGCCGATCTCGATCTGGGCGTTGACGTTTTTGGGCAGGATGCGCGGCAGATTTTCTGTGATGCCGCCGCCGGTGATGTGCGCCATGCCGGTGGTGAGCCCCGCCGTTACGAGCTTTTGAATCACATGCAGGTAGCTGCGATGAGTTTTCATCAGCGCCGCGCCGGCCTTCTCCTTGATTGCGGTGACGTACTGCGTTGGCCTGTATCCGGCCACCTCAAAGAGCAGCTTGCGGGCGAGCGAATAGCCGTTGGTGTGCAGTCCGGTGGAGGGCAGGCCGATCAGCACGTCGCCCGCCTTGATGCCCGCGCCGACCACCATCTTGTCGCGGTCCACCGCGCCGACGATGAAGCCGGCCAGGTCATATTCGCCGTCGGAATAAAAGCCCGGCATCTGCGCCGTTTCACCACCGATGAGCGCGCAGGCATTGGCTTTGCAGGCATCGGCAAGGCCGGTGATCACGCTCTCGGTGACCTCGGCGTCCAGCTTGCCGCTGGCGAAATAGTCCAGGAAAAAGAGCGGCGTGGCGCCCTGCACAGCGATGTCATTGACGCAGTGGTTGACCAGATCGGCTCCGACGGTGTGGTGCAGACCGAGCTCGAAGGCGACTTTCAGTTTGGTGCCAACGCCGTCGGCGGAGCTGACCAGGATCGGGTTCTTCCAGCGCTGCATATCAAGCCGATAGAGCGCGCCAAAGCCGCCGATACCGCCCAGCACATTGCGGTTGAAGGTCTTCTGCGCGAGGTACTTGATGCGTTCCTTGGCGCGGTCGCCGCCAGTAATGTCGACTCCGGCGTCAGCGTAGGTGATGGGAAGGGGCTTGGAATCTTCAGGCACAGCTTTTTCAGGCATAATGCGGCTTTCTAGCAATGGAGTTGTGAGGCGGCGCTTGAGGCCGGAAATGTCAATCTTAGCAGGGTTTGAGTAGGTTCGCCCACATAGTGATAGTCAACCTGTGGAGGAAGTGGAAGCAATCCCGGTCTGATTATGGAAAGTCGGCTTGACAGGATTTAGGACTAGCGCTAGGATGAAATGGAAAGCTTACTTTCCATGGAGCACACGATCACAAACCGGATCAAAGAGCTGCGCATGGCCCGCGAGTGGACGCAGGAAGAACTGGCGCAGGCCGCCGGTGTCTCCCGGCAGAGCATCAACTCCATTGAGCGCAACCGCTATGTGCCGAGCCTGGAGCTGGCGTTGGTTTTTGCGCGGCTGTTCGCCTGTTCCACCGACCAAATCTTCCAATTGGAGGAGCAAAAATGAAAGCTCACATCCTTAGCAAAGTTCCGTTTCTAGGTCAATTCGTTGATGAACGCTTCCTGGAGCATCGCCGCCGGGCCAGCAGCATCGCCGGCTTCGCAGCAACGTTTGCGGCTCTCGCCCTCTGGGAGTACCGCTTGCTTGCGTGCAACGATTTAAGTTGGGATCTGCTGATAGTCATTGCCACATTCGGCGTGGTCAAGATTTCAATGTTTTTCTGGTATCGCTTTCATCATTGATCGAATCCACCAACATCGAAAGGAGAATTGAAATATGCGCATCGCTCATCGCCAACTCTATCCCAAGCAACGGCGCCGCTTGATCGTCGCCAACATCTCATTGGTCCTGGGCATTCTGCTATGGAATTTTCAGCGATGGGGTTGGATTCACTCTACCAGCCCGTTTGAGCAGAACTGGCTCGACGCCCTCTCCGGCTTTTTATTTTGCCTCTACATCACCATTTACCTTCTCACATTGAGGCGTGGAAACTGCTCTGGCCAGAGTCAAAACAGTTGATAAATCCCTTTAACGGAGACGAAAACCGTCATACTAAGTATTATGAGAACTACGAAAGTTGTCTCCATCACGCTGCCCCCGGCGATGTTCGAAGAGGCCCAAGCCCTTGCCAAACAGGAGAACCGCACCATGAGCGAACTGGTGCGCGAGGCTCTGCGGCGCTATGAACGCGAGCAGTTTTTCAAAAGGGCAAGAGCGCTGATGAAACCGGCTGCGGATCGGCTCGGCATTCATAATGAGGAAGACGTTGTTGAACTTGCACGCCAAGTTCGCCGCGAAATGGCGAAAGAAGAACGTAGCGCAACGCTGGCTACAGAAACCGCATGATTCGGCGAATTGTTCTTGACACCAATATTTATATCTCTGCGCTTTACTATGGCGGCAAGCCAAAGCGGGTACTGGAGCTGGCGAGTGCTGGAGAATTGCAACTGCTGATTTCTCTGCCACTCAAGTTGGAGCTCGAACGCTACTTCGAGAAAAGTTTGACTTTCCGCCTAGCGAGCTTGCTGCCAATGCCAATTCTCTTTGGAGCAGTGCCTAATGGATCGAGCCTCGCCGGCGCTTGAGCCTTTGTACCGACGAGCCTGACAACCG
>JBEKDN010000013.1:0-36746 GCA_050014335.1 Occallatibacter sp. | reverse complement strand
AACTTCTTCGTCTTATACATCTCCAGCATCGGACTCCAGATAGGTTTCAGTGTCCATGGAAATGCCAACAGGCTGATCACCAAAGTTGTCACCGCATTCTTCACGCCCATGTTTTGATAGAAATAGAGAGCCATATAATTCACGGCATAAAATGGCAGACCCTCGGCAAAATAAAGAGTCGGAACCCAAGCGGCGGGGTGCCTGCGGATGGACCGCTCCGCGCTGTCGATGTTACTGGCAATCATCGAAATCCTTTTCTTGAAAAAAAGCTACAAGAACGGTAGTACCAATTCCCATCAATTACAAACGCCGCATTGACTACTCTGGCTTTTCTACAACGGCCTTGGAGAGATTTCTAGGTTTGTCCACATCCACGCCATGCTCCAGCGCCATGAAGTACGCAAATAATTGCAGCGGCACCACCTCGGAGATTGGCAGCAGGTACTCGGGCGCAGGCGCAACCGGCACAAAATCGCTGACCAGTTCTCCCACATCGCTGTCTCCCGCATTGGCAATCGCAATGACTTTAGCGCCTTGAGTCTTCATCTCGCGGAGCAGTTGCAGCGTCCGATCGTAGCGCAGCGCGGAAGCCTCCAGCTCGCGATCCACCGTGGCCAGCACCACCAGCGGCACGCTATCGCTAACCAGAGCGTTTGGCCCATGCTTCAATTCGCCCGCCGGGTAACCTTCGGCATGAACATAGGAGGCTTCTTTTAGCTTGAGCGCGCCCTCGCGCGCAATCGCGTAATGTATGCCGCGGCCCAGATAGAGAAAGGTATTGGCGGCTCGGTACTTGGAGGCCAGCGCAGTCATCTGCTGCCGCCATCCATCCAATTGTGCCTCTATGACTCCGCTCTGCGCGCGCAAATCGGCAATCTCCCGGGCCAGCGCAGACGCATCCATGCGTCCCAGCCGCTTGCCCTCATAGAGCGCCAACAGATACAACACAGCCAACTGACAGGTAAAGCTCTTCGTCGCCGGAATCGCCCGCTCCACACCCGCGGCCAGCGGCATAGAGACCGTCGCCTCATGCGCCATCGTCGAGTCGATCACATTCGTAATCGCCAGCGTCTTCTGCCCCCGCCGCGCCGCCTCTCGTAGCGCCGCCAGCGTATCGGAGGTCTCGCCTGACTGAGACAGCACCAGCACACTCGGGTGGTGGGACTCCATCTTGTCGGCGCCGCCGCGGCAGCTATATTCGCTGGCGTATTCCACATCCACGGCAAGACCGCACAAATCCTCCAGCAGAATCTCCGCCGCCAGACCGCTGTGCCGGCTTGAGCCAGAGGCGGCAATCAGAACCTCGCCCTCCGGTATCGCCCATTTCGCCAGCAGTTCCGCAACCTCCGGCTTCAGGCCATCCTCGCCCAGATAGAGCGCCACCGTACGCCGCAGCGCCTCCGGCTGTTCGTAGATCTCGCGCAACATCTCGTGCTTGAAGCTCGGCATTTCTTCCCACCCCGGCGGCCTGTTTGCGCAGGCAAAAGTTCAACTTGATATGACTATATTATGCCATAATGATCATCTATATGAGTATATATTCCATTTTATGGCTATTTTTAAGGTAGGAATGGCATATTTACCTTCATTTTCCTCCCGCGAGCGGAGTAGAATCGCTGTGATATGTCCGATTCCATCAGCCGCCGTTCCGAGCAGATCGTCAAGTTTCTTCTCCGTACCGGAACAGCCACCACAGAAGAGTTGCTGGCCGTCGCCGGCTCGTCCGCGCCTAGCATCCGGCGCGATCTGGCCCGCCTTGAAGCTCGCGGCCTCATTCGCCGCACGCACGGGGGCGCTGAGCTGGTTGAGCCGCTGCTTTATGAGCCATTTCGTTACGACAGCTCCTTTCTGGCCCGCGAACAGCGCCATGCCGCTGAAAAACGCCGCATCGGCGTGGCCGCGGCCGAGTTGGTTCAATCCGGCCAGACCGTCGGACTAACGGCCGGCACCACTACCACTCATATCGGCCGAAGCCTGCGCCACCGTAGCAAGATACAGGTGGTCACCAACGGGATCAATATCGGAATGGAACTCTGCAACCAGCCCGGTATCCGCACCTATCTTACGGGCGGCATGGTGCCCTGGGCATGGTCTTTTTCGCTCACCGGCAATGCCGCGCTGAATTTCCTGGATGACGTCTATATGGATATGGTCTTTCTCAGCGTCACAGGCCTTGACGCCGAGCGCGGAGCCACTACCCTGGAACCCGATGAGGCCCTCGTCTACCGCAAGATGCTCAAGCAGTCGCGCAGAATAATTGTTGTCGCCGATTCCAGCAAGCTTGGCGTCGTCAGCCCCGCCTTCATTTGCCCGGCCAATGAAATCCACGCGCTCATTACCGACACTGGCGCGGACCCTGACGCCCTCGCATCCATTGAGAGCCAAGGAATCGAAGTCCTGCGCGTTTGAGCTAGCGCGCCCGGACGGCAGTGGGAACACAAATTCTCTTGGCAGGCGTTCTGCCTTCTGCTAGAATCAGCGCATTGCAGATAAAGGACTTAATCATTCGCCTTTTGTCCCCAAAAGACGAAATTCTGCATTGAGGGGGTTGAGAATGCGGGACGATTTGATTGCTGCCTTGCGCAAAATGATTGTGAACGACTTATTCGTAGAGATCGCCGAGGAAGATATCGGCCTGGACGACGGTCTGCGCACGGTCGTTGGCCTGGACTCGGTCGGCTTTGTGGAGATGCGTGTCCTTTGCGAGCAGAGGTTTAACATCGAAATCAGTGACAACGACTACACGCCCGAGAATTTCACCTCTATCCGGTTGCTGGCGGACCTAATTGATCGTTTGCAAGCTCAGAAGACTGCCGCTTAGTCAAGATTGCGCGGCAAAGCTTCCCCCAAGCGCCCTGCAACCTGCCTGCGCCGCGCCTGAACGAAGCATTTGAATAGGATCTCTAAATGTCTATTGGCCCGCGAATCGCCGTCACCGGGATGGCCTGGCTTACCGCTCTTGGCGATGAGCTGGAGCCGGTCTGGCAGGCGCTGCTCGATGGAAAATCTGGCATGAGGCCGGTCGCATGCTCTGGGAGGCTGCGCACGCTACTGGTTGCACCGGTTGTGGATATTGACGCCGAGCTACCGCCTACCGAGCGGCTGATAAAAATGGCCGTCACTACCATCCGCAAGGCGCTGGCCGCGGCTCATCGCGAGCCGGGCGATCCGGAAGTGCGATACGTTTTGAGCACCAGCCTGGGCGCGTATTTGGATGAGACGTCCTCGCGCACTCCGCTCTCCGGCTGGGCGTCAGAGGTTGCCCGCGAGTTGGGCGCGGCCGCGCCGCCAGTTGTGCTCTCCACGGCCTGCTCCTCAGCCTCCGACGCCATCCTGGTCGCAGCCGAGCTGATCCGCTCTGGCGAAGCCAAATGCTGCGTCTGCGGTGGAGCGGATGTGATTACGCCCAATAAACGCCTGGCTCACTCCGCTCTCGGCACCATGTCGCCCACTGAATTGCGAGCCTTCGATTCCCGCCACAACGGAACACTTTTGGGTGAGGGCGCGGGCTTTCTTGTTCTCGAAGCCGAAGCGCCAAGCCTGCCCGCCTACGCTTACTTGACCGGCGCAGGCTCGGCCAACGACGCCACCGGAATGACCATGGCCGACATCACAGGCCTGTCCGCAGGCTACGCGATAGAGCGCTCCCTCGTCGATGCCGGTCTGCCAGCATCAGCCATTGGATTGATTAATGCACACGGATCAGGAACGGTAATGAATGACACCACGGAGAGCAATGCATTCACGGCGCTCTTCTCCGATTCGACCTTGAATTCGCGCCCGCTGATCTTCGCGACGAAAGGCAATTTTGGGCACACCCTCGGTGCGACTGGAGCCATTGAAGCCATCGCCGTGATCCTTGCCATGCGCTCTGGCCGCGTGCCGCCAATCCACGGACTGGAGCAGCCGATTCCCGATTTTTCTCTGCCGCTGGCTATCGACCGGCCAGTTCCCTGCTCCGCCCGCGCCGCCTTGAGCCTTACACTCGGCTTCGGCGGCTTTGATACCAGCTTGATCTTCGAGGCGGCCTCATGACCGATCTGAGCGCATTGATCGTTGCCGGATCGGGGGAGGCGGATGCCTTCGAGCGCGATCGCTTCGACCCCAAGATTCGCGCCTCCATTCGCTATGCCGATCAAGCCGCCTGGATCACGGCCACGGCAGTGATCAGGGCGCTTGCCGCGCCGGGCGATGGCCGGAGCGAGTTGCGCCACCAGACCGGAATGATCGTCCTCGGCGATCAGGGACCGGGCGCGACCATGGCCGGGATGCAGGCTGAGGGGGCCAAGGGATTCTCGTCTCCGCTGCATTACGCCGCATCCGGCCCGTGGACGCTCGTCGGCGTCTCTTGCATCGCCTTCGGGTTTCGTGGTCCAACCCTTAGTCTCATCATGGACCCGCAAGACGGCCTTTCCACCGCGCTCACGCTCTGCCAGGCATGGCTCGCCAGCAAGGCCGCGCAGCTTATGGTAGTCGCCGCCTGCCGCACCAGCCCCTCGGACGCCACACTGGCCCGCGCGCTTCTACTGGCCCCGCCAGGCGCCCTTCCTAACGAAAAGCCGCTGACTGCTTCGGAGCTCGCCTGGCTCACGGCTGAGGCTTCAACATCGGGAGCCGGCGCATGAAAAACTTTCTCTCCCCGCATCTCCTGGATTCCTTCGTCGAGCGCACCATCGACGCGCTGCCCAGCGGCTTTCCCACCGCCTCGCCCGACTGCGCCGCGCTCGGCAAAGCCTGGCGCGCAGCGCCTGCCCACCGGCGATCTCGGCGCGCAGTCTTACACCACAGTCGGCCCCCTCCAGGTGGCTCTTCTTCATCCCCCGCCCGAGCCGGCCGCCGCAGCCGGAGAGATCGTCCTGATGACCTCCGGAACCTCCGGTGTTTCCAGCGGTTGCGTCTTCGACTTTGAAGCCATTCTGCTCAACGGGCAGCGCCACGCCGACGCCATCGGGCAGCGTGCCGACGACACCGTGCTGGTCAATCTCCCGCTCTTCTTCTCATTCGCGCTTTCCAGCCAGGCTCTCTCTTCGCTCACTCGCGGCAACCGGCTCATCATCGGAGGTCCGCCCTTCAACCTTGCCGGCTACCGTAAAAATCTGGAAGAATACGGCGTCACCGTCTCCTCACTGACTCCCGTGCATATTCGTTCCATCCGCAACACCGATTTGAGCGCCCTGGCCGGCCTGCGCGTCCTCTCGGTCGGAGGAGACTCTTTGGAGCCGGAGCACGTTGCCCGACTCGTCGAAGTGCGCGGCGGCAAAGATGTTTATATGACCTACGGCCTCACCCAGGCTGGACCGCGCGTCTGCACCCTGGCCGCGCATGCCGAGCCTTCCTTCCGCTATGCCTCTGTCGGCCTGCCGCATCAAGGCACCACAGTCTCGCTGCGCCCGGCCGAAGACGGCAGTGGACGAACTCAGCTTTTCGTCAATTCGGCCACCGTCATGAAGCGCACCATCGGACGCGTCGAGGGCCGGCCAAATGACCTCGTCGCCCCGCACACCGTTGCCACCGGAGACTGGTTCGAGCAAGACAGCGGCGGCTATCTTTACTTCAAAGGCCGTCTCAGCGACTTCATCAGCCGCAAAGGCGAGAAAATCAGCCTTGCGGCGGTGCGCCGCCTGGCATCAGGCCTGCCCCACGTCGCCCGCGCCCACACCAAAGTCTTCCAGCATGGGGACGGAACAGAGGATTTCGATCTGCTGCTGTTTGTCAGCCCATCCGAAATGAGTTCAGAGCTCGGCACGCAGATGCACGGCCTGCTTCGGGCCTTGCTGCGCCGCACTGAGATGCCGCGCGCGATCCACATTGAACCGGCAACCGAAACCGACGAACAGAGGTACAAATGAATACCGACCAACTGTCCATCGATACCGGTGCAACTGGCAAGCCAACGCTGCGCCGCCGTCTTGCCACCTCCAAAGCACCGTTGGCGCGCTTTCTGAAGTGGGCCTACTGGCAGGTGAATGGACTCTCCGTCCCCGCTCCCAAAGCCGTCGTACTGCCGGCGGTTTGGCTCTTTCTATTCGTTCGCGACGCCTATTATTTCGCGGTGCGCGTCTTCATCTGCGAACCTTTTTTCAAGGCCTGTTGCACCAGCTACGGGCGCAACCTGCATACCGACGCGCATCTGCACTGGATCGCCGGCAAGGGCGATATCGTCCTTGGCGACAATGTCAGCATCGTCGGCAAGGTCGACATCGGTTTTGCCGCCCGCTTTGCCGACCGTCCCCGGCTTGAGATCGGAGACAATACCGGCATCGGCGGCGGGTGCAGCTTCGCCATCGGCAAACTCATCTCCATCGGCCGCAACTGCACCCTCTCCGGCGGCATTCAGATCATGGACTCGAACGGCCACGACAGCGATCCCGGCGCGCGCTGGAACCGTTTGCCGCCCAAGAGCGAAGACGTTCGCCCCGTCCTCATCCGCGACAACGTCTGGATTGGCAGGAACAGCATTGTCTTTCCCGGCGTCAAGATTGGCGAAGGCAGCGTGATCTCCGCCGCCTCGGTCGTTCGCAGCCACGTGCCGCCCTACAGCGTTGTCGCAGGCAATCCGGCAAAGGTGATGTTCCGGCTCAAGAAGCCCGATCAAACCGGGCTGGCACAGCCATGAAACGGAGCGCAAGATGGAAAAGATAACGGGCGGTCATCTGCTGATCCGGGCCTTGAAAGCGCACGGCATCCGCCGCCTTTTTACGCTGCCCGGCGCGCCGCTCTTTCCGGTTTACGAGGCCTGCCTTAACGAGGGGGTTGAAGTCCTCACCGGCCGCCATGAATCCTCGCTGATTCACATGGCCGAGGGCTGGTCGCGCTCGACCGGCAGCCCTTCCGTCGTGCTCGTCTCGCCCGGCCCCGGCCTGGCCAACTCCGTTGCCGGCATCGCCATCGCCTTTGCCGAGTGTTCTCCGGTCATCGTTCTCAGCGGCATTGACGTGCCCGCAAACCTGGGCCGTGGCGGACGTCAGGAGCTGCCGCAAGTGGCCATGTGCGCGCCAGTCACCAAATGGTCTGCCCTTCTCTCCAGCGGCAAGCGCATTCCCGAGTACATTGACAAAGCCTTCCGCATCGCCACCAGCGGAATGCCCGGTCCGGTCCACATCAGCATCACCTCTGACACCTTCGCCTCGCTCGTTGAGACCGGCGAAACAACCGTTCAACCGCCCTCAAGATCGCAGCCCACCTCAGTAGCCCATGCCGATCCAGTTTTTATTGAGCAAGCTCTCGACCTCCTCGCCGCCGCCGAGCGTCCGCTCGTTGTCGCCGGCGCCGCAGCCTTCTGGTCGCGGGCTGGCGAAGCGCTGCGCCAGTTCATTGAAACCGTCAAGATTCCCTTGATGACCGTCGAGCAAGCCCGCGGACTTGTTCCCGACAGCCACCCCTACTGCTTCGGCGATGGCTACGGAACCGTCAATCAGGCCGCGCAACTGCAAGGCAGCGTCGATGTGCTTCTCCTCCTTGGTGACCGGCTCGACCACCCCTTTGCCTACGGCGATTGCTTCGGCTCCGCAAAGATCATCCATATCTGCCCTGACGCAAACGAAATCGGCAAGAACCATCCTATCGAGTGCGGCATTGCCTGCGATGTGCGCGCCGCGACCTCGCAGCTTCTCGATGCCGCCAAGACGCGCCAGTGGCATGAGCCGGCCGAATGGGTTGCCATGCTCCGCGAGACGCGCACCGCGCAGATAACCCGCGCACAGAAGGCTGCCGTCTCCACACAACCCGGCGTTCATCCCGCCCTCATTGCGCTTGAGGTGGAAGCAATGCTCGACGCCCAAAGCATTCTCGCCTTTGACGGCGGCGACTTCTCCTCCTGGGCGCGCTTCTGCATGACCGCGCGCCGCCCTGGCGGCTGGTTGGCAAGCACGGTTCTAGGCCACCTCGGCGTCGGTCTGCCCTATGCCATGGGCGCCAAACTCGCCTTTCCTGACGCCAAAGCTGTCGTACTCACTGGCGACGGTGCTCTCGGTTTCTCTGTCATGGAAATGGAAACCGCCGTGCGCTATGGCATCCCCGTCGTCACCGTCGTCGCCAACGATTCAGCCTACGGTGTCGAGGTCTACTACCAGCAAAAATGGTTCGGCGCGGATCGCGTCGTCGGCACCGAACTGACCAATACCCGCTGGGATCTGCTGGCGGAATCCCTCGGCGCGCACGGGGAATTTGTCGAGACTCCCGAGCAGCTTCGCCCTGCGCTGGAACGCGCCTTCGCCTCCGGCAAGCCGGCCTGCGTCAACGTCATCGCCCAGCGCACTCCCAGCCCGCAAACCCAGACCTTCTCGCGCATTTATTTGTTGAAGCGAGCCCACGCGCGCAAGAACGCATAGCTTCAGGAGAACCGCATGTCCGCCATCCCCGCCCCCAAAGCGCCATCTCCCCCGCCGCCTACCGCCGATCCATACGACCTGCTGGCCGAAGGCGCACGCGCGCGCAAGCTCTCCGGTGAGTTGGAAGGCGTCAAGTGCATGGCAGAAGGCATGCGCCTGATCAACAACACCGTCATGGCCCATGTCCTCCTGGCCCTCTGGGACAGCGGCTTTTATGAGTACTCGCTCACCAATCCCAGCTTCACCGCCGCCGAAGCCGCCGAGGCGCTCAATCTCGACGCGGGAGTACTGTTGACGCTGCTCCACCATCTCATCGGCTATGGAATCCTCGACGTATCCCACGGCCAGATGCAGCTTACCGATTACGGCTCCCGCTTCTCCAATGTCGTCCTGCGTGGCGTCTTGAACATCAACCTGGGCGGCTACGGCGCGCAGTTGAAGCAGATTGGCCCGCTGCTGCGCAAAGAGATTTCCAGCGAAGAGATCGACCGCTTCCACTCCACCGATCACTCCGGCCTGGGAACCGAGCAGTTGACCAGCGTTCGCCTTGTCCCAGCGGTGCTCAAGATGCTCGCCGAGCGCAACCTCCATCGCTTCCTGCATCTCGCCTGCGGCTCCGGCGGCTTTCTGGTTCAGATGGCCCGCTCCGACCCGGCCTTCACCGCCATCGGCATCGACAAGCAAGCCAAAAAGATCGCCGGCGCTGAACAAAAGGTCAGCCGGTATGGCCTTCAGTCCCGCATTCGCCTTCTGCAATCCGAGATTGGCGTTGACCCCTTGCCGCTCGACGAGCAGGAGCGCGGCCAGATCGACGTCGTCGCCTCCATTTATCTGCTCCATGAGATCGGCCGCTACGGTCGCCAACGCATCGTCGATCTGCTCTGCCAGATCAAAGCGCTCTTTCCCGGCAAGCTCTTTCTGTTTTCAGAGACCATACCGCCCGAGGCGCCTGACACCGTCCGCAAGCAGCCCTCGCAGTATTCGCAGCTTGACTATCTATTAGTTCATCGCCTGCGCGGCAAAGGCATGCCGCTTCCGCCCGCCGAGTGGAAGTCCATCGTAGCCGACGCCGGACTCAAGCTCATCGATAGCAAGGAAGTCTATAACATCGCTCTCTTCCTGGCCGAACTATAACATTCAACTCGGTGAAGGGTACGGGCTTCCAGCTAGAGGGTACGGGCTTCCAGCTAGAGGGTACGGGCTTCCAGTTGAAGGGTACGGGCTTCCAGTTGAAGGGTACGGGCTTTAGCCCGTACACCAGTAGCACCAATTGAACCGGGCTTCAGCCCCCGAGGGAATGCCCCGATCCACCGCCGCAAATCGTTTGGAAGATTGGAGACCCCAAGATGCCCCACAAGACCGCAATCGTCGTAGGCGCAAGCGGCGGTTTAGGCCGCGCCATCGCATCCATGCTTGCCGAGGAAGGCTTCGCGCTGGCCTTGGTCGGACGTGACGTCGCAAGGCTCGAAGCCACGCGCGATCAGCTTTCCGTCAACGCCCCCGCCGCAATCATTCTGCCCTGCGACCTAACCGACCGCGCACAGGCCCAATCGATGGTCGAGCAAGCCCTGGCGCACCTCGAAGCTATCGACGTGCTCATCTGCGCGGCCGGCATGAACGTCCGCCAACGCAGCCTGCGCTCCCTCGATCCCGCCGACTGGGATCGCGTCATCGCCGCCAATCTCACCACCGCCTTCAATGCCATTCACTTCGTGCTGCCCTCAATGCGCACGCGCGGAGCCGGACTTATTGTGCAACTCTCTTCGCTGGCCGGGCTGCGCGCCAACACCATCACCGGCGCGGCTTACTCAGCCGCCAAATTCGCCCAATCCGCCCTCGGCATCAGTATCGGACGCGAGGAGCGCGGGCGCGGAATCCGTTCCACCGTTATTTACTCAGGCGAAGTCAACACGCCGCTGCTTGAGGCCCGCTCCGAGCGGCCCGGCGCTACCGTCAATGAAGGCCGCCGTGAAGCCATCCTGCAATCGCAGGACATCGCCGGCGTGGTGCGCCTGCTGGTCAGCCTTCCTCCACGCGCCCACATTCCTGAGTTGGTCATCAAACCCGTCATCGACGACTTCTCCTGACCTCACTCTTTCCCCGCATGCAAGAAGTTTTTTATTTTCATAAGATTCCTTGTTCCCAAATGAGGTACTGGGCTGTACAATCTCCACGAGGAGACCCATGGCCGGAGATATTCAATTACAGTGCAGCGATTGCGGGCAGGACTTTACCTTCACCGCTGCTGATCAGACGTTCTTTCAGGAACGTGGTTATTCGACCCCAAAGCGTTGCAAGAATTGCCGTCAGGCAAAGAAGAACGACCAGGGGGGGTCCGGCTACCGTTCGGCTCCGGCACAGGGCACACCTGTGATTTGTTCGGGTTGCGGACAGCCTACAACAGTGCCTTTTGAGCCTCGTGGCGACCGCCCGGTATTTTGCCGGGACTGTTACCAGGCTCGCAAGGGCAGCGGCGGTGGCGGCGGCAGTTCGCGCGGCCGTGGCCGGTAGTAGATCAAACGGGTCCAACCGTCACAAGGCGATTGGGCCCGTTTTCATTTGAGCAGTTTCGAGCAAAGCTCAACGGCGACGGCTGATTCGGCCATGATTGCATGAGTGAACTTTGACTATGGTATTTTGCGCGTTTTCCGCTTCATGGACTGACTAAGCCCTTCCCCCAACCACCAAAGCTTCTGACCAAAAGCAACGCGGCGCCTACGGGTGTTGCCGCTGGCGCCGCTTGGTATTTAATCTGATTCCGAATCTAGTTTGTGGCCTCGGGAGTCGTCTGACTCGCAACAGCCTCCGCGACCGGTTGAACAACAATGGGCTCGGCAACTGGCAACTGCAGCTCTGGTAGAAATGGTTGTACTGATTTATCCATCTCGACCGTCTTGGTCTTCGCTGCGGTTGCCGGCTTTGCCCTCGCCGGAACAGCCTTGTGGGATTTCGCCTTTGCCTGCACTTTTTGCCCCACTTTGCTTGGCAGCTTCGCCGCGCTCTTCGCAGTTGGCTTCGCTGCAGCCTTCGCAGGTTGCGTCCCAGTAGCCTTCATCAAAGGCTTCGTTGCCGCCTTGACCAAGGGCTGTTGCGACCCCTTCACTGGAGCCTTGCCCGTCACCTTTGCCGCCGGCTTCTGCGCAGTCTTGGCAGGTTGCTTGCCCGCGGCCTTCAGTGCCGGCTTTTTCTGAGCCACCTTGGCTTGCCCTTTTGCCGGGGCCTTCGCAGCGTTCTTCTTCGCAGCGGCCTTCTTGCTCACTGGTTTTTTCTTGCCAGCCGCCTTCCGAGTTGCAATAGGAGCAGGAGTTTGCGGCTTGAACTGAGTTGGCCGGAACTCCTCCCTGCTCTCAACAGGCGCGGGCATCGCCCACGCGCTGGCTGCGGCCGGTCTTTGCGTTTCCTTGGGCTCAGCCGCTTTCAGATGCCATTGGCCATCCGCGCCTCTCGCATAAGTAGCGCCTTTGTAAATCCGGGTTTCGGGCTCGGGCCGGGTATTGACGGGCGCTGCCGGCTGAACTGGCGTCCGGGTTGCTCCATAAGGTGGGCTTCCCTGTGTGCTGTTAATCGGCCAAACAACCGCGCGCTCCTGCTGTGCCGAGCTCGCTGCGGCCGCGCCACCCGCCGAGTCATCCGCCAAACCAAGTCCTGTCGGCTTCTCCGGCGTTGAGAACTTGGCCCAGATGCTCTTGCTGAAGCCTTTCAGACTGAAGCCCTTCTTCTCCGGAGCCGGCGCCTGCTCGGCAGCCGGCTGGGCCATCTGACCAACCATCCTGGAGAACGGCACCGTCGCCGGTCGCGTCAACGCCGTCGATGACTCGCCCTCCGGTACCGCGGCGGCACGAGGCTCGTAGCGATTGATCACAAAATCCGGCTTCGGCCCTCCGGCGGAAAAGAACTGCGACACCATGCGATTCGCACTTGATAGCCCCGCACTACCCGGCTGCATCACCAGATAGATCGTCGTGCCATCTTCAAAAACCGCCGACCCCATCAAATCCAGTCCAGATCCTGCCCCAGACCCTACATCGATTGGAGACCTGGGAGCCATCGCCCTCACAAGAGCCCTTACCTGGCTCTCCACCGGCTGGGCTTCCTCTGTTTCCAGCGTGTCCTGGTATTCTTCCTCGACCTCGGCAGGAGCTTTTGTACGTGCCTTGCTTTGGGCCTTGAGCGCCTTGGCCAACTCTTTAGCCGCCTTTTGAGCGGCCTTGGCTGACAGCTTCTTAGGCTTACCCGTGGCAGCGGCAACCGTCTCCTCCGCCTCGAACTTAATAGACGCGTCCTCGACCGGAGCAGCCTCCGCTCTCTGGATCGGTACTTCCGCAGAAACCGAAGCGGTTCTTACGGGAGCCTCCTCAAGAATCGGTGCGGCAGGCGTCACCGGCCAAACCGGCTCTGCGGCCTCCACTGGCTTTTTGGCAACCGTAAGAGAAGTGGTTGTCTGCACCACGGTATAGTCCGCTACATCCGCTGGCGTAAACGTGACTGTCAGCGTATGCGTCCCCGCTGAAAGAATCTCACCAGCCGCAGGCTCGTAAACAAAACTGCCCGGCACCAAAGCCGTTGCGTTCAGTTCAGAGGCGCTCAGAGCGATTCCTTCGGTGATGGCTGCTAGCGCCGGCCAGGTAACAATCGGCGTCGCTTGCGTCACAGTCAAAGCAACTACAGCCTGCGCCGCGGCATAGTTCGCTTCATTGGCCGGGACAAAAGACACAGAGAGCGTCTGCACCCCCGCATGAAGCACCTCGCCTGCGGAGGGCTTGTAAGTAAATCTCCCTGGAACCGGCGTGGCGGCATTCAATTGCGTGGAACTGAGCGCCGTGCCGTAGGCGATTGGTGCCGGCGTCGGCCAGAGAATCACTGGCACTATACGGCTGGCGGTAATCTGCACGGCAACTTCGGCGGCGTTGTAGTTCTCTTTATCTTTTGGCGTAAAAATCGCTTTAAGCGTATGTTTTCCCGCTGCAAGCACTTCGCCCGCTGCCGGTCGATAAGTAAATTCTCCCGCAATCGAAGCCGTGGCGTTGAGTTGCGCGGCGCCAAGCGGCGACGTGCATGAGATAGGCGCTGGAGCCGGCCAAGCAAGCACCGGCGTTGCCTTGGCAACTGTCAGTTGCACGGTGGCCTGCGCATCCGTAAAGCCCGCCGTATCCTCCGGAGCAAAAACGACTGAGAGCGTTTGCTCGCCCGCCGGCAGCAACTCACCCGCCGCCGGTGTATAAACAAATCTACCGGGAACCGACGCCATCGCATTCAACTGAGCGCCGCCCAACGGAATGCCGTACACAATCTGAGCCGGCGTTGACCAGGCTATAACCGGTGTCTCCGCTGCCTCTTCCTCCGCCTTGCTCTTCTGCAAGTGCCATTGTCCGTCAGCTCCCCGAAGGTAAGTCGCCCCTTTATAGGTGCGCGTCTCCGGTTCGCTCTGCGGGCTGGTTGACTGTTCGCCGGTTGCTGCATTCACGGCCTCGGTTCCGTTTTCCTCCTCCGGTTCCCTCCGCGGCTGTTCTTGTGAGTCGCGCGCGCCGTTGTCAGCCGAATCAACAGCATCTCCAGACTCAACCGTGGCCTCAGGCGCAGCCGCACCAGGCTGAACTTCCGCGTTATCCTGCTCGGGCAATATTACCGAATGCATGTAGGAAGGGCTCTCCTCGGGGTTGGATATCTTCGCTGAGATGCTTCGGCTGATCTTCTTGAGACTGAAACCCGAGCCCTTTTCCGGCGTCGCCGGCATCCCGCAAGCCGAGCGAGCCATCTGCCGGATCAAACGCGAAATCGCCGAGTCTTCCAGAGCCAGCGGAATCGCCGTGTGCTGCATGCGACGCACTGCCGCATAGTCGTTGGGAATCTTCCACTGTGCCGGTCGAGTAAGAGCCTTCGTGATCTGGTCCTCGGCAACTCCCAGCGAACGCGATTGAAACCGGTTGAGAACGATTTCAAGCCGTGGAACTTCCGTGGCAAAATACTGCGAGATCAGCCGGTTTGAGTTCCGCAGTCCGGCAATGCCCGCCTGAATCACCAGATAAATCGTCGCGCTTTCCTTGAACAGGCAGGTCCCCATCAAGTCCAGCCGCGAGCCCATGTCGATCACGACGTTCTCGAAATCCTGCCGCGCAACCATAATCAGCCGGTCGATCGCCTCGTCCGTCGCCGGAAACTGCGGAAACTTACCCGGAGCCGCCAGCACTGATACACCCGAGCTATGCTTGACCAGCAGCTTGGAGAGAAAACTCGAATCCAGGCGGCTGGCATTTTGCAGCGCATTGATCGCCGAATACTCGGCCGTAACTCCAAGATTCAGCGCCGCGTCTCCCAGCGGCAAATCCAGATCGATCAGTATCGTGCTCTGACTTGACTCCTGTGCCAAGGCAACCGCAAAGTTGCAGGCTAGCGTCGTTACCCCGTCACCGCCCTTGGCGCCCAGAAAGCCCAATAGCCGTCCACCCGCCTTTTTCGTGGGAGCGGGCCGCACTGCCGGACGCCGAGCCGAGGCCCGCGCCAGAGATTCGCCCATGGTGTCCTCGGCAAAAGGAAGCGTCAGATACTCCCGCGCGCCAGCGCGCATACATCGAACCAGCATCTCCGAATCGGTTTTCTCCGAATACACCATCACCGTCGACACGCCTAGGCTGCAGACGCATTCCACCAGTTCCAGCGCATACTCGGGGTTGCTGTCCAGGTCGATAATGATGACGTCGTAGTACTGCTCCAGCAGCTTTGGCACATCGTCCAGACTCGCAGGATAGGCAAAAAACTCGCGCACTTCGCCACCCTTGCATCCGGCAAGAGCCTTGGCAACCGCCTTGCGCCGATCCTCGTCCGGCCCAATCAGCGCCACCGACTGCACGTCAATGCCGAGAGAGTCCAAACGCTGCTCTTCTAGGTAAACAGAAGAATCTGAGTTCACTGAAATGCTGTCCCCCTGGCCAAATACAACTTTCCTAAGGCTTAACTGAGAAACTAAAGGTCCATTGTGAGTCGGACATAATTCTACTCCGTTTCCTCATCGTGTGAAGAGGGAAATCTTAAGTTCATTGGAGGAGGGCCGACAAGTCAATGACCATGCGCTTCAAGGCGTTCGCGGAACGCACCTCTACCGCTACGGATGACTCGCAGTTCCCAAACATTATTGCAATTTCTCAATAACTATAGCAACAGAAATTAACGCTTCTTAGCGGATTTGGAAACTATCTTCTTCACCCCGGCCTTGTTCGCCGCTGATTTGGACGGAATGACACCCTTCGCCGCCTGGGGCTTCACCGTCGCGGCAACCTTCTTCTTGGCACTCGCAGCCTTTCCAGCCGGAGCCTTGGCAGGGCTTTTGGCCGCGGGCTTCGATGGAGGCTTCACGGCGGCCTTGCCCGCCGGTTTTGCCGGAGTCTTGCTCGCCGGCTTGCTTATGGTTTTCACCGGCTCTTTTGCCGCAACAACCTTCGCCATTTCCTTCTTGGGCGCGGGCGTCGCCTTGGCCGGTGAGGCCTTGACCGGCGCGGCCTTCACTGGAGCCGTCTTGGCGGGCGCGGTCTTGACCGGTACAGTGGGTTTTTTGGCTGCGGGCGTAGCGCTATCCTTGGCCGCCTTGGCGGCGGCAGCGGCCGGCACTTTCTCCTCAAGCTTTTCAGACTGCGCAACAGACTTGGTTGCGGCTGCCGTCTTCGCGGCACGCTTTGGCGCAGGCTCGGGAGCCTCGGCCTCGTGATCTAGGTCTTCATCGTCGTCCTCATCTTCCTCGTCGGCCAGATCCACCTCCAGCGCAACTTTGGGAAGATGCATATCGATTTCCAGGTCATCCTCTTCTCCACCGATATCGTCCAGATCCTCTTCCTCATCGCCACAATCTTCGGACTCGTCTTCATCGTCGAAGGAATCATCCTTCAGCTTGGCCTCCGAACCGCGTTTGGCCCGTGGCCGCTTGATCGTTACCTGAGGCGGAGGAGCTGGTGGCGAATGAGGCTCCAGGAAGGCTTTTGCCTCCTCCGGCGTAGCCAGTCTGCCATCCAGCAATTCCAGAAAGACCGACTGCACAATCTCGCTGTAAGCCGGCAGTTCCGCCGTGATCCGCATCTCCTGCAGCAGCGCGTGGGGAATCCGCTGGCGAACCTCCGGCCATGCCTTCAGGAAGAGATTAAAGCGCTCTTTCACCGCCGCATCTTTGCTCGTAAACCCAAGCCAGAGAATCGCTTCCGGGTCATAACTTGTAAATAGCTTATAGCTCACTGAAGGCGTTGCGTTCTCCTTGGCAAGCAGTTTCTTGGCAAACCCTTCGGCCAGCGAATCCAGACTATTCCACTCCTCCACAAACCCAGGCCGCAGCATCAGTTTCTTCAGCGCCGCCAAATCCTTCGGCGTCAATTTGGCCGTTAGCAGCCGCATCTGCCCAGCCGACATATCTGGATGAACTCCCTGCACCATCAACTCGACGGCAAGATCGTGCAGCGCCGTCAGCCTCTCTTCGTCGGCCTTTGCCGCCGTCCAGGCCGGGAAGAGCACCTTCATCCAGCCTGCGGCTTCCAGAGCCTGCAGCACCTTCAGTCCATCTTCCTCGTGTCCAATCTGCTCCAGTTCCTGACTCCGCGCCTGCGCTGAGAGCGCGTCAATCACACCCTCCTCAACCGCATTTTCGTAGCGCTTCTGCGTCTTCGGGTCCATCTCCCAGCCCAGCCGCGTCATATAACGAGTGGCGCGAATCAGCAGCGAAGGCTCTTCCAGAAATCCGTAATTCGACACCAGCCGCAGCGTTCGCGATTCAATATCGGCAGCCCCGTTCATCGGATCCATCAGCAGGCCAAATGACCCCTCGTTCAGCGAGATGGCCATTGCATTGACCGTAAAATCCCGGCGGCGCAAATCCTCCTGAATCGATGCCGGGTGATAAACCGGCTGGCCCGGCTTCGGGTATTCCGTCCGGTGCGCGCTGATCAAATCCACCCGCACCGTGCCCGCAAAACAGAGATAGAGCGACCGCGAGGCTTCATCCTCGCCCCAGATATTGCCG
Source organism: Occallatibacter sp. (assembly GCA_050014335.1). Taxonomy (GTDB): domain Bacteria; phylum Acidobacteriota; class Terriglobia; order Terriglobales; family Acidobacteriaceae; genus Telmatobacter. The sequence continues at coordinate 19,421 of JBEKDN010000013.1, read as the reverse complement.
CCAAGTTTCTCAATTGTTTTCTTGAGCTTGAGAGCGTTTCCATGCACCACGACTTCTAGTTCGCGCACCGCATGGCCGCTCGTTAGATCCCGCACCGCGTCGCCGGTCAGAAACAGAATCGTACTGGCTTCCTGGGCCGCCTCGCGCAACCGGCGAAGAGCATTCTGTTGATCGGTCGACAGCCGGTTTTCCAGAAGATAAATGTAATCGGGCATTCCGTTTCCTGCTTCCGCATCCCGTTCCCTCAGGCAAATGCCTCATGCAACGGCTGTTACAGCTCGGCCAGGTAACGGTTGCAAACCAGTACCTTAACACAACTCCCTCCGCTTGGAAAGCCCCTTTATGCACCAAAGTTATGGCTTTCTCAATGCCGCCGGCTTCTCGTGCCCCAGTCCGCCCCATTTCAAGCAAACAAGCCTCCTGCGAGCGATCAGCGAGGCCCTGGCCGCATCGCAGGTGCTCCTGTTAATTGACCAAGGGATTTGCAGATTAATTCAATCCATCAGGCAAGATAAAACCAGCAGCATTTCCGAGGCCGCTATGACCACCATCCAGTCTTTCAGTCCGCGCGATGATCTTCCCACTCCCCCGTTCCTGGTCCCAGTTTTCCATCATTTCTTCTCCTTTTCTTCGCTGGAAAATCGGCACACCCCCACCCCCCTACCCCTGTGTGACCCCATTTTTTGGCCCTCTTATCGACCTAAAACACACCGTATCAATGGTTTGTAATTTTTACATAGTTACTATTCGGTAACTGCAAACCCCGCTTTTTGCCCACTTTTCGGCCGAAAAACGGTCGCTTTCTGGCAAAATAGTTTCGTTTTGTGAGCTTTTTTGAGAGTTTCCACAGAGCCAACAATGAGGCCGACAAAGTGAGCTGCCGTCGCTCTTTATTCCGGCCATCTGTGGATCGACGATAAGAAATTCGAGCTGAATCCCAAAATTCCTGTCACTCGCCAAACACCGCCAACCTTCTTGCTGCAAAATGAGGATGACCACATAGACAATGTCAACGACTCGCTCGTCTACTACATCGCGCTGAAGAACGCCGGTGTTCCTGTCCAGATGCATCTTTACGCGCAGGGCGGACATGCCTTCGGCTTGCGCCGCACCGAGTTTCCCGTGACGGCATGGCCACAGTTAGTGGAGACTTGGCTCCAATCAATCGGCATGATTTCGGAGTAATTTCAATGTGCGCAAATCAATCCTCTACTTCAAACATCGCTTACACTATCTCCATGCCGACCGACTCGCCTCGCGCGCTCGTCCTCAGTCACGTCACCTTTGAAGACCTGGGAACACTTGAAGCACCGCTCCTTGCGCGCGGCTTCGCAATCGAGAACGTCAACGCCTCTGAGGCCATCTTCCCGCTGCCGCAAGCCGCCTCCTGCGACCTTCTCATCGTCCTCGGCGGTCCCATCGGCGTATACGACGACCGCGACTATCCTTTCCTCAAAGACGAGATCGCCCTCATCGCAGAGCGTCTGTCCGCCCACAAGCCGATCCTTGGCATTTGCCTTGGCGCGCAGCTCATCGCTGCCGCTCTTGGCGCGCGCGTCTCTCCTGGCACACAAGGCGCTGAGATCGGCTGGGCTCCGCTTCAGCCTGCGCCAGACCTTGCCTTTCCAGCCTGGTTCGCTCCGCTCCTCGCGCCCTCTCTCTCCGTCTTTCATTGGCACGGAGATACTTTCGACCTGCCCGCGGGCGCTCTTCATCTCGCCCAATCCCAGCGCTACGCCAATCAAGCCTTCGCCATCGGAGACTACGCACTGGCGCTCCAGTTCCATCCTGAAGTCACCGCCGACGGCCTCGAATCCTGGTACGTTGGCCATGCCTGCGAACTGCATCACGTTGGCATCTCCGCCGCGCGCCTCCGCTCGGACGCCCAGCTGCATGGCCAAGCGCTTCAAGCAGCCGCTGCGCTCTTCTGGAATCTTTGGCTGGATCGCGTTCTTCCCCCGAAGTGACCGCTGGCACATCCGGCCGCGTTCGCCTTTCGTGTACACTAGCCTCAACCTTCAAGAAAATAGGAATTCATTTTGGATTCTCTTCCGCAGCACCATGAATTGGCCCTGCTCAGCGGGGACGAAGCGGTTGCCATGGCCGCCATCGACGCTGGAGTTATCCTCGGCACCGGTTATCCGGGAACTCCTTCGACTGAGATTCTGGAAACCTTTGAGAAGCTGGGCGGCCGCGCCCAGTGGGCGCCAAACGAGAAGGTTGCGCTCGAAGTTGGCATCGGGGTCGCTTTTGCCGGTGCGCGCGCCATCGTCACCATGAAGCACGTCGGCCTCAATGTCGCTGCCGATCCTCTTTTTACCGTAGCGTACACGCGGCTGGACGGCGCTCTGATCGTTGTCTCGGCCGACGATCCTGGCATGGCCTCCAGCCAGAACGAGCAGGATAACCGCCGCTATGCTTTGGCCGCTGGCGTGCCCATGCTCGAGCCCTCCGACTCTCAAGAGGCCTACGAGTTCACTCTCCGCGCCATCGAAATCTCAGAGCGCTGGCAGCTACCTATTTTGCTGCGCATGACCACGCGCGTCTGCCACTCCAAGACCATCGTTCGCCGCGGCGCCATCAAGATTTCGCCACCGCACGCGCCGCACTTCGAGCACGATTTTCCTTCGCGCGTCATGATTCCGGCCTACGCTCGACCGGCGCATCGCCGCCTGCGCAAACGCCTCGCCGAAATCGCCGAGTGGAACGACGCCGAAGGGCCGAACCAGCTTGTCGCAGGCTCGACATCCCTCGGAATTATCGCCTCTGGCGTGGCATTTCAATATGTGCGTGAAGCAGCGCCCGATGCCAGCGTGCTCAAGCTCGGCATGACATATCCTCTGCCCGTCGAGCGGATGCGCGCCTTCGCCGCGAGCGTAGATCTTTGCTACGTAATTGAAGAGGGCGATCCGTATTTGGTCGAGGCCGCACGCACCGAGGGCATAGCTGTCGAGGACAAACCAGAGGCCTTCCGCTTTGGCGAATTGACCAGCGCCCGCGTCCGCCGCATTCTCGAAGACGATCTATCGCCCGAGCCCAAGCCTGTTCCCGGCAAGCCGCCGGCTCTCTGCCCTGGCTGCCCGCATCGCAGCGTTTACACCGCGCTGAAGAATCTTAATTGCATCGTTCCCGGCGACATTGGCTGCTACTCGCTTGGCGTTCTGCCGCCTTTTGAGGCAATGGACACGCTGGTTTGCATGGGTGCCGGGATCGGCGTCGGCCTCGGCATGCGCCATTCGCTTCCGCCTGAAGAAGCCCGCCGCGTTGTCACCGTCATCGGCGATAGTACCTTTGTGCATAGCGGCATCACCGGTCTCGTAGAGATGGTTTACAACCCGCCGGAGAGCGGCCATCTAGTGCTTATTCTCGACAACGGGACCACCGCGATGACTGGCATGCAGGAACATCCTGGCACGGGCCGCACACTCGCACATTCACGCACCGGCAAAGTAGTCTTTGAAGATCTGGCGCGCGCCATCGGCATACGCAATGTGCATGTGATCGACCCCACGCAGAATCCCGCAAGATTTCAGGAGTTAATTCAGAGTTGTCTGAATACGCCGGAACTTTCCGTCATCATTGCGCGCCGCGATTGCCTGCTGGCCGCGCGCTCCATCCGTGAACTCGAGAGGTGCAATGAGCAGCCTACCGACTAATGTTGTCATCGCCGGATTGGGCGGACAGGGTGTCTTGAAAGCCTCTGACATTCTGGCCGATGTGGCCTTCAGCGCTGGACTCGATGTGAAGAAGAGCGAGCTGCATGGAATGAGCCAGCGCGGTGGATCCGTCTCCAGCGACGTGCGCTTCGGCCAGAAAGTCTTCAGCCCGATGTCGCCTGAGGGTAACGCGGATTTCCTTGTAGTCCTCTCGACGGATCAGGTTCCTGTCAATGCGGCTACGCTTCGCCAAGGCGGCACACTCATCGATGCTTCGCAGATCGACGAATCCGCTCTGCCTAACAAGAAAAGCATCAACGTTGCGCTGCTCGGAATCTTGAGCCGCCATCTGGAGTTTAATGCCGAATTATGGACCGAAGCGCTCAAGCGCAATCTTCCCGAGAAGCTGCACGAAGCAAACCTGCAGGCCTTCTCTATTGGGCGAAATCAATGATGCCAACTTCAATTCTCGAAACCGGCGCTACCGACTGTCATCCTGCGAGCGCTCCCGACTACGCGCCGCTTAACGAGCTTCGCGCCTTGCAATTAGAGCGCCTCCACACAGTCGTTGTACGAGCCTGGCAGAATGTCAAACTCTTCCGCGACAGGCTGGATCAACGCGGAATCTCGCCGCGCGACATTGGATCCCTGGAAGACATCAGCAAGCTTCCTTTCACTGTGAAGAGCGACTTGCGTGATACATATCCCTTCGGGCTATTCGCCAGCCCGATGAAAGACGTTGTCCGTTTGCACGCGTCCAGCGGAACCACTGGTAAGCCGATTGTCGTTTCCTACACTAAGGAAGACATAGCAGTATGGACCTCCGTCATGGTGCGCTGCTTTGCGGGCTGCGGCCTGCATCGCGGAGACATTCTGCAGAACGCCTATGGCTATGGACTCTTTACTGGCGGCCTGGGTGCGCACTATGGTGCGGAAGGTCTGGGCGCGACCGTCGTTCCCACTTCCGGAGGCAACGCCGATCGCCAGATCATGCTGTTGAAAGATTTCGGCGTGACGGCGATCTGCTGCACTCCAACTTACTTTCTGCATCTCATCGATCGCGCCGCCGAACTCGGCGTGGATTTCAAATCGCTGCCGCTGCGTGCCGGAGTATTCGGCGCTGAGCCGTGGACGGAATCGATGCGCGCGCACATTGAAAAAATGAGCAGCGTCGAGGCCTTCGACATCTATGGCCTTTCGGAGATCATCGGCCCAGGCGTGGGCTGTGAGTGCCGCCGCCACGATGGCCTGCACATCTTCGAGGATCATTTCTATCCTGAGATCATCGATCCGGAAACCGGCAAACCATTGCCCGATGGGTGCGAAGGCGAACTCGTTCTGACCACGCTCAGCAAGCAAGCCATGCCGATGATTCGCTACCGCACGCGTGACATTACCATGATTCTCCCCGGCCAGTGCGAGTGCGGACGCACGTTGCGCCGCATTGGGCGTATCGGTCGCCGCAGTGACGACATGCTGATCATTCGCGGCGTCAATGTTTTTCCATCGCAGGTAGAGTCGGCGCTGCTGCAAATCGAAGGCACCTTGCCGAATTATCAGATTCATCTCACCCGCGAGCAGGGCTTGGATCAGATGGAAGTGCAAGTGGAAGTCACGCCGAATATGTTCAACGACAAAATCGGCGCGCTGCAAGGTCTGCACCAGAAGATTCAATCCGCGCTCGACCATATCCTGGGCATCCGCGTTCGCGTTGCGCTCGTCGAGGCGCATTCGCTTGAACGCAGCCAGGGCAAGGCAAAGCGCGTTATAGACAGGAGGGCGGAATGAAGATACAACAGATTTCTCTCTTCGTTGAAAACAAGCCAGGGCACATAGCCGCGCCCGCGCGCCTTCTCGCCGAGCATGGCTTTGGCATTCGCGCCTTGTATCTCGCCGACACACAGCAATATGGCATTATGCGGTTTATCGTTGCCGAAAGCCAAAAGGCCGCCACGCTTTTAGAAACCCAAGGCTTCGTTGTAAAGCTCACTGAGGTGCTCGCAGTCGAGGTAGCGGATCAACCCGGAGGACTGGCCGACGTGCTGGACGCGCTCGATGGCAGCGGCATCAACATCGAGTACATGTATGCCTTCCCCAATATGTGCGCGGGAAAAGCTATTCTCATCTTTCGCTTCAACGATTCCGATGCCGCGATTGCGCAGTTGCAAAGGGCTGGGATCAACTTGCTGGCCAGCGATGAACTGCTGAAGTAAAGGTCCAACAAAAATGCCCATTTCACAGACCATCGCCCGCCAACTCGAAAATGCCTCCTGGATTCGCCGCATGTTTGAAGAAGGTGTGCGTCTCAAGCGCGAGCGCGGGGCAGATGCCATATTCGATTTCTCGCTTGGCAATCCAGATCTAGAACCGCCGCCCGCAGTACTAGATGCGCTGCGCCGCGTAGTCGCCGGAAATCGCGCCGGTTCACACGGTTATATGCCGAATCCAGGCTATACTGAGGTCCGCGAGGCCGTCGCTAAAAAACTGCGCCGCGAAACAGGTCTTGCCTTTACTACCGAGGATGTTTTCATGACCGTGGGCTCGGCCGGCGCTTGCAATGTCATTCTGAAATCTATTCTCGATCCTGGCGATGAAGTTATCGTTTTGATGCCCTGTTTTTCAGAGTATCCGTTCTATGTCACCAATCACGGTGGCCGTTTGGTTCCTGTCGAAACCGATGCAACTTTTTTGCCTGACGTAGACCGTATCGAGGCAGCCATCACGCCGCGCACGAAGGCCTTGATTCTTAATACGCCCAACAATCCAACGGGCCGCGTTTACCCAGAGAGTGTTCTACGCGCACTTCAGGATATGCTCGCGCGCGCCAATCAGCCCATCACTGTAATCAGCGACGAGCCTTACAAAGCCTTCGTCTACGACGGTCTACGCCAGCCAGAGGTCGCTTCGTTCATTACCCAGACAGCAATATGTAACTCATGGTCGAAGTCGCTCGGCTTGCCTGGTGAGCGCATTGGCTACCTTGCGCTCTCGCCGCAACTGCAAGATGCCGCAAATCTGCGCCGCGCCTGTGCATTCAGTAATCGCATTCTGGGCTTCATCAACGCGCCGGCAATCTGGCAGTGGGTAATGCTGGATGCAGCCGAGCAAACGATAGATGCTTCGCCCTACGAACACAAGCGCAATGTGCTCTGCGATGCACTCGCGGCCATCGGCTATCAAATAACGCGTCCCGAAGGTTCCTTCTACGTCTTCCTTAAAACGCCCATCGCCGACGACATTGCCTTCACGGGGCGGCTCGCAGCTGAAGGTGTACTCGCGGTTCCGGGCACAGGCTTTGGCCGATCCGGCTACATCCGTCTCTCGCTAACTATTCCACTGGAACGCATCGAGCATTCAATCCCCAGTTTCTTGCGCGCATTTGCGGCAGTTGCGGAAGGAGAACGTTTTAACCCTTGACGTATTGAAAGGATTCATCGTTTGCTATACCCCTGTTCTGACGCGGTCTAGATGGAGCCTTGCTGTCGTGCAGGAAACCCGCCAACAGCATTAACAATCAAGCATCCCACCACCACAAAGGTAAGCAATATGCTCCATGCCTGCGACTGCCACTTTGTCAATATTCCTATCAATGTGCAAACGGCGATAGGCAGACAGACGAGTGCTGGACGCAAAATTCCATCGACAACAAATTCTCTTCGAGTCAAAGGCACGTCTTGGGCGCGAGGCATCGTTCGGGTCACAATCCAGAGCAGTCCGCATACCGTGCCAACAAGAGTACCAATGGCAACACCAGGAGGACCAAAATAAATTGCACCGGCAAGACTGGCGCACAAGCTCACAATGCCTTCTACTACTGCTCCCTCTATTCCGTGATGTTGTTGACCGGTTGCAATTAGCATCACGCAAAACACAGCGCCAATGCAGCGGATGGCTTGTGCCACAATCAGGATCTTGAGAATGTAAAAGGCTGGATGCGCATAAGTACTACCAACCCAAAGCGTCAGTGCCTGTTCTCCAAAAACGAGATTGCCCGCGATGAGAACGGAGCTAATCACCACTGTCCAGCGAGTAGCTATCAAGACGGCGTTACGAATACGGGCAAACTCGCCTCGAGTATAAAGTGCGGTGATAGGAGTCATGAATGCATTTACAATTGCATAACTGAATCCAACAAAGCAAGTAATCAACGAAGTTGCCACTGCGTAGAAGCCAACCGCTTGATATTGAAAGTGGCCAACCACAGCCAAATCCATGCCATTAAGGAGAAAGACCCCAAACGACCAAACAGTCAGTCCGACACAATAGCGTGCCAGTTCCTTTGCCATCTTGCTATTGCATGCGAAAAGATTCAGACGAAGCGAAGGCAATAATCGGCTTACGATAACCATCTGTAATAAGCAACCTATTAAACTCGTAACGCCAATGCAGAGAGCAATCGCAATGAGTGAGTGGCTAAGGCAACCGGCGGCAATAGCCATTGCACCGCCTAATAGGCGGCTGCCTCCGATCGCAAGCGCCGGATACTCATTACGGTGAAGCCCAATCAAGATGCCTGAGAAGGTCGAAAGTGGTAACTGCGCACAGACGCATATTGCCAGCATCGATGCCGCAAGGCGAAACTCCGGTAAGAGCGTAGTCGGAATGCCATGAAAGAAAAAAGGTAATTGCCAAAGCAACGCACCGATCCCAGATAGGGCCAAAACTCCGGAGGCGGTGAGCATCGCAAGTGCGGTGTTTACCAGTTCATTTACTCGAAATAATTCGTCACGCTCTATTAATCGCGCCACGTGACGAGCAACCGCTGTTTGCAGACCAAAGTCCAGGTAACTGGTACCTGCGGTTATTTGTAACATTAACGACCATGCGCCAAATCGATCCGGGCTCAGGGCGCGAGTAAGGAAGTGAGGCAGGGCAAGAACGACTGCGGCTGTTGCGGCCCCACGCATAACATTCGCGGTTGCGTTCTTGCAAACAGTGAGCCCAAATCTCTTCATCGCGACAGGTCTCCATGGAAGCAGTCACAATATTAATCGCCATTCTGGCCGCAGAAAACGCACAACACTGTTCGCAAAACAATCTTCAGATCAAATATCAACCCCCAGTTTTGTAGATAGTAGAGGTCATACATCAGCCGCGTTCGAATACACGTATCGCCTCGCCAGCCATTTACTTGCGCCCATCCAGTCATGCCAACCTTGACCAAATGTCTTCGATAATATTCATCGATCTCGCGCCGAAAACTATTGATGAAGTAAGGACGCTCAGGCCGCGGCCCTACCACACTCATGTCGCCGATTAGCACGTTAAAAAATTGCGGTAATTCGTCCAGAGAGTATTTTCGCAATATTCTTCCCACAACAGTTCGGCGAGCATCATTTGACACCGACCAGTGCGTATCACTCACGGTCTGTGAAACTGTATACATGGTACGAAACTTATACATTCGAAATCTTTTCCCATTCCATCCGACGCGATCTTGAACGAACATAATATCGCCCTTTGAGGTTACCTTTATCGCAAGTGCCATCAGAGCCATCAGAGGCAGCACCAAAATGATCGCGGCAAAGGAGAAAGCGATATCGAATGCTCTCTTGATTAGAAAGTAGTGCGGCGTTTTTGTCGGAACAGCTCCAATATTCAGTAAATAGAGACAGTTGTCCTGTGCGAATTTCTCGCGCTGCAATGCACCAGCACTAACGTCGGCAATAAAGCGCACCGAATCTTCAGCGTTTCTGGATGCTCCTATGCGCTTCGAGAGAACAGCAATCACTGCGGCAGATGCGGAGATGAGAACTCCTTCGACTGGTTCCCGTTGAATCTCCTGTACCAACTCGTCCATGCCGTGAACGATACACGCCAGACGAGAATTTCTCAAAGCTTCCAGTCGAATGGCACCGGATATTTCGTAACGCGAGACTCTCTTGCGGTCGATCGTCCAAAATATTCCGCCGGCATGTTCACGCACGTCAACAATCGCTATGCGAGTTAAGGGGCTTTGGATCTTGTAGATTGAACTGAGCGATAGATTGGCAATTACAGATGCAACGAAAAGGAATGCGGCGTCTGTAATCCATTGCCCCAAACCGGGAAGAGATAGCCCCAAAAGAATTAAAAGGAGAAATGCTGTACCTATCGCGACGCAGACAGACGCTAAAACCGCCATCGAGCCCGTGTGCTCTCGATTAGTTCGTTCGCGCCCGATGACATTAAAGCATTCAAGTGCTGCAATCCATGAGAAGCAAAGCGTTACGATAAATTGCGCATTGGATGTGGAACTCGGCTGTCGCATTCCAATTGCGCGCGGAGCCATTGTAAGTAGCATTAGCAATATCGGCGGTATCGAATACAAGCATAAACGCAGAGTTGCGCGCTCCCAGTGTGCTGGTTTAGCGCGCGACGATGCGTCGAGACGATGCACTAAGCCTATCACCGGCTGGGAGGAGGCTTCGGCGGCATAAGGCAAAGTGCGCTGGGTCAGCATTGAGAACCTTGTATAAAATTGGTGAACTATGGAACGAATGCACCGACTGCGAGCGCGCTCAATGCCAGAGATGTTAGTATCGGTGGCCAATCATGAAGCGCGCGCCCTAAGCCATTGTTAACTTTTTCTGGCACCACTATTTGATCGCCTGGATTCACAGATAGTCGATCAAAACTATCATGAAACAGACCGCCAACTTCTCGACGACTGATAACCGTGCCGTCGGCGCGGAGCAAAAACGCATGACTTTGATTAGCATTAATCCCTCCTTTGCCCGCCCGTAATAGATAATCGCCAACCGTTTGTTGGGCGTTGTAGACGAAAGAAGCCGGATTGAAGACCGCTCCCGAGACCGTCACGATGTCCGGGCGAGGCGGGATCACAATTCGGTCTGAGTCCTCCAGGACAATCGGCGGGAACTCAGCAACACTGTGTGCATCCGGGTGCACGCCGAGAACTACCCGTCCCGAAGCCTGCAATGATTTAAGGCTTGCCAACAGACTTTGCTGGGCAGCTTGGCGAGTTGCAATTGCGCCAGAATCCTGCGTACTGACCGCTACGGTCGACGCGTCGACCGCACGTATTTCCGCTTCGGCGCTTCGCACCACTTCAGCTAAATCCTTCTGCTGTTCAATGCGCGCGGATTCCCGCGTCAGGCGAGTGCCATAGGGATACGCGCGTGCCGTCAATCCGCCTGCAGACTCTAGAACATCCCTCAGCGTCATTTCTTCATCCAACTGGTAGATGCCCGGATGCTCGACTTCGCCTTCGATCTGGACATAACGGGTTTGCGCTTGTTCTGGAGCCACCATCTCTCTCTGTGAAAAGACTGTTACGATATCTCCCGGTTCGAGCGCTAAATTGCTCCTCGGATCGTCATCTTCAATAGCCTTGCCGAGATCGAAAGAGATTAGCCGCGTCTTTAATGTGATTGCATCTACCCGTTGGATCAGCGCATAACGCCAGTTGATCAACGGCACCAACGTTTTGAGATCGCGCGTTAGCATTTTTTGTTCGCGACTCGATGTGTTGTCATTCGCGCGTTCCGAGAAGGTCACTTCATCTGAGTCCGGGTTGCGAACGGTCTCTGAATTACCGATCTCCTGATAATACTCTGGAATTGTCTGCTGACGTGTTGACGATCTATCTGATGCACTAGGCGGCCGATTCTCTTCCTGCCTTAGAGCCGCGCCGTTTTCGGTATTTTGCAGTTGACAATGTGCTAAAGCATCGCGGGACGTCTCCGGCACTTTCCTACGAACTGGATATTCCGTCTCGCGACCATCCGTAATGCTGGCCCGGTTGAGCCAATACTCCCGCGGTAACAGTGCCTCAGGATTCGGAATCAGGTCATGAATGTGCATTCCAGGACGAAATGGATAGCGGCCAGGATTAGTGACATAGCCGCGAAGAGTAACTGTATTATCGAACCGCGGAACGATACTGGAGATATGGATAATGTCACCGCCTCTTACCATAAAACCCAGGCTATCAGTATTGAGCGGGAATTGAAGTACATTCCGGGATCTATTCTCGCTGATCCGCTCGACAACCGCATTGCTTCCATCGGCGACAGTATTCAGCCCCCCTGCAGTTTCAATCAACGATCCGATTGTCGTGGCATCTTTGAGCTCATAAATGGCTGGAATATTAACCGATCCTGTGATGGCGGCTAAGGGGCCTACCGGTGGAAAGAAAACTACATCGCCTGACAGCAGTGAATGATCGCGCGACTTATCCCCTTTTATCAGAAAGTCGTAAAAATCAAAATCTTGTATTAAGGTATCGCCGCGTCTCAACTGGATATGTCGCAACGATCCATGAGGCGAAGGTCCACCCGATACAAAAATTGCATTTACAAGTGTGCTCAGAGAGCTGACTGTATAGACACCGGGAGTTTCTGCCTGTCCTACCACAAAGATTTGAATGGAGTGGAGACGTTCAATGACCGCTTCAAGATTGAAGTTCTTATACTCGCGCCCGACAGCCTGTTTAAGATAGTCATCTAGGTCTCGATAGCGAACGCCAGTAACTGGTACGTCGCCAATATGAGGCAGATATATGCGCCCTAGGCGGTCAACTTCGATGCGCAAATCGGCATCGATCTGGCCCCATATTTGAACGCGCAGTTCATCGCCAGGTCCAAGAATATAATCGCTTGGAACCTGGACGTCGCTGGAGGGGGCAAACGTCGTCGCGGGCTCTGTAAACAATGAGCGACCAAAAACCGCCAAAGTGCGACCTGCCGAGTCGGCAGCCATTTGTTCAAACTCCGTATGCGGCTCGAGCGTTTGCGCGACCCGGCCGCGCCGACTTTGATTTCTTGCAGCCTCCGCAGATCTATGCTCAAGATTCCTAAGCTCCTCTACACCAGGTCGTTCCGACTTTGACGAAGTCCTGGAGCTATCGACCAGGTTTTGACGATTTGAAGGAACATCATATGGATTTTGTTGAATTTCCGCACAAGAATTCTCTCCAGAGCCGTATGCTCTAATCGAAGGAGATACAGATTCGTCAGGGTTATCCGAAGTCTCCAAAGTCTGCGCCACCATAAAATGAGTGACGCCAAACAGTGCGACTAGAAACAAGGCGCTCTTGTATGCTGCTCGCTTTATGGGAATCTTTAAATCTCTCGATGAATAGACGATCCAAAAACTCGCCGAACAAAAAGCGAAAATGATTGATGCAAGCAGAATCGCCAACCGTTTCGGAGATGATCTTTTGTCGGGCGTCACAGCCAAATCTATAACTTGAATCGCTGCGCCTTGCCTTGCTTCGTCCAGACGCGCTATCTCTAACTGCTTGGCAAGTAGCGCAACGATCGACTCGTTGTACTTGACATCGCGCAATCGGCGTAGGTATTCGGCACCCGCTTCTGGCATTTCACCCCTGGGCACTAGTGGATCGTCCGCGGTCTCGGGACTGGTTCCAGTTAGCTCTGCAAGCTGCGACTCAAGCGCTGCTGTCTCCTGTTCCACTTGAATCAGACGGGGATTGTTCTCAGTTGCATAAGTGCGCATGGAGCGAAGCGCCACCTGCTTGGCGGCAATCTGTGCTCGAATTGCGACTGCGCTTTCAAGCAAGGCTTTCGACGCGCCCGCGGGCTCCAATATTCCCGTGCTTTGTTGTATATTCTTTAGTGCTTCCTCCGCCTGAGTCAAGCTCCCTCTGGCGCCAAGAAGTTGTTGCTCAAAGAAGAGGCGTCGCTGACTCGCCTCTGTAATAGCAAGTGAGGCCGAGAATTTCTTAAACTCTTCGACATAACCATTTGCTAGCTCCGCAGCGCGTACCGCGTCCCCGTCCATTGCGGAAATGGCTATAACACCGCTCTTCATGTTGAGCGTAACCGAGGTTCTGCGCTCCAACGCAGTTCGAGCATCGGACTCTCGCTTCTTTCTATACTCGCGCATCAATTCAAAACGTTGAACGATGGCGTCTTCAACCGTGCGGCTTCTCAACATAATGCGGCAAACCTCAGCTGGACTTCTGAGTCCAAAGTTGCTTCCGGCAATTCCGGCGAGGGCTCCCAACTCATCGGACTGTGCGGCAAAGATAGACGCCAGCGAGGATGAGGATGACGGCGGCAGAATCGTGGTTACGGCTGTATACCGCGTGGGTAACAAAAACGCAAGTGCCAAGCCCGCAGCAGTACCGATAACTACAGCCCTGACCAGAAAACGCCATCGATCAACGAGCAATTTCAACAAATCCATAACCGTAAGTGCAGGCCGCACACCTGCGCCTACTTTCACCAGGTACTCACTAGCCGGCCTTTCAGGGACTGAGTCGATGGCATTGCTCATTGACGTGCCTCGTTATGCGGGCGGTTGGTTGAAATCGCGAATGTCTTTAAACTGCCAGTCTTTTCGGGAACAATTCCTAGCGATCTGATGGCCAAAGCGCCTAGACCCATGCCTCGTCCGCAATCGCTGTCATAGACCAGAGTGGTGGCGCCGATCCAGGCAGGGTTATAGGCGCTACAATCACCAGTCGTCACTCTCACGGCTCCCCCAATCAATGAGTTATTCATAAATATGTGCCAGTATCCGCTATCTAGCCTGCGATAGATCGTCAGGCCTTCTTCCATATTCACTGCTGGTGAGTCCATTGCATCGCCCATTGGGTAGATTCTTCGGGGTGTCTCGCCAAAATGAGTTACAAAAAGGCGCGAAATACCTTTCTCTACGGCAGAGAACAGAATCACGCTGGACCCTGCGAACGAAACCTCAGAGACATTCATATCTTCGGGAGTAACAGGGACTGGTGAATCCAAAACTCGACCGGTTTCGTCGAGATGAACCATCCACGCACGACCTGCGCCTCTGACTTCGAGGAGAAAGACAAGGCTGCGTCCATCAGCCGACAGAGCGGGTGACTCTCCATTCAAGATGGTAGCGATAGGCTCAATTAACCTGCCGGTTGATATCGTTGGCAACTCGATCAAACGCGAGTTTCCTTCACTAATTGCTTCAATCCATACTTGAGGAATGCCAGGAGATGAGGCGATTGTTAGTTGCTCTTCTTCGCTTCCATCTTTTGCAGTCTGATAACGCCGCCCATCTTCGTCTTCGACACGATAGCCTTCACAAAACATTGCGACCGTAAGTAAGTGATTGCCTACCTGATGCGAAGAGAATTGAGCATACGCACCGTTTCTAATTTCCTTCAGATAGTTAGTGTTATTCAATGATTGTGCGTGAACAAATTCAATTGCCGATGCGCCACTCCAAACAATTTCAAACCCGGCCAGCATCCATGCGACACGCCTAAGAGGCCACGACGTCGACCGAGAATGAAGACGGCCGCCTAACACAGCCAATAGACATACCAGCATTGCCAGTATTCCCCAGTACGGAAAAAAATCTAGCAATAAACTCAGAATCGCAGGCATCAAGGAGACGGACAAATGAATATTACATGCGATAAAGTAACACCCGAGCATCATCGTTTTAGGCCAGAAGCCGACCATTCCATATGCCGCCAGAACTGCGACAAAAATGAGCGTTACGCGGTGATAAGACGCCGGTTCGGTCGAAAGAGCGAGCAAAAGACATGTGAATGCGGCCCATTCCAAGCTTCTGCGTCGAGAATCGCCCTCCTCGGAAGACAATGCAAGTGATGTGGTAGTGAGCAAACTGAGTTGCCAAAGCGGATAGAGGATGGCAAAAAGCAACGGAGAAAAAATGAACGGACGAGAATTCAATTGCGGCTGCATGAGGAAAAGGCGGTGAAACAGGCATGAGGCTGACGGTGTCGTGAGACTAAACGGGTCCATGGCTTCGCCGCGTAGCATGCGAGGAAACTGCTCGACCAAAAATGCGCGCATGACAGGCATACCGAAGATCAGAAAACCCCCTGCGAAGATGGCAATAGTAGCGCAAATCAACAAAATTGCCGGCTTCCACTGACGCTTGCGAAGGAAAAAGAAGACAAAAAATGCAGGATAGATTTTTAGCGAAGCCGCGACAGCGAGAGTCAATGCGCAGGCGGGCCACATCTTGCGTGTATCAAACCAATAAGCCAGCACCAACAGTCCAAACACAATCATGTGCATCTGTCCTAATAGGAAGTTGTTTCGCAAAGGGATGATGGCAAGGAATGCGATAAATGCGATATGCTGGATTCTCAGCGCTGTAAGTTGCCACAATCCGAAAAGGGACGTCGCCATAACGACGAGATTTAATATCAGCCAAACCCTTTTCGCCTCCAAGGCATCGAGCCATGCTAAGGGAAGAATTGGCAATGCTGAGAAAGGCGTAAGCCCAACAAAACCTACCAAAGGCTGCGGGATAGACCAGTGATCCTTCACGCGCTGAAGCCATACCCAGTCGTATATTCTATCCATGACATAGTGCTGGTGAAGTAGACGGGCCACAATATAATAATTCGGAAAGTCGCTTCGTAAAGTTTTCCATGCTGGAACCAACGCTTTGAATACGAAGAGCGCCAGCAACAGGACTAACATCGACAATTCAGTCAATGAGCGTAATCTCCGAAATGTAGTGGTCATTCCGGCATTTGCCATCATAATTCACCTCTACGAAGATTATTTGCAGTAATGGCATCCTGGCTCCTCCGCATATTTATTTCCCACGGTATGCTGGCCAAAGCAAATCCCACGCCAGTTTTAAGATGATGCCAAATACGGGAAACCAGAAATCGAAGATTGTCCGCCCGATACGCTAAAGTTTTCGCTACATCCGCATCAAGGCCCTCACAAAGCATCGGCCTCTTTCCGCGCGGAGCCAGACGGTCGGCAATATAATGCCGCCAAGCACGGTTATCGGAACAATAGTGCCGCTGCAAAAGGAGGTTGAGTTTGTTTCCTGGCATGTCAGCTAAAAGCCACTGATGCGCATATCGTTCAACCCAAAGATATACGGGCGAATTGATAGGCAGAGAGCAGATTTTTCCGAGCGCCGATGGGACAGGGCAGGCAAATAAGTCCTGAGCACATAACAGAACAAGCGCAACCGCTTCCGCCAACTGTGCATCTACAGAGACGATTGCCTGGACCTTCTGCCAGAGCACTGCGTCATCTCGATTTTTGTGCATATAAACGGCGATTTCATAGAGCCAAAGAAGGCGCGTCCACGATCCCATGAAGTGCCGAAAAACATGAAGAACCTGATATAGAAATGCATGCTGCCGCGCCATGCGCAGAAAAGATACAGATCCGACAGTATGCATCTCTGCTTGTTCGAAGACATCTATCGGCCATCGCAGTGAAAGCGCTTTCGTTCCAGTCTCCCAGAAGTACGAATGCAGTTCAATCGCAGCACCTTCCTGAATGCGATATAGGTAGGCGTTATGTGGGAGTGAGTGAAGGACAGGGATGCGCAATCTTCTCTCTTCCCCATCCACGGCGGTTAGTTTATAGCCAAGCTTTTCAAGTACACCCTGCGCGTTGAGTGCATCTCTCGGTGCGACGAGCAGATCGAAATCGATCTGGTGACGCTGCCATAAATCTGCCAAGTACTCTGGTATAAGGCTGAACCCCTTTAAGCAGATAAAGGGAACGTGGGCCTGTTGCAATGCCTCAACCGCCTGCCTAAATGTCAACAGCATAGCGTTCATTCTGCTCGCGTTGTCGCGCCGTCGCTTTTCGAGTCCTCTAAGAACTTGCGACGGGAGATAGGCATACGACATGTTTTCCAGCAACCGGGAATATAGAGGTAACGTAAGTCCCGTCCTATCGAGCATACCCATTTGCCGCGACCATTGCCGCTCAGAGAGTTGAAACAGACCACTCTTCGTGAGATCCGACCGTGAATAGTAACCAGCCTCAATATTAGAAAACTGAAGAGCGCGTACAACAATCGATAGAAATCTCCTGCTCATACGAACACCTCGCCTGCCAGGGGTGAAATCGATTGCACACTGGTCTCGCCAACAAGGTGCCTAACCGCGTGAAGATAGGTGGACAATTGATCAGTCTGTTCCCGTTCATTTCCATTGACGATCGCAAATCCCACTCCGCAAAGCGATGGAGGAGTGTGCGCAAACCATGAACCATTCTCCATACGAACGGCACGACTGGGCCCGATACGGTGAACCTCTATGGAGTTTCCCGCAAGTTCGATGGTATGAGCTAGTCGTGGCACACTGTGATCCTCAACCGCAATCTCCCATTCCGCATTCACCTCGCTTACTGGATGACTGCCATGCTCTCCCAAGCACTGAAGAGCCTTATAAATCAATTTTGAATCTGTCATGATGCGTCCTACAGTGTTCTCTAATGCAATTTGATACGAATACGGCAATGGAACGCGCCTGTGTAACAGGTCGGTGGCTGCGGCCACATGCGCTTTGGCGATATTAAAACCTTTCTCAAGCATAGATAAGCTCCGTAAGTACCTGATCTAAATCCGCAGCGACAGCCGCTGGCTCGCCACAAAAGCGCACTTGTAAGGAGGGAAGACAGCAAAGCTGGTGCATTATCGCCTTTCGACTACCTGCTCCTCTTACAATCTCTTCCGGTTGCTCCTCGATGTCGTCAAGGAGAGCATCCATTGTTCCCTCTTTAGTTGAGTAGGATATGTCACAGCCATGCTCATTGATTCTCGAGGAGTCTCGGTTTAAGAAAACGATCGCGGACGGTGCTACTTGGGTCGAGCGCTCAACGCCAAAATATGTCCAAGGGTCGATCTCAAAAGACAATTCTCCATTTAAAGCAATTGCGGGTGTTAGGGCCAAGAGCTTTGGGAAGTGAAGCGCAGCATCGGGAAGGAGTTTGATTGTAGTTTGCATGCCCCATACGATCAATCCGTTCGCAACATCCGCGACAAAGCTCCAATCGTCGGAAAGTAGACTCCATCCCCGCGTCGCAAGAGAGAGAGAGAGCGTCGATTTTCCCACGCCGGATGGAGCCGCAAGCAAAATAGCCTTTCCCTCGCGCACCACACAACCGGCATGCAGCACGATCACGCCCAAAGACGGGGCGAGAATACCTGCAATGACCGCCAGTACGGCACGGCGAAAGAATCCTTCATCAGCAATTATCTGGTCCGACAAAGCGCCCACAACTTCGCGCGCTTTTAAATCGAACCAGACAGAGCCGTCAAGCCCGTAGTCGGCGTGAACAAATTCATTCCTTCCTCTAAAGAGGGGAAAGTTGGAAGTAACGCCGGTAACTCCTCGCCGATTCCTCACAAGCAGCGTAATTACCGCCTCAAGCCTATGTGATTTCTCATCTGGACGTGGTGAAAAGAACGCGCCGGCAAGATCCAGAATACGAAATGAATTCGTATTGAACGAAAATGCGCGACCTGCAAGGCCAAGCGTCCTGGAGTACTCTGCCGGATTGTGTTCGTAATCGACCATCACTTCTTCTATTACCTTCTTGGGTCAAGAATACTTTGAAACTCCGTTAAAGAATTACGGGCAATGCGAAAATGACAAAGCGATGACAAGGCCGTGACAAGCAAGAAAGAAATTAAACGGATAATTCAAAAAGGTTGAAGAAGATTTCGAGTAAAGACATCTTGGACGCGTTTTGTCGGGATCAGCCTACGGCTGGTCGGCTTTGTACAGTGACTGCACCGATGCGGTCTGTGCTTTCGGAGAGCGGGATGGCGTGCGCTAACGGGAGGTTCAATAAGCTAATGAATAACGGATTTACAGGCATCAGAACAGTTGATGTCCTTTTTACTCACGCCTATCACCTCGCCTACGATTCCAAGCAATTCGAGCGTGGGCAGCCTTACCCCCCGCTCGGCACACTCTATGCTGCGGCTGCCGCGCGCGAAAGAGGCTTCTCTGTGGCCGTCTTCGACAGTATGCTAGAGGATCCAGAGCTAGGGTTCGCGCGTTCGTTGGAAGAG
>JBEKDN010000012.1:0-33229 GCA_050014335.1 Occallatibacter sp. | reverse complement strand
AAAAGCCGCCGGATCGAGTTCCATGGAACTCGATCCGGCGGCTTTTCAATTCCTGATTAGCGGAACAATCTTTTACTTGCCTGACTTGGCCGGAGCCGAGACAGGCGCGGCTTTCGTGTTGGAGAGAACCGAGTGCGCGCCGCCGGAAGAGCGCTGATAGAGGATAGTCAGCGTGATGGAGGTGCACATGAAGATGACCGCGGACCAAGTGGTGAGCCGCGTGAGCACGTTGGCCGCGGCGCGCGGGCCAAAGGCCGTCTGAGAACCTTGGCCGCCAAAAGCGCCGGCCAGATCGGCCGAGCGGCCCTGTTGCAGGAGCACAACGCCGATCAGAAAGAAACACACCAGCACGTGCAGAAAGACGACAAAACCGAAGAGGATATTCATGTTGAAAGCTGCTTTCCAGGTCAGTCCGGCTGACCCGGACGAAAGAATTTTGGTGCGGAAGAGGGGACTTGAACCCCTATGCCTTTTGGGCGCCAGCACCTCAAGCTGGTGCGTCTGCCAATTTCGCCACCTCCGCACTGTGGTGAACTCAACAAGTATAGCAAAAGCGGCGGCGATGCGAAACGATGCCGGCAAGCAATCGTCATTCTCCCAGCCGCGTCATCCAGTCGGCCAGAGATTGCTGGTCGCTGCTTCCCACAGCGCTGCTGGCCCATATCTTGTCCCGATCAGCTGTGTCGCGGTTCTGGCTGAGCTTGAATTTGCCTTCTATGCGACCGATGGGGATGCGGAAGCCAACGATTTCCGCCAGCATCGAGTGGCGGAATTCCTCTGGCATTGCGCGCCAGTTCTCCTCGAATCCCGGTTCATGGGCTTGAATCAGACTGGCGAGCACGGCATCTTTGCCCGCTTCGTCCTCCACCAATTCCAGCGTGCCGTAGGCGTGAACCGCAATGTAATTCCAGGTGGGAACCGAGAGCGGATCGGCGTAGAGCGTGGGCGAAACGTAGCTGTGCGGCCCGGAGAAAACCACCAGCGTCTCTCGTCCGGCCAGAGTCCGCCAATGTTGGTTTGCGAGGGCAAAGTGGCCTTCGAGCAGGCCGTGCGGACCTTCGTCCTTGACCACCAGCGGCAGGTGTGTCGCTGCCAGCGGCGTTGCGCCTTCCGCGCCCGATTGCGGGCCGAAGAGAATAGCAAAGGAATAGGCGCGCATCGCCTCAATGAGAACGGCGCGGTCGGCACTTTGATTGAAACTGGGGCTGTACATTGTCTCCTATTGAATCCTCTCGAAGCGGAAACCGGCCTCGCGCAGGGCATGGCTGATGGCCGTGATGTGAGTGGCTCCACGCGTCTCCAGCGTCACGTCAATTACCGTATCGCCAAGGCTGACGCCGTAATATGCGCGATTGTGGATGGTCTCGACGATGTTGGTGCGCTCGCGGGCCAGAATCTGCGTAAGCGCCAGCAGCGCGCCAGGGCGATCTTGCAAGTGAACTCGGATGCGCAGCAGGCGTCCATCCTTGACCAGGCCGCGCTCGATGATCTTGGCCAGCAGCGTCACGTCGATGTTGCCGCCCGTGACCAGCACAACAGTGCGGCGATGACGCAGATTGGCCTTGGACTGAAGCAGAGCGGCCAATGCCGCTGCGCCTGCGCCCTCGGCCAGTGTCTTCTCGTGCTCCAGCAGCATCAGGATGGCGCTGGCAATCTCCTCGTCGTCTACGGTGACAATCTCGTCCACGTAGCGGGAGACCAGCGGCAGTGTCAGGTCGCCGGCGCGGCGCACGGCAATGCCGTCGGCAATGGTAGCCTCTGCGGAGATAGTGACCGGAGAGCCAGCCTCGCGAGCGCGCAGCATCGAGGGCAGCGTCTCCGGTTCGACTCCAATCACGCGAATCCTCGGGTCGGTCTCTTTGAGCGCGCAGGCAATGCCGCCGATCAGTCCGCCGCCACCAATCGGAACCACAACCGCCTCAATGTCAGGCACCTGTTCCAGCAGTTCCAGGCCGATGGTTCCCTGTCCGGCAATGACCTCGGCGTCGTCGAATGGATGAATAAAAGTCTGGCCCGCTTCGATGCGGCGGCGCAGCGCTTCGTCGCAGGCTTCGTCGTAGCTTGCGCCATGCAGAATAACCTCAGCCCCAAAGCCGCGCGTAGCGGCGACTTTGATCTGCGGCGTTGCCAGAGGCATTACGATCTGCGCCTTGATGCCGCGCGCAAAGGCGTGGAAGGCTACGCCCTGCGCATGGTTGCCGGCGCTGGCGGTAATGACGCCGCGCTCGCGCTCAGCTTGGCTGAGGGTGAGCAGCTTATTCAGCGCGCCACGCTCCTTGAAGGAGCCGGTACGTTGCAGGTTCTCAAGCTTCAGGTGCAGCGGCAGGCCAGTTACCGCGGAGAGATCGCTGGAAAGCTGGCACGGCGAGAGGTAGATGGCCTCGCCGATGCGCGCCCGCGCCGACTGGATGCTGGTAAGGGTAACTGGTTCCAAAGTCCGCCTCCTTGGCTGGGCGATTGGGAAAATGAAGCCCGCTATCTTCTTCTACCCATTGGGGAAATGCATATCGCTTCCGGCTGAGCGTCTCACATTTCTTTTTGCGAGACATTTTTTATTCATCTGATTATAATTGGCAGTTAACCCCATTTATGCTATCTCACGGAGTGAAAGCACATGGTCTGTTCCAAGTGTAAGAGCCATAAGATTCACCGAATTCAACGGGAAGGCTTCTTCCGCATCAAACTGGCTCCTCTCTTCGGTTATTTTCCTTGGCAATGTTCCACTTGCGACAAGGTGCAGCTGCTCAAAGCGCGGGGCACTCGTAGGCGCCCTCGTCGCGAGGATCGCACACCGGAAGAATCGTTCGGCCATTCAATTCATTCGTCGCAAAGAAGCCCTATCCGCACCTCTTGAGTGCTCGCCGGGCGACGGGGCTTTTTCTTTGCTCGCACGGCCCTTTTCATCGCCTCTCGCGGCTTCGTCCAGCGCCCCTGCGTTCTTGCAGCGCTCCACCTTTTGGAGGAGTCTGCCAGATGGGCGCATCGTGTATTGTCTTGAATGTCGCTATTTCGGAGGCCGCATGACTGCGCTGATTCCCCAGCGTCTTTTGACGTTTTTGTCTCTTGTTTCCCGTGCGCTTCGCGTACTGGATGGAAGGCTTCAATTCTGTGCTTGCATCCGCTCCGCTCCCAGTATTACGGTCTGGGCGGTTTGCCTCGCACTCCTTGCTGACCCGAATCGTTTTGCGGCGCAGTCCACTACTCCAGACGCTCATGCAGCAGACACGCAGTCGGACAAGCCACGTGAGGGCGGGCAGCCTTCCGCCGTGGGTGGCGTCAATACCGGTGGCGCGCATCCGGCCATGCTAGACGCGGAGCACCGGCCAATCACCGCCGGGGGCTTCGTCAAAGATGGCCCGGTCCTTTTCCAAGACATTGCCCGCCAGGCCGGGTTGAGCACCTGGAAGCACATCATGGGGACACCGGAAAAGAAATTCATTATCGAGGCCAATGGCTCGGGTGTCTGTCTACTCGATTATGACAACGACGGCTGGCTCGATATCTACTTGGTGAGCGGATCCACTTATGACGCCGAGAGCGGGAAAGCCGCTGCGCCGCACGCGGCGTTATTCCACAATAATCACGATGGAACTTTTACGAATGTCGCCGAAAAGGCAGGTGTCACTAATGGCAGGTGGGGCTTCGGCTGCGCGGTTGCGGATTATGACAATGACGGCTGGCCGGATATCTACGTCACTAACTTCGGAAAAAACAGGCTCTATCACAATAATCACGATGGAACTTTTACCGACGTAGCGGAAAAAGCAGGCGTTGCTCTGGGTAACTGGTCCACTGGCGCTACCTGGGGAGATTACGACGGCGATGGCAGGCTGGACCTTTTTGTCCCCGGATATGTTCACTATGACATGACCAATCCGCCAGCCTCCGGCGATAAGGGCGTTGCATTCAGCTTCTGCCAGTTTCGCGGAGAAAATGTCTCTTGCGGCCCGCGTGGATTGAAAGGCGAGCCCGATCATCTCTTCCACAATAATGGCGACGGCACCTTTACCGACGTAAGCGAGAAGGCAGGCGTCGCTGACTCCAATGGGTACTACGGACTTACTTCGCTTTTTGTCGACGTCAATAACGATGGAAAGCCGGATCTGCTTGTCGGCAATGACTCGACTCCGAATTACCTCTATCTCAACAAGGGCGATGGTGCCTTCGACGATATAAGTTACGCGTCGGGTTATGCCCTCAATGAAAATGGCCGCGAAACAGCCACAATGGGAATTGCTGCTGGAGACTATCAGAACAACGGATTAATTGATTTGTATAACACAACCTTTTCCGACGATTACAAGCCGCTTTACCGAAATGAAGGCGATGCGAATTTCACAGATATCAGTTATCAACTCAAAATTGCTGAGCCCACTGTTCCATTTCTAGGTTGGGGCGATGCGTTTTTTGACTATGACAATGACGGCTGGAAGGACTTGATTGCTGCCAACGGACACGTCTATCCGATAGTCGACAAGGAACCATGGGGAACCAGCTTTGCCCAGCGGCCTCTGCTCTTTCACAATATTGGCGGCAAGCAATTCGAGTTGATGCCGGCGGTCGAGGGAACCGCGCTTGCGCAAACCTATGTGGGACGCGGGCTAGCCATCGGCGATTTATTTAACGATGGGAAGCTCGATGTAGTTATCAATGTCATGGATGGCTCGCCGGCGCTTCTGCGCAATGTCTCACCTGACAAAAACCATTGGATTGAGTTTAAGCTTGTCGGCGGAGCAAAGTGTCCGCGCGATGCTATTGGCGCGACTCTTTATCTTACCGCTAACAAGATGCGCCAGCGCGGCGATGTTTTATCCGGTGGAAGTTATGCGTCCAGCAGCGATCCGCGCGTGCACTTTGGAATTGGCGATGCGACTGCCGTCGATGATATTGAAGTTCATTGGCCAGGTGGTGTCACGGAGCATTTCCCGGCTCCGCAGATCGATCGGATAGTAATTCTCAAAGAAGGCCAGGGACTAAAACCATAGGGTCCGGAGCGGTGTATTTCGTGTGCCTGGTTCGATTGGCAATTCTTGCTTAACAAACGCCGGAGGTCAAATCCAGTGAAGTTTTCCAACATCGCGGTCAGAATAAAACTTGCTTTCGCATCCAATCGTGAATTCCGCTTTGCCTGTTTCTTCGTAATTGCAGGTGCCTTCGCTTGCTGTTTACTGAGAGACCGAACGATACAAGTCCGCGCTGCCGTTGATGACGCGCCCACAGCACAAAGGTCTATCTATTCTAAGTTGACCAGCGAGCACTATAGTTACCGCTTTGGCGCGGATCAGCCTTTTCTCCCGTCGTACGCTACTACGGACACGGGTCAGTTTATCGACCCAAAAAGCTTCCTCTCGGCAAAGTATTGCGGCCACTGCCACCAGGAAGCGCACGCGGAGTGGCGACAGACGGCGCATGCCAACTCCTTTCGCGCTCCATGGTACGTCAAAAATGTCAACGCGTTGCGCAGGGAAAAAGGGGTCGAGTTTACGCGTCACTGCGAGGGCTGCCATAATCCCATCGCATTGACATCCGGCGCATTGACGCAAAACTCGCCGGTCGATCGCGCCTTTGACGCGGACGGTATTACCTGCTCGGTCTGCCATTCCATCCAGAGAGTAAGTTCGTACGGAACGGGAAGTTGGGTGCTTGGGCAATCGGCTGCTATCGTGGACGAGAATGGGAATCCCATATACGGCGAGATTTCAGACAAAGAGATACTGGCGCATCTCGACCGGCATTCAAAGGCTGTAATGAAAGACTTCTACCGAACAAGTGACTTTTGCGCTGCCTGCCACAAAGCCGCACTGCCCAAAATGCTGAATGACTATAAGTGGCAGCGCGCTATCTTTTTGTCCGATGAATGGCAATTATCTTCCTTCGCAAAGCAGTCTCCGCTTCCTTTTTACGTCAAGGATCAGGTTTCTACCTGCCAGACTTGCCATATGAAAGCGGAAGAAATTGAGTTGCCCGATTATGGAGCCAAGGATGGCAAGCTCGCTTCGCATCGCTGGCTTGGCGCTAATACCGTTCTTTCCAAGTATTACGGCTACGACGAGCAGATGGAGAAGACTCTGGCATTTCTGCGCAATGGTGTCTTTAATGTGGATATATTCGGGATACAGCGCAATGGCGGTAATCTTGTTGCGCCTCTGGGAAATCAAAACTTCGAGATAACTCCTGGCGATGTGCTAACAGCATCTGTCGTGCTGCAAAACAAAGGCATCGCTCATAGTTATGTTCCGGAGCAGAGGGATTTCTATGAGAGCTGGGTCGAGTTTGATGCGAAAGATGCGGCAGGCCGCACTCTAATGCACTCTGGTGCGCTGCGTGCTGATGGATCGCTTGATCCGCGCGCGCACAGCTTTACCAATCGCCTGGTAAACAAGAACGGTGGATTGAACGATCTTCATCAGGTTTGGGACACCAGAGTCGTGGCTTATAACAATACAATTCAGTCGGGCCGCTCGCAGATCGTGCGTTACGAATTCAGAGTGCCTACGAATGCCGTTGGTCCAATTACAGTGTCTGCAAAGATCAACTACCGCCGTTTCAATCAGCACTTCATCGACGTTGAAATGGCCAAGCACTACGAGATGCCGGTAGTTGAGGTTGCGTCGCGCACACGCACATTTGTGTTGGGCTCCAATATTGCAGCGCCGCCTGATCCGCTGGACAACAAAGAGTGGATGCGCTGGAATAACTATGGTATTGGATTACTCGATGCGCAGCAGTACGCGGCCAGTGCGCTAGCCTTCCAGCATGTTGCTGCACTGCGGCCCGATTATGCCGATGCATTTACAAATATCGCCATCGCTGATTTTCAGTGGGAGCGTTACGACGATGCGCGCGCCCACTTGGAGAAGGCTCTCCAGTTAGCTCCACGCAACGCTCGCGCGCTGTATTATCTTGCATTGGTGGAGCGTACGCAGGGGCATCTGGATACTGCGATCAGTGACCTGCGCGAGGTAACGGCGCAGTTCCCGCGCTCGCGCGATGCGCATCGCGAATTGGGCTTCTCTCTTTATCAGCAACATAAATACGATGAGGCGCGGAGCGAATACGAGATGCTTCAATCCATCGATCCCGACGACCTGGCTGCGCATTACATCCTTTCTATCGTCTATCGTCGCCTCGGCCTGAAAGAGCAGGCTGCGCGCGAGGCAACTGCATTCGCTGATCAGAAAGACGACCCCACAGCCAGCACCTACGCGCTGGAATTCCTGCGCAAGCATCCGCAGATCACTTCGGAGAGTGTGCCTTGGCACAAGCACAGCAATGTTGAGGGACAGTCTGCCGAGAGTGAAGGAGCGGGCGCGCAATGAAGTTATCTTTAGCTGTTTTTGCCCTGCTGCTCGCTTGCTCGTCCGCCGCCGCATATTCGCGCGGCAGCCGGAGAGCGCACGGCGCGGCAATATTCAACGAAAGTGGATGCGCGCACTGTCACGCAATTGGCAACGCTGGCGGCCATAAAGGACCGGACTTATCCGGCGTGGGCAGACGGATGAAGAAGGTGCGGATGCAGCGGCAGATTGCAAACGGCAGCAAGCTGATGCCGCCCTTTGGCGAAGACTTGCAGGGTCAGGATATGGACGATCTGCTTGCTTATCTACGCGCCTGCCGGAGCCGGAAGCAATAGCGAAGAACTGGAAGCAATCGCTGGCTACGGTATACTTCAAAGCGTGGAGGGTTTCGCTTTGTCGCACGGGTATCGGTTCTTTGCCGTACTTATGACTTCGGCGCTTTTTCTTGGTTATCCGGCGGCAATTGTTTCTCAGCAAGAGCAGCAAGGCAACAAACAGCCTGCTCTAAGTGGAATGGCCAGCGCTGGCCCTCAGAAAGCGGATTTCGATAGCCAGCACCGTCCAATTACTGCCGGCGGCTTTGTTAAATCCGGGCCAATTATCTTTCAAGACATTGCCCGGCAGGCGGGACTTACAAGCTGGCATCATCTTGCAGGCACTCCGGCAAAGCGCCTGATTCTGGAAGCCAAAGGCCCCGGTGTATGCCTTCTGGACTATGACAACGATGGATGGCTGGATATTTATCTCGTGAACGGTTCAACTTACGATGCGCTCGCAGGTAAAGCTGCGGCTCCCCATGCAGCACTTTTCCATAACAACCACGATGGAACCTTCACCGATGTTACAGCTACAGCCGGAGTGACAAACGACCGCTGGGGTTACGGGTGCGCGGTAGCGGATTACGATAACGATGGCTGGCCGGATATCTATGTAACTAACTACGGAAAGAATCGCCTCTATCATAATAATCACGACGGTACCTTTACCGATGTGGGAGAAAAGGCCGGAGTTACTGTCGGAACATGGTCTACAGGCGCCACCTTCGGCGACTACGACAGTGACGGGCGGCTGGATCTTTTTGTCGCAGGCTATGCGCAGATCGACTTATCGGACCCTCCGGTCTCGGGGTCGAAGGCTGTCAGCTATACAGTATGCCAGTACCGCGCGGTGCCCGTGCTCTGCGGTCCGCGCGGCCTGAAGGGCGAACACGATCATCTCTTCCATAACAACGGAGACGGCACCTTTACCGATGTAAGCAAGAAACTTGGCGTGGATGATCCTAATGGTTACTATGGCTTGGGTGTCCTGTTTGCCGATGTGAACGGCGATGGAAAGCCCGACCTCCTCGTGGCGAACGATTCCACTCCGAATTACTTATATATGAATAAAGGCGACGGTACTTTTGAAGATATGAGTTATGCGAATGGTTTTGCGCTCAATGAGAGTGGGCGCGAGGTGGCAAATATGGGTATTGCCGCCGGAGACTACGAGAACAACGGCCATCTTTCGATTGTGAGCACAACATTCGCGGACGACTACAAGGTGCTTTTTCAGAATGATGGAACGGGATCGTTTACGGACGTGAGTTATCAGTCCGGGATTGCCGAGTCTTCCATCCCATTTGTAAGTTTTGCGGATGGGTTTCTGGATTACGACAATGACGGTTGGAAGGACTTATTTATCGTAAATGGCCATGTTTATCCGCAGGTCGATCAGCATCCGGATTGGGGAATGAGTTATGCCGAGCGGCCGCTGCTCTATCGCAATCTGGGCAATGGCAAGTTTCAGTTAGTTCCCGCGGTTGAGGGCACTGGGCTGGCGGTTGTCAGCGTTGGACGGGGGGCTGCATTCGGCGATATCTTCAACGACGGCAAGATCGACGTAGTGATGAACAATATGGATGGAGTTCCGGCACTGCTGCGCAATGTGAATGCGGATCGTCACAACTGGGTGGAGTTGCGGCTCGTGGGAGGAGCAAAGAGCCCTCGCGATGCGGTCGGAGCTACCGTGTATCTGGCGGCAGATGGGATGCGCCAGCGCGAGGACGTCCTGAGCGGCGGCAGTTATCTTTCTTCTAATGACCTTCGTGTGCATTTTGGACTGGGCGATGCGATCGATGCCGGAACTGCTGAGATTCATTGGCCCTCTGGATTCAAGGAATTTGTCAAACTACCTGCTGCGAACCGAATTTATACCATCATTGAAAGCCGAGGAATTACTGGGGCTCTGTGCGACGGCCAACCGTGCCCAGTCACGATTCCGGCGGACAAGCCCTGAAGCAGAAAGAAATCGGGTGGCGGCCCAGTGATGGGCGGCCACCCGAAAGTGAAGCTCATGAAAACCTTGTCAGGAGACCAATCCTGATGACATAAACAGAGTATCGGCAGAATGACGCAGTGTCTTGAGCCATTCGAGTGAGGTTGACCTCCATCTTAAGGTGGAGAGATGCGGCGGCCTCTCTTGCGATAGTTTGCGTAGGATTGTGTGCGTCCCAATCCCTATCACTCATCGTCAAGGTGTACAGTTTTTGTATTGCCAATCCTGTTTTGAGGGGTTTTTACCCGTTCTCGTGGCCCAAAATCACGCCAATTCGATCGTTCGGGTGGGAAGTTTTGCCGATTGCTTGCATTTTTCTCTCTCTAGTTTCGCTCTATTCCGCTTCCCGCTGGCTTGCGCTTTGCTACTAGCCTGCACGATTGCCAGTCGTGCGTTGGAGCCAACTACTCCGCTGGCCAACTACGGCCGCCAGTCTTGGATGATGGAAAATGGGCTGCCGCAGAACACGGTTCAGGCGCTTGTGCAGACGCGGGATGGGTTCGTCTGGCTTGGAACAGAAGTGGGACTGGTTCGCTTTGACGGCAACGGCTTTCAGGTCTTTGACAGCAATTCATCGCCGGCGCTGCCTGGCAACGACGTGCGCTGCTTGCTGGAGACGCGCGACGGGGCGTTGTGGATCGGAACCAGCGAGGGGCTAGCACGGTGGAAGGATGGGGTGGTTACGGCCTTCACTACAAAGGATGGACTGCCGGGGAACGGGATTCTGGAACTTACCGGAGTGAATGAAAAAGGTGCACTCTATTTGTGGACAGACCAGGGCCTTGCAAGACAAAATGGAGATCGATTTGAGCAAGCGAGGAATGTAGATGCGTGGCCTCATACAGCTTTACCTTCACCTGGTGAGCCTCAAGAGCAAGTCCAATTTGAGGAGAATCTGGCCAATGACGAATTCGTAATGGGTACTCGGAGCGATTTAACTTTTCTCAAAGAAAAGAACTCACACCGAGAAGTCACTCATCTGACCGTTCAAAAAGATCTCCCCGGCAGCCGCATCCAAACGCTCTTTGCCGACCGCCAAGGCAGCCTTTGGATTGGCACCAACGCTGGCCTGGCGCGATGGTCCGACGGCAAGCTGCAAAAGCTGCCTGTCACTGATCCGCTTGCGTCAGCCTCCGTCCTAGCAATCATTGAAGACCGCGAAGGCAATCTCTGGGTTGGAACAGAAAGCGACGGCCTGCACATACTGCGGGATCTGCGCTTTCGCACAGTGGACGCGCGCGAGGGGCTCTCGTCTGACGCCACGACTGCCGTCGTCGAAGACGGTGCGGGCACACTATGGGTGGGAACCAACGGCGGTGGGCTAAACGCAATGCGCAAAGGCGGCGTGGTAAAAGCCCTCACGGTAAAAAATGGACTACTGAGTGATGTGATTCTGTCGCTGTCCGCGGCATCTAGCGGCGATCTGTGGGTGGGAACGCCGGACGGCCTCAACCGGATTCGCGGCGGCAAGATCGATGCATTCACTTCCGCCGACGGCCTGCCCGACGACTTCATTCGCTCGCTATTGGCCGACGCCGATGGCTCACTGTGGATTGGCACACGGCACGGACTGACGCACTGGATCAACGTCGACGGGAATCCTTCCGCTTTGCGCATGGAGACTTTTACGCATGCAAACGGTCTGGGCAGTGATCTGGTGGGAGCAATGGTGCGGGACGTAAAAGGGGATCTGTGGGTGGCCACACTGGCCGGACTTTCGCGTCTCAGCGGCGGCCAGATCGTAAACTACACCACGACGAACGGTCTCTCAAGCAATGTAATTACGACGCTACTGGCCCGCAAAGACGGTTCGCTCCTGATCGGTACGCAGGATCGCGGCTGGAACCTGTGGGATGGGCAGCGCTTCTCCGCCGAGATGCACGATGGATTGAATCGAATCACGATCCACGCCATCCTTGACGATGAGGCCGGTCATCTTTGGTTTGCAACCGCCAACGGAATCGCCCGCTGCGATTGCGGCGAGACAGGCAAGACGGTGCAGGCGGCGGGATGCTCGCATTGGATTGACTTTGGCTCAGCCGATGGCTTGCGCAGCCGCGAGATGGCTACTAACAGCCACCCCTCGGCTTGGCGCTCACTGGATGGGCTGCTTTGGTTTGCCACACCTAAGGGGCTGGTCGAGGTAGACCCAGCGCATTTTCAGGTGAACGCCGTTCCTCCGCCGGTTACAATCGAGCGCTTTGCCGTGGACGATTTCTCTCAAGCTTTGCGCGCAGCAGGATCTTCCGTTGTGATTCCCGCAGGTCATGTGCATTTTGAATTCGACTACGCCGGACTGAGCTTTACCGCGCCGCAAAAAGTGCGTTACCGCTATATGCTGCAGGGCGTTGACCGCGACTGGACTGAGGCTGGCGCGCGCCGCTCCGCTTATTACACCAACATTCCACCGGGGCGCTACACCTTCCATGTGCAGGCGGCCAACAACGACGGCCTTTGGAACACCGATGGCGCGGCGCTTACCTTTGAACTGCGGCCGCACTTTTATCAGACACTCTGGTTCGATGCGCTGCTGCTGGCTCTCCTTGCTGCAATGATCGTGCTGCTGCTGCGTCTGCGATTGCGCCGCGCCGAAGGCGAGTTCCGCGCCGTGCTGGGCGAGCGCAACCGCATTGCGCGCGAGATTCACGACACGCTGGCTCAGGGCTACGTCGGCATCTCCGTGCAGTTGGAGGTGCTCAGTGAATTGCTGCGCAAGAACAAGCCGCAGGACGCGGCCGCGCATCTGGATCTCACGCGCGGCTATGTGCGGCAGGGGCTTGCCGACGCGCGCCAATCCATCTGGGCGCTGCGCTCACAGGACTCTGGAGAAACCACGCTGCCGGTCCGTCTGCGTCGTATCGTCGAGAATGAAGGCGGCCACGGGTTAGAGGCCAAGTTCAGCATTTTCGGCGCCTATCGGCCAATGCCTGCTGAGACGGAGCAAGAGTTTCTCCGTGTGGCGCAAGAGGCCGTCCATAATGTAAAGAAGCACGCTGGGGCGCGGAATTTGAGTATGCAACTGGAGTACGGATCGGAAGCCATTGCTCTCGAAGTCCGCGACGACGGGCGAGGATTTACCGCCGAGCGTGCGTCGCAAGCGGGACACTTTGGACTGACCGGAATGAAAGAGCGTGCGGCCACCATCGGCGGAACACTAGAGATTACGAGCGAGCCGGGAGCAGGAACAATCGTTAGGCTGCGCGCAACACAGCCCAGAAATACCAGAGAACGTTTGAAGGAGCAACTGTGACCAAAGAATCGATACGCGTACTGGTCGTTGAGGACCATCATGTTGTGCGCCAGGGACTAGTGGCCTTGCTCAATGTCGAGGATGGTCTGGAAGTGGTGGGCCAAGCCGCCGACGGGGTCGAAGCCATCGCGCAGTTTCGCAAGCACCAGCCCAATATCACGTTGATCGACCTGCGTTTGCCGCGTCTCAGCGGCGTCGAGGTCATTGAGCGCATTCGTATGGAGACGCCGCAGGCGCGCTTCATCGTGCTCACAACCTATGACGGAGATGAGGACATTTATCGCGCGCTGCAAGCGGGTGCGCGTGCCTACCTGCTCAAAGGCATGACCTCCGAGCAGTTGATCGCGACGATCCGCATGGTCCATGCGGGAAAATCGCACATTCCCACAGCGGTTGCAGAGAAACTGGCCGAGCGCATGGGAACCGAGGAATTGACCGGACGCGAGTTCGACGTTCTGGAGCAGATTGTGCATGGCAAGAGCAACAAGGAGATTGCCGCCGAGTTGGAAATCTCAGAGGCCACGGTGAAGACGCATATCAACAGCCTGCTGGGCAAACTCGGCGTCACTGACCGCACCCAGGCCGCAACAGCAGCCATTCAGCGCGGGATAGTTACCCTTGAGTCCCTCAGAAAGCCGAAGCCATGAAGAAAATGTTGAAGAATGCGCTGATTTATTCCGGAGTTTTTCTGCTGCTTTTGTCGCCACTTGTTCTGGCAGTCCAGGCGCAGAAACCGGCCTGGCGGCAGGCTAGCGACGCCGAGCTTGCCTCCCTGCTGCCCGCGCGCGCGCCGGTGGAAAAGGAGCACATCGAGACCGAGATGCGCACTGCCTCGGGCATCGTGGACAGCCGCGGCCACTACATCGCCGGGGTTGTGCTGCTCACTGCCGGATACTCCGCCGAGGGAAAGTATTCGCACTACCTGATTGTGCAATCGCCGATCCGCATCGGCGGCGTTCTGCTCAAACCAGGTGAATATGCATTCGGGTGGACGCGTTCGCAGGCTGGCGATGTGCTGACCGTTCACTTTAACCAGGCCGCATCCGGCGCTCTGGTTGGAGCAGCGGATGCGCATCGCATAACCGGTTCAAGTCACGTCGAGAGCCTACACATTTGGCCGCCGGACAAAGCTTTCATTCAAATTGGCCGTTTCGCCGTCCCGTATGAACTGGGCGAGAAGTAGCATTGCGGGAGAAGCAAGAATCAATTGATTCCGCGCGGCTCGCCGGTAGGCAGAAAGGCAACGCCGGAGAGTAAATCGCCGGATGCCAGAACGTCCCGTAGCCGCTCTGGATTGGCTCCGCTCCGCGCCTCGGCCGCTTCAATCATCCCCATCGCTGAGGCCGGAGTAGTCTCAACCGGCAAGCGGAATATCCACGGAATATTGGTAGACGTCAGCCTCTTGTCGCTGCTCAATGCAACCACCGGCACAAAGACCTTGAGGGCCAACTGTTCAGCGAGATGAGCCGCGTCACGGTCCAGAGCCATGATCGCCAGCGGACGTTCGTCCATCAGCGCATGTACCAACTGCGTTGAAGCCGCGCCCCAATTCTGATCACTGTTGACCGGCAGCAGCTTCCACTCCCTGCCCTGGGATGTTGCCGCAACTAGCGCGGCCAAAACTTCCGGCGATTGCGCGATCTCAGTCGCATGAGCGCCGAAGAGAACCACGCGCAACGGCCCCGACGGCACATCTTTCTGATGCGGCCCAGCAAAATCCACGCTATCCTCACCCAGGCGCGCATAGGGCGCCTGCGGTGCGGCATTGGCCCGTTTGTTGGAAGACTGGAGTGGCTGGGCCACAACAGGATTAACCGACTCACTGACTGGCTGGCCCGCTGACTCACCGGCTCGCTGCTTTTCCATCGTCGCGGCGCGATAAGTAATCGCGCCGTTGTGCACCGTTCCCAAATACATAGGCATCACGTTCTTCTGGTTCGGATCAAAGACCATGCGCCCGGTTACGCCGTCGTATTCTTCAATGTCGGCCAGCGCATCGTGAATGCGTGCGCGATTCAAACCGGCTTTGCAGATAGAATCCAACAGCAGATTCATCGCGTCGTAGGCCAGCGAGGCAAACTGTTCTGGCTTCTCATTGAAGCGAGCCTCGAATCGCTTGTTGAAGTCGATCCATTTGGGATCGTTGCGCGTTGGGTCGTAGGGAAAGACCGCCTGGAAGCCTTCGGCCGCGTCCCGTGCCTGGGCCAGCAACTCAGGGCCAAGCGTGCGATAGGAACCGAAAACCGGCTGTTTCATTCCCGCTGCGCGCATCTGTTTCAAAATCCCCGCAGCCTGAGCTTCGTCGGCCCAGAGCACGATTGCATCCGCGCGCGACGAGCGTATCACCTGCAATTGTTTGGTGAAATCCGTATCGCCGGGAAGATATTTCTGCTCGATGACGATAGGATGGCCCAGACGCCTCGCAGCATCGCGGAGCTTCATAACACCAAAGCGTCCATAGCGGCTATTCACGCGAAGAATCGCTACCCGCTTCATGCCGAGCTCGGTAAAGATCTGGCGTGCCAGAGTCAGGCACTGTACGCGATCATCTTGCAAGACCTCAAAGTACCACGGAATATAAGTCTCTGGAATTGTCGGATCGGTCGAGGCTGAATTGACGATGGGAATCTCGGCGCGCAAAGCCACGCGCAGTGCGATGTGCGTGGATTCAGAACTGATCGAGCCAAAGATCGCCCAATCCTTGTCGTCGTAAACCATCTTCACAACTTCATTCGACGCAGAACCCCAGATAGCCGGATCCGTAGGCCGGTCCTCGCCATAAACCGTCTTCGCTTGCCAGTTATCGTAGTCGTTGTGCAGCATTAGGCGAAAGGACTTGCCGCCGTAGCCGCCATGGGCATTGGCTTCTTCCACTGCCAACTGCGCGCCATGCAACATGCGCAGTCCGAAGATAGATTCGGGGTTAGGCGCGACCGGTCCGAAGAAGCCGATGCGCACTTCACTTATGTCCTTCGGCTCGGGAATATCGCGCCCCGCGCCGGAGTAAATATTGGGATGGGTGTAATTGAGATCGTAGGGCGCCGCAAACTTTGCGTAGGGACTCAGATCGCCGGGCTCGCCGGCGTAGGGCGTTACAACGCGATCCTTCGGTGGTCCCGGCGGATGGGCTCCGCAGGCGCACGTTCCTTTGCCTGTAACCTTGATCGGCGTTGTACTTTCATCCACGGCCAGACTGGAATACTGCGCGGCTGTTTGCGCGGCAGATTGCACCAACGCAAGCGAAGCCGTCAGGACGCAGATTGCAACCGTCAACCATCCCTTGCGCATTGCCTTACTCCTTGCCGCCGGTTCCCTTGCTGGTGCGGAAAATGGCTACAGCTTCGATTTCAACCAGCAGCTCGGGGCGGCAGAGAATCGCCTGAATGCCAATCGATGCAGGCACCGGATCAAGTCCTTGCTCCTGATAGAAGGCAGTCCGAATCTTATTGAAGACATCGTAATCGCGGTCGATGTCGCGCAGATAGCAACTGGTCTTGACAATGTCTTTCCAGGTTGCGCCTTCGCTGGCCAGCAGACCGGTAATGTTGGCAAAAGTGCGCTGCAATTGCGCAGAAAAATCGCCCACATGAACGCTAACGCCGTTCTCGTCAATCGAGGCCGTGCCGGAGATGATGAGAACGGCAACGTTGCCAAGGTCGAGCCGAATCCCGCGCGAGAACGAACTCGGCTTGGCGTAGTGAAAGGCCTCGTTGAGGACGCCGTGGTTTGTGATTGCGTGCCGCTCGATGAGTGTGTGCGCGGGCGTTTGCGCTATGGTCTCCAGAATCTCTGCAAATGCGTTCATGATCACTGCTCCTTATTGTTTTTGACGAATTCCGTGGCTTAAACCCTTGGCTGTTGCGACCCAAATATCATCGCCTTGAAAGTCGATCCCAAGAATATAGTTGTGTGCCGGTGCGCTGGTGACGGCCACCGGCGTCACCTTTCCCTCGGCGTCGCGTACTGTCATCTCCGGCTTGCCATCTTTCAGCGAGGGGCGATAGACGGCCCAGTTTACGCCGTCGTAGTAAGCCAGCCCCTTGTCTGTGCCGAACCAGCAACGATTTGCATCCACGCCTTTAATCGTATTGGTAAAATTAGACGGCAACCCGCTATCTTTGGTGAGAAAGTTGTGCCAATAACGCCCGTCGTAGCGGCTATCGCCGAAGTACGTCGCAGCCCAAACTATATTGTCTACAAAACTGACAGAAGTGACAATCTCATGGATCAGGCCTTGATCCTTGAAGAGCACCATTTCGTTCTCGCCGTCCGGATCGTCGTACTTATCCCAGCGCCCGGTCTGCTGGTCATACTCAAGAAGACCGCTGCCCCATACCGCGAAGTAAACCTTCGCAGGTGTTGCGGAGACACTATAGACCCAAATCTCATTCATCGGTGTGTTGCGCTCGTTGTAGAGTGTCCACTGACCGGTCCTCGTATTCAGGCGGCAACCGCCAGCGGCCGTGGCCACCCATACATTCTCCCCTTCCACTGCAACCCCGTAGACGACGTCATTGCTCAAACCCGATGTCAACTGCGTGTAGCTGTCGATGCGCCCGCCCGAGATGCGGCTCAACCCTCCCATCGTGCCCGCCCACACGTCGCCGCTACGCGTGTCCAGCGCCAGCGAAAGTACGGCGCGGTGCGCCAGCCCGTCCTTAGTGGTGTAGGTCGTCCACTTGCCGTTTTCGTAGAGCCCCAGGCCATTGTCTGTGCCCGTCCAAATGCGGTCGCCATCCACCAGAACGGCGTAAACATGATTGTCGGGAAGTCCATTGTTTGTCGTGAAGTTTTGAAAGTGAAATAGAGGCATCTGCGGAGGCGCGGCAAGCGCCAGCGTGCCGGCAGCCATAAGCATAGCGATCGCGCATATCATTTTCTTCTTCATCGCGTCCTCAGATACTCGATCAGATCGTTGAGTTCGTCCTTTGTCAGATCGTTGGTGCGCCCGTGCTTGTCGTCCGGGTTGTAAACAGTCCAGATCTCTTCCAGCGTGTGCGCCGAGCCGTCGTGGAGATAAGGCGCCGTTAGTGCAATCTCCGTGAGCGGCGCGGTCTTGAGCATTCCAGAATTATCTGTGGCCTTGCGCGTCCCTACGTCGAATAGCTTCTGGTTCGTGCCCTTAGGACCGCTATGGCAGTAGGAGCAGCGATTGGCTTCGTCGATATGCTTGCCGAACTTGTCGATGCTTCGTTCAAAGATCGCCTTGCCACGCTCTTGCGCCGGCGTCATCTCGCGGCCCGGCAGCTTCCAGCGATTGGGCCGCGTCGGCATGTTGCGAATGTAAGTGGTCAGGTCGGCAAGCGTCAGATTGTCGTACTGCTCCGAGCGCCAAAAATACTTCTCCGTCCGCGGCCCGCACTCAGTCGGAATATTTGGATTTCCACCATTCCACTTGTACGGCTCCGTGCCCTTAACGCCTTCAAGCATTTTATTGTCGACAATGTCGCGCCCAAAACCGTCCGGCTCTAGATCCCATGTAAGCCCGTCGAAGGTGGAATCGATGTGACAACTGGCACAACCTATCTGTCCTTGAAATCCGTAGCGCGTGGTATAAAAAGTCTGCTCGCCGTGACGAATTGCAGAGACCATTTTCGGCCCGGCAAGCGTGATCGTCGAAGCCACGCGATTTGTGCGCGTATCGATTACGCTGATCGTATCGTCGAGACGATTGGCGACGAAGAGTGTGCGGCCGTCTCGACTCAGCGTTAGCCCGCGGGGATCATGCCCGACTGCGATGCGCGTAACAATATAATTTGCGCTTGCAGACATGTCGCTCGCGAAGGAGACCGGCTGTGTGTGAGGCCTCGCGTGTATGAAGCGTAGCAGCCGTGGAACGTCGATAACCGCAACTGCCTCCGATCCGCCACAGGTAACATAGATGCGCGACTTGTCCGGTGCAATTGCTACGCCGAATGGCCGTGCCGCATAGCGCTCCAACTCATCGAGCGGAATCTCGACTGGCTGGCCCACATCCCCGCCGATCAGCGTCAGCGTATAGGCAAAGGCGCCGCCATGCTCCAAGTGCGCCAGCGGCACAAGGTTTTTGGGATGATAATCGGCCACGGCGCCAAGCTGTCCATCGGTGGAAAACGCAAGGTGAAAAACACCGGCAACAGCGTGCAATGGAATGCGATCGACGACGACGGCGCGCGCCGTATCGATCACCGTAATCTCCGACTCCGGCGCGGTGCGGTTGTCGAGCTCCGTGCGCCCCCGAGGAGGATTCGGATAGATGTGCGTTGCGTAAATCCGGCTTCCATCTGGAGAAATCGTCAGATAACTCGCGCCGCGTCCAGCCAACAGCCGCTTCTCTTCCACTCCCGTCGACGCGTCCAGCACGGCCACATCGCTGCTGATTCTGTTGGCCACATAGAGCCGCTTGCCTGCGCGATCTTCCACCACGCTTGATGGCTCCGCGCCCACCGGCCAGGTTGCCGCAACGGTCAGCGTCCGAGTGTCGATCACCGACAGCGTATCGTCCCAGGTGTTTGTTACAAAGAGTCGCGCGCCATCGGGCGAGAGCGAAAAGCCGCGCGGCACAGCTCCGACAGGGATGTTCTTGATCACAGCGTTTGTCGCGGCGTCCAAGACACGAACTTCATTCCTCTGCTGGCAGAGTACATATAGCCTCGCTCCATCGGGCGAAAGCAATACTTCAATCGGCGAAGCGTAATCGGCGGCATCAGCCTCGCTGGCGCGCACTGGGCGATCCGCTGCCCGCCAGAGCGAAACAGTCAGCAATGCCGCAGCAACGACGGCAAAGGCCGCGCAGCATCGAACTAGAAGGCGCACACTCACTTCGGCTCCTCGACGGTCAGTACCTGGTCCACACCGAGTTTTTCCAGCGTTTGCTCACGCCCGCTAGGCCAGTGGATGATGAGCTTGTCGATCACCGTAGCTGCGCCCAGCCCAAAGTGCAAGCGGCTGTCGTTCTGCGAAAGATAACCCGATCCGGCAACCCGCTCCTCGGTGTGACGCTTGCCGGCAGCAAAGACTTCAACGCGCGCGCCGATGCCGTCGCGATTGCTCCTGGTCGTGGCTTTAGGATCGAAGTGACTTTCCTGCCGCATGGCGCCCGTCAGCTTTATCTCGACCCAATGACCAGTATTGGTGGAAACGTTGTGAACTAGTGTGCCCTTTCCTCCCAGATTCACCACGAAGGCATCGATCTTGCCGTCGTTGTCGTAGTCGGCAAAACATGCGCCGCGCGCGGTTGTGCGCTCACTTAGTACCGGACCGGCGTCGCGCGAAACATCGGCAAACTTTCCGTCGCCCAAGCCGCGAAAGAGTGTGTGCTCCTGCGGGTAGAGATGAATGAGCCCGCCGTGAAAGATCAGAATGTCCAGTTGCCCATCGTTGTCGAAATCGTAGATGCCAGTGCCCCAACTCACATACTGCGCATTGGTCTGCGAGACGCCGGTCCCCGCGCCAATGTCTTCAAAGCCCATTTTATTTGTATTATGCAGCAGCCGATTGTAGTGGCCGTCAGTAACCCAAAGATCAAGCACGCCGCGACCTTCAAGATCGGCAAAGACCGGGCCCATCGACGAAGTGGATTCCCCATTCTGACCGAAAGCCGTTCCAGTATCGTTGCCAACTTCTTCAAACGTTCCATCGTGCTTGTTGTGAAACAAGAAATTCTCGGTACGATCGTTGGCCACGTAAATATCGTCCCAGCCATCGTTGTCGAAATCCGCCGCCGTGACGCCCATGGTGCGGCCCACAAAAGCGCCGATACCGGATTTTTCAGTGACGTCGGTGAATGTGCCGTCGCAGTTATTGTGATAAAGCTTGTTCGTCTCGCCCTCGTAATCGAGCGGCCCCGGATAATTATCAGCCGCATAAAAGGCGCGATACTTCGGATCGAACTTTACATAACGGCCCACAAATAAATCAATACATCCATCTTTGTCGTAATCCAGCCAGGTCGAACTGATCGCCCAGCCATCCACATTGATGCCAGCTTTCTTTGTTACATCGGTGAAGTGGCCGTTACCATCATTGTGATAGAGGATCGTCTTTCCGTAGCCGGTCACTAACAGATCCACATATCCATCATTGTCATAATCAGCCGCCGTTACGGCCATCCCGTAGATATCGGGATCGAGTCCCGACTGCGTCGTCACATCTGTAAAGTGGCCATTGCCGTCATTGCGATACAGATGATTGTGGGGCAGCGGATCGGGCTTCTCCTTGAGAGGATAAGGATGCATCGAGTCATCCAACGGTCGCCCGTTGACCACATATAGAGATTGCCGGCCAGAGTTATTGTAGTCGAACCAGATGCATCCAGCGCCTGTGCCCTCGAGCAGCGACCCCAACTGTCGCGATCCGAAGCTGTGGGTAAAGTGAATGCCCGCTTTATCGCCGGCATCTTCAAAACGAATCACCGGCGCCTGCGGCGCGACGGACGCAGCTTGCGCGGCAGAAGAGGATTGCGCAACAGAGGAAGTTGGAAGCGCAGTTTGAGCGGTGGCAATCGAAGCGGCGCTGAATAACAGAAGAATACGAAGATGCATCTCAGTTGCCTCCCGGCGATTTCATTGCGGGTGCGATCGCAGGCTTCACTCCGGTCAAGTCGACTGGCGTTGTGCTGCGGAGGAGCACGGCCGGCACATGGTTTTCCGAAGCACGCTCCGGTCCAACATGGCATCCCACGCAGATGCGCTGTTCACCGCTGCGAATCCAGAACCATCCGTGCTCCTGCCGCAGAACCACACCGCTTTTATCGAGCAGGGAAAAGCGAATCGGCTTGTCGGCGGGAGTCTTCACAAAAAAAGATCCGTCCGGCTCGATCGGCGCCGTGCCCGTCACCATGGAGCGGCCCGATGCGTCCAGCGTCTCCAGCCGCACCATTGCGGGCCTTACTTTCAGATCGCCTTCGCGCGACAGCCGCGCATCGAGCGCAAGCATGTTGGCGTAGTCCCACGGATGCAATCCGGAGGGATGACGCTTGGGCCGGTCGCGCGGAACCACGACCACAGGATCGACTAGATTCGCGCCGCTCACCGCACGCACTGGCAGCAATGTAAGCGAACCGGGCCTCCACAGCTTCAACGCATAATGCGCTCCGGCAGTGCTACGCACACTCACCAACCACGCGCCAGAAGCCGTTTCCGCAATCGCTCCGTCATACTCAGCACGAGGCGCGGCAACCGCGTCTTCATGTGCCAGCGGCGATGTGAAACGCGCCAGCGTTGCGCCGTGCGTGAAAACCACATCGCCATTTGCCAACTGCCTTCCCCCCCATCGTGCGCGGCCATGATCGCAGCGATAAGACTCTACCCCCGAACCGTCGGCATACACCAGGTACATTTCTGGAGTCGATCCCGAGCCGAGGGGAAAGCCCGACTCAAAAAGAATCCGCCCATCTGCCAACACATCCGCTGGCAGCGCGTTGGCATGCATGTAGGTGAGCGGCAACATCCCTGGTCCAGTGGTCGGATTCAGAACCTTGGGTGCCGCGGGACTGCCATCCTCCACAGTTTCCAGTTGAAATCCAGATACTGTGCGGCGCGCGTAAACCAGACGCCCACCCGGCAAATAGAACGGCCGAATCGCATCGCCTTCGCCTGCAACCAATTTGCGCAATGAGCGATCGGCAAGCGTTACTTCCCAAATCTGCCAAGGATCGCTGGCATCCTTTCTGCCCGCAAACAACACCCGTTTGCCGTCGAAGGAAATATTTGCATCGGCAGTGGCCGCAAATTCCGCCACCAGCGGCTCCAGAGTTGACTCTGGCTTCCCCGCATGAATCAGCAGAAGCTGAGCGCCTTTTGGAAAGCGTTCTTTTCCGGATAGCGCTGCAAGCGGCACATAGGTCGGTGCTGCGGTAACAATCACATCCGCGCCAATCTCAATGCCTACGCTCTCAGCCTGATTCGGTGCAAAGCCACAGACCGGAATCAATAACGCAATGGATGCTCCGATTGCGAGCCTTTTGAAAGCAAGCTTCATCGCGCCGCACCCACGAGCCGCAAATCCTCGACATCGCGCACTGGAAGTCTGCGCTCCAGGCTGCGCAGCGCAATCCACGGATCGATGGCGGTCATCATCTCATCGAATTCCGCAAAGTCCAGCGACTGCTGGCCGTCGCTCCAAGCCTTGTCAGGATTAGGATGCACTTCAACTATCATGCCATCTGCGCCCGCAGCCACGGCAATGCGCGCAAGAGCGGGGACTAAATCGCTATGCCCTGCTGCGTGGCTCGGATCGGCAATCACAGGCAGATGCGAGATCTGCTTGAGGAGTGCAATCGTACTCACATCGAATGTATTGCGCATCGAAGTTTCAAAAGTTCGAATGCCGCGTTCACAGAGAATGACGTTAGGATTGCCGTTGTCCAAAATCAACTGTGCCGAGCGCAGCCATTCGGACACCGTGGCAGACATTCCGCGCTTTAGCAGCACCGGGCGTCCAGACCGCGCTGAGGCCTCCAGCAGTGGAAAATTCTCCATATTGCGCGTGCCAATCTGCAGAATGTCTGCATACTCGGCCACCATCGGCACGTCTTCTTCCGACATCACTTCGGTCACAATCGCCAGGCCACTCGTTTCGCGCGCGCGCGCTAGCATCTTCAGCCCTTCCAGGCCAAGCCCTTGAAACGCATAAGGAGAGCTACGTGGTTTGAATGCGCCGCCGCGAAGAATTCGCGCTCCCGCACGGCGCACATGATTGGCAGTCGCAATCAGTTGGAATTCCGTCTCTACGGAGCAGGGGCCAGCCATGGTCGTGAATTCGTCGCCGCCAATCTCAACGCCCAGCACGGGTATGACCGTCTGCTGGCATCGTGCGCTCTTCAGCACATCGGGACTTTCAGCGAATCGTTCTTGCCAATCTTCACGCACCCTGTGCGCTCCGTTTCTGGGGAAGCGGAAGGCTCAGAGTACCCCATCTCTCCCCTGTAAGCCTCAACCGAAAGATGGAGAGGATATCTGCGACCAGTCTTTCTAAAGCGCCGTGGCAGGCGGATTGTAACCAAATGCGGCATCCACCACCGCCGCTACGCCGAGCGCCGTCTCATCTTCAAAAGGCCGCGCAACAATCTGCACGCCAATCGGCAGCCCTTCAGGTGAGCGGCCAACAGGTACAACCGCCGCAGGGCAGGCAAGCGCGTTGAACCACTGTGCATACCGCACGGCATCCAAATACTCCACGATTCGTCCCTCGATAATCCACTCGCGCTCACCGTGCCGAAACGCGGGAATGCTAGCCACCGGGCAGAGCAGCACCGGGAATTTGCTCAACTCTTCGAGCGTTTTTGCGCGAATCAGATCCAACTGCGTCCACGCGTCCAGCAGCTCAGAGGCCGTCAATGCTGGAAGAGCCGCCGAAAATCCCAGGAACTCGCTGAAGACGGGGCTCAGTTGATGCTCACGGCCGCGAATCGCCGGTGCGTAAAGCATCGCACCGCATTGCACAAAGAATCTGCACCACAACTGCC
This sequence comes from Occallatibacter sp., assembly GCA_050014335.1. Lineage (GTDB taxonomy): Bacteria > Acidobacteriota > Terriglobia > Terriglobales > Acidobacteriaceae > Telmatobacter. The sequence continues at coordinate 8,919 of JBEKDN010000012.1, read as the reverse complement.
GCAGCAACTCCAGCGTGCGTGGCCGAAACGGTTCCACGCAAAAGCCCGCCGCTCGAAGCGCATCCGCAGCTGCTCGCACCGCTGTGCGCGTCTCTGGTGTCACAGGCGCCAGGCCGTCGTCTTCAAAAAATCCAACTGTGTTTGCGCGCAGTTCTTCGGCATTCGGCTCACGCAGCGCTATTGGCGGACTTACAGGATCGTACGAATCTTGGCCGCAGAGCGTTCGAAATAGCAGTGCCACATCCGCCATCGTGCGCGCCATCGGTCCTATCGCGCCCAGCGTCGAAAATGGCCCTACGCACGGCGGTAGATGTCCTCGACCAGGAATGCGTCCGGGCGTTGGCTTCAGCGAGCAGATGCCGGTGAAGTGCGCCGGAACGCGCACCGAGCCGCCGCTATCGCTACCCAGGCCAGCCGCCGATATTCCCGCTGCAATCGCCGCCGACTCGCCGCCGCTCGATCCGCCCGGCGTGCGCGCCAGATCCCAAGGATTATTCGTGCGCCCGTGCAGCAAATTGTCCGTTTCGTAGGCCATCAGAAACTCCGGGCAGTTGGTTGTGCCCAGAATCAACGCTCCCGCCGCGCGCAGTCGCGCTACCACCACCGCGTCTTCTTTGGGGATTTCACCCTCGTGCAGACGGCTGCCAATCTCGCACTTAAATCCGCGCGTGGCGATCGATGATTTCACGGTCACCGGCAATCCAAATAGCGGCCTGCGGGATCGTGTGCCGCGCCACTCATCGTGCTTCCGCGCCCGCTCGCGGACACGCTCCGCATCGAAGTCGGCAAACGCATTTAACTGCGGATTCAGCCGGGCAATTTGTTCGATATGCGCCTCGGCCAACTCCAAGACGGAGATCTCGCCCGAGCGCAGTAGTTCCAGTTGCCGCGTGGCCGGCTCAAGCGTTATCCCGCTCATGGCTCCAACTCTCCGAATCCCGTTCCTCGATGGGGTTATAGCGCGGATTGAATTGCTTCTTCTCTTCCTCAGCGCGCTTCTGCTTCTTTTTCTTTTTGGCAAGTAAGATGGGAGAGAACGTATGCACCAGAAAGTAAATGAAACCAAGTGCCCCGGACGAGATGCCCAGCCTCCTTGCAATCTCCTTTTGGGAATAACCGTCCAGCCAGTGGAATTCTCGCAACAGCCAACCTCGACCCAGCCAGAGAATGACCAGAATGCATACGGCGTTCAGAACCAATCGAAGACGGCCGCGTCCGTGGGCCTCGCCGATCCCCTGCGGGCTTTCAGCCAGTTCTTGAATCTCAGATTCGTCCATCGACCTCATTGTTTCGTATCCTCGGCAGGCGTCGAAGGCGCTTGCCGGTAGTCGAAGCGATACGCCCGTACTGGCTCGCCCGAATCAAATCGATCATTCCAATTCAACTGGTAGTCGATTGCATTCGCGTCGTCTGGAAACTTCTCGCTTACTGGATAGGAATAAGCACTCATCGCATGAAATGGCATCTGTGCCACGGTGAAAGGCGAAGCGTCCCACCAATCCATATCCTTCACATATCCATTCGCGTAGAAAAAGTAATCGCGCTTCCAATGCGCGGGCAGCACGGGCAGCGTGGCCGCGTCGAACTCCGCCGCTATCTCCTCGCCGCTGCCGAAGATCACGTAGCGGTCGTCGATGGCCGTCAACAGAGGCAGCACATTGCCCATGCGCGTGTAGTTGCCGCGCTGATGCTGGAAGGGCCCGGTCAAACTAACGCGATCGTAATCGTAGTCCAGATCGCCTGGGCTTGCGCCGTCAATCTGCGTCGGATAGCCGCGGAAGTGCAGCGTGGCCGCGGCCAGCGGCAGCTCCGATGTTATTGCTTTTGCGTTGGCGCTTTGATCGATGAGCACTTGATCCCAATAAATCTGAAGGTTCGTCACCAATCGAATCTTCCGCGCGCCCGGCGGCAGCTTGCCCGTCAGGTCCACCACAATCGTCCGCTCCAGTCCTGCCGGAAAACCAACATCGTCGGCAATGCGCTGCCAAGAACCATCCGCTAATTGCGCCTCGGCGTAAGGCGAGATCGGCTTGATTCCTCCCTGCCATGCCGCATAGAGCGAAGTCGCGCTGAAGTAATTCACATAACCGGTCATCAGCAGCTTTAGCGGCGCGCCCTGCTTTACCTCGCCTAAGTCCAAAGTCAGCGCGTGCAGATTGGCAAAACCGTCATAGGGCAGCGGCGTAAATCCACTGGCAAATTCATGATCGCGGCTGCTGACTTGCTCCAATACATTCTCTCCCGTGCCATCCCATGCGCCTATTGGCAACCGCGCGCCTTCTGAAGCCACCACGCGCCCCGAGGCAAACGGCGGATCGTCAAGGAAGCGCTCATCGGGATTCACCTCGATATTTTCGGGATGGTCCACCGCAACCAGCCGCAACTGGTCGATGTAGTTGACCTCTTCCATTGGCTCCATAAAGCGCAGGCTCAGCTTGCCATTCACCGGCGCGGCATTGTCGCCGTCTATCTTGACCCACTCGCCGGGATTGGGCGTATTGCGCCGCGTCGGCGTGAACCAGTGACCCACCACCGCAGCGCCAATCACATCCGTTACCAGCTCGTACTTATGCCCGTCCCATGCGAAGAGCACCGGGCAGGAACTACCGCGGCGATCGGCTTCTTTCATCGCGATGACGCCGTGCCCATTGACCAGCCGCGGCAAATCGATCTCGTCCTGCAGCACGCCAGTCGGCCAGAGAATGCGCAGCAGGTCAATTCCCTCCGCATCGCCCAGACCCACCAGAATCTGCGGCGGTCCTTGCGTTTGATATCCTGACGCTCCGGCCAGTTCCCACTTCTGCCAATGGCCGTTGGCAAAGACATCCACCTTCACGCCCAGCGCGGTTTTGTTGTCCGCATAGCCAGTCAGGTCCAGACGCACGGAGTGATTCTTGTTGCCGCCCACGTTGCGCAGCAGCACTGGCGGCGCGTTGAGCTGCGTCACAATTAAATCCGCCGCGCCGCTGCCGGTGAAATCGCCGGCTATCAATCCGCGCGGCGCAATCAGCTTCACACTGTCCAGGCCCAGCGCGGTGCTCGCGTCCTCAAAGCTGCCATCGCCGCGATTGCGAAAAACCTTTACGCGAGAACCGGCCTTCGTATCGACAATCGCCGCCAGATCTATCCAGCCGTCGTTATCGATATCGACCGCCGTCAGCCCCCATCCACGCAACGCGCCGTGCAGAGGCAGTTCGACGGGCTCAAAGCGTCGGCCAACATTTTCCGGGCCTGCAACATTGCGCCACAGCGTCAACCCCGGCGCGCCCGCATGAGTCACGGCAATATCCATCCAGCCGTCCTTGTTGTAGTCCAGCACTGCAATGCCGACGGTAGGCGCTGGTATTGCTGGCTTGCTGACTTGCTGACTCGCTTCATAGAGTGGCTGCGTAGGATACTTCCCCTCGCGCGGATTTATATAGATGGTTGGAGCCATTGCCGCGCAAGCGGCGTCTGCCCCACCGCAGGTGGCTCCAGTTACCACAATATCCACCGCTTTATCGTTATTGAAATCGGTGAGAATCGCCGCGCTCGTCTTCCCACTTCCACCCAATCCCGTCGGCTCTGTCCATTCAGTAAATGTCTTGTCGCCATTATTGCGCCATAGAACATTCGGCGTTCCACCTTCTTTCAAAGGTGAACCGGTCAAAAACAAATCCAGATCGCCGTCGTGGTCGTAATCGATAAATGTAATTCCCGATGGACGATTGCGCGGCTGAAGTCCGGCCGCAGCCGTAACGTCCTCAAACTTTCCCTTGCCCAAATTGTGGAAGAGCAGCACCGCATCGTCCAGCGCCACGGCCAGATCGTTCAAGCCATCGCCGTCGTAGTCGCCGACCGCACAGGCCACGGCGTGGCCCGAGGCCTTCAACCCATTGGCTGCCGCATCCCACTCCTCGAAGCTCCCGTCGCCCTTGTTGTGCACTACGCGAATTGCCTGCGCGCCCACCTGCATCAGCACCAGGTCCATGCTGCCCGAGCCGGTGACATCCATCATGCATGCGCCACCAGTGGTTGTAAAAGCCGGTGACTTTGAGAGTTGGGGAACCAATGGCCTCGCCACCAGCTTCACCGGAATCATCGGCTTCTTTGCCGTCGACGGTTCAAAGACAGGCACCACCGTCGAGTAGTGGCCTTGATCGCCGTAGCCCAGTCCCACAGCCGCCGAAACCTTGGTGCTGGTCAAATGCTGGAAGAGCTTGAAGTGGTCCTTGGCCTCTGCCGTGCGGCCCAAATGCTGCAATGAACGAGCCAAGCCAAACTGCGCCGATGCGTGCAGCGGATTGATCTTCAGCGTCTCTTCAAAGGCGGTGACTGCCTTGTCATAGTCCTTCAACTCCTGGTAGCAGACGCCCTCGTAATAATACGAATCCGCATCCCGCGCATCGATCTTCAGCACATGCTGAAAGCTGGTGAGCGCCGCCTCCAATTCATTGCCCGCGTGTTGTACCAGCCCCAGGTTGTACCATGCCTGCGCGCTCTCCGGATCCAGCATGAGGGCTGTTTGCAAGGCCTTTTTTGCCTCGTCCAATTTTTGCAGATAGAGCTGAGAGATGCCTTCGTTGATTGCCGCCTGCGCCATCTTGGGATCGCGCTTCATCGCATCGGCGAAGGAAGCCGCCGCGCGCTCGGTGGTTTGTTGACCCATCTCAGCCACGCCGCGATTGTTCATCTTTACCGCTTCGGCATCGAAGCGCGCCTGCGCTCCGGCTGCTGTCACGGCAGCAACAAAACATCCAAGGGCCAGCGCCCCGGTCATCCTCATATCTCTCATCCCCACTGCGGCGCAAATGCCAGTCCGCTAGAAAACTCGCGCAACATTACAGTTTATGCGAGCCGCCAAGCATGCCGCGGTCCTGGCTCTCGTCGACAGGCGAGGCGTCCCTTCCCGGCTGCACAATCCCATACTTCCGATCGAGAAACTCCTTCAATCCTTCCGGCAGCAGACCCGCCAGCTCCTGCCAGGTCAGCACCTTCAGCCGCGCGCGCAGATCGGCGGGTTTCACCGCTGCCATCACCTCAAACCACGCCTCTTGCAAGTCCGGCCGGCGCGCGTCGTGAATCACGCAGAAGCTGCAACCCTGTTCATGCGCGGCCAGCACGTTGCGAATCAGCTGGTAGCCAGCATACCCACTCTCCGCGCTGGGCTGGACGGCTGCAAGCCACGGCGCAAGCGGGCGCGTGAAGCCGACAGAATCCACTACTTCCTCTTCAAACTCCTGCGAATATTCCTCGGGAAACTCAGCTGCTTGTCTGAGCCTTTTGACCTGCAACTCCACCCGAGGCAAACGATCCCGGTCAAAGATCGCATCGAAGTCGCGATAGGCTTCCACCACCGCAGCGGCCCTGGTTTGAAAATCGCCTTCGGTCAGCTTGGCCTCCACCAGTAGTTCGTTCCAGCGCATGTCTACTTCGGTGCGATCCGAGCGCCCGCTTGCCAACGGCACACGCGCCTTCCAGCCGAAGACCGGCGGAAGTTTCCCATCCACTCCGAGAGCTCGCCGCACCGCAGATGATTCCGTCACGCCCGGCATGCAGAAGATATTCATCAGCAGTGCATCCGAACTCATCGACGAATCCAACTCTCGCCATCGCCTTGCCTGCCCTGATTCCTCCTGTGCCTTGGGCAGCGCTCGCCCCTGCGCATGAATCTTGTCAAAACGCCGCAGCCACTCCGGCCGCGCAACAATCGCGGCATACGCGGGATCGAAGAAATTGCCGTGGCGATCGCCTTCTGGCGAATACACAATCACCGGCGGATCGCCGTAGCTCTCCACATGCGCCCGTCCCCGCGCCCAGAGCCGATTGCGGAGTCCAAGCTCGCGCCTAAGGTCACTGGCATACCAAGGTAAATTCATCGCCATGGCGAGCAGCCAACACTAGTAACTCAACTCCAATACATTGATTGAGTATGGCGTAAAAGTCTGCTCGAAGCTTGCTCCCGCGATTGCGATGTTGTGCTCCACCGGCGCCACCGCATCTGGATGATTAATGCTATTGGTTGCATTGGGCGTCTTGCCGCTCAGTGTTATCAGCGTTGCATCATGTTTCACGCGGTTTGCTCCCTCCAACAAAATATCCAGCTTCGCAGCCTCCGAGGAAGCATTCACGATTTTGACGAAAAGCTTGCGCTGCTTCTCGTCGCGTGTTGCCGAAGCAAAAAGTCTTGGCCCATTACTACCCAATATTGCTGGAACAACCTCCGTGCCCAGATGGCCGCCAAAGATCACCTGCGCCCAGTAACTCGGCGAGCCATAACTCGAGAGAGCGTCATAACCAATTAGATCGGGCGCCCATTGCATTGCGCCGGGATTCACATTGACAAAAAGCGGCGCATAACTTGCCATCACAATCAGATCCGCATTGCGCTCCATTCCGGTCATCCACGCCGCATCGGCCAGCGCCGCTTCCAGGTTGCCCGTTGGCTCGCCCTCCAATGTCGCCCACTCACCCACAAAGATCTTCGGCCCTTGACGATCCGCCTTGTCGAAATGGTTCACGCTGGCGAACGACTCCTCGGCGGACATGTAATAATGTTCGTCCAGCAGATCGGGCTTCAAGCTCTTGACGGGCATGGTGGCAATCAACTGCAGATTTGGATAGCGCGCTTTGATCTCGTTGTAGAACTGCGGAAAACGGCCTGCATACGAGCCCGAATTGTCAAAATTATCCTCGTTGCCTATCTCCACATAATGCAGCGGAAATGGCGCTGCGTGTCCGTCTTTGGCGCGTTCCGCACCCCACTTGGTCTCGGCGCCGCCAGTCACATATTCGATCTCATCCAACGCATCCTGAACAAAAGGCTCCAGCGCCGGACCAGGCTCCACGTGCTCCTGAGTCATTGAATAGCCTGCATAGACCGCCAGCACCGGCTCAATCTTCAAGTCCTCGCACCATTCCAGATACTCCAGCAATCCCATTCCATCCGACGAGCGATAATGCCACGGACTGGGATGCGTGGGCCGGTCAACCCACGGGCCGATTGTTTTCTTCCACTCATAGCGTTCTGAGATGTGGTCGCCTTCCAGGTAGTTTCCGCCAGGCAGGCGCAGAAACTTCGGATGCATAGCCGCCAGCTTTTCCATCAGGTCGATGCGGTTGCCGAAAGGCCGCCCTTGGTACGTCGGCGGGAAGAGAGATAGGAGGTCAAACCAAATCGTGGCCGGCCGCGCAACGGTCAGGATCAAATGATTGTTGGCTGACTCGGAAACCTCGCCGGTGGTCAATGTGAAGCTGTAGCGCCTCCAATCCTGTGTTACTCGCTCAACGGTTGTTCTAGCCGCCGTAGCACCCGTCTCATCGTTTACCAGGCTCACCGTTACCGGCAAGCTGTCGCCGTCGCACTTGGCATAGAAAGAGCCCGTGTACACGGTGCGCGGGCGCACGGCAATGCCCCAGAAGCCATCGTTCTGCACCCCCGCTGGAGCCGCTTCCGTGGCGCCGGTCACACTAACCTTCAGGCTTCGCGGAAGAGCCGCGCTGGGGCCTGTGCTCTGGTCCACGGCAATCTTTACCTGAGAATCGCCCCGCGCTGCCATCGTCCAATGGCCGAGCGCGCGCCAGTCGTTGCCGATGGCGCGATCACGCACTAACTCGGGATAGATTCCTCCGTCATAGGAGTAGTTGATCTCCTCGGTCATGAGACCGTAGAACATTGGGCTGACGGCGCCCATGGGACGATCCACCTGGATGGAAAGTGTTGGCGATTGGGCAATCGAACCCAAGGGCAGAAGCGCGGCGGCGAGCAGAGCGACGGGAATACTTTGTTTAGGCATACGCAAGACATTCTACTGGAAACGCTCAACTCTCCGTTGCGGCTTCAATCCGCGCGGCGGCAATTTGGGACTCGATGCGCATCCGCATTGTCTCTGGCAGCGAAGGCATTGCGCCGGCTTGCGAGGCTACCCATGCGCCCCAACGATTGCCAGCTTCGTTGAGCGTGGCCAAGTCAGCTCCGCGCAAGAGGTAGTGCGTGAGCGCCGCGGTAAATGCATCGCCCGCGCCGATTGTGTCAGCCACATTGACGGAGAGGCCAGGATGCTCATGGCCCGCCTTGCGCGTAACAAGAATGCTGCCGTGAGCGCCGCGTGTAATTGCCACCATGCGCAGGGACGGAAACTTATCCAGCAGCCGCTCGGCACTCTGGCGCAACGTGGCGGATGTGTAATCTGGAGCGTGATCTGGCTGAGATGTCAGGCCCAGCAGAGCCAGCACCCGCGGCGTCTCGGCATCATTCATCTTGAACACCGTGGCCAACTGGAGCGACTCCCGAATCACTTCACCGGAGCAGAAGGGCGGCCGCAGATTCACGTCGAAGACTCGCAGGCACGAGGGAGAAGTCCGCGCCACCAGCGCTTGAATTGTCTGGCGCGACGCGGGAGATCTTTGCGCCAGCGAGCCGAAGCAGATTGCGTCCGCCTGCTCGGCCAACTTGGTCCAACTTTCCGTCAACTCCAGAAAATCCCACGCCGCCGGTTGGTGAATCGTGTACATCGGTTGGCCGTCCACAAACTCCACGGTCACTTGGCCGGTCGGCTGATCCGAGTCCCGTTGAAGAAAATCACCGAGAGGCAGAAGTTTCAGCCGCTCGGACGCCTTGCGCCCCAGGTCGTCTTGCCCGATACGGCTGAGAATCGCAGCGCGATTGCCCAACTGGCTGGCCATTACGGCAAAGTTGGCTGGCGCGCCACCCAAGGCATTTCCTTCCGGCAACAAATCCCAAAGCAGCTCGCCAATTCCGAGAATCAAGCGCGATTCGTTCAATGCTTCGCTCCTTTGCCGGTCAGATATCTAGAGACTATGCAATGCCTACGAAAATTGGCGATAAAACGGTGATTTGAGGTCCAAAAATGAGGTATTTGAGGCTAAAAATGGGGCAAAAGATGCGGTTTGCAGTTACTGATTGGTTAACATGGTGAA
>JBEKDN010000011.1:0-33367 GCA_050014335.1 Occallatibacter sp. | reverse complement strand
CCCAATGCAACACCGAGGGCCAACCGGAATCGGCTGGCCCTCGGTGTTGACGCGGAGTTTTTGCGTTAGAACCGGACGGAGGCGGCGCGGGGGGATGTGCCGCTTAGTTCGGCGGCGCGGGCTTCAGCGTAGGCGGCTGCGCCCAACAGCGCGGCGCGACTATCCAGAATAACGCGCACCGGCATGTTGATGAGCAACTGGCTGAGGCGGCCCTTGTCTGTAAAGGCTTTGAGGAAGGTGCCGTCCTTGAGCTTCTCTAAAATCTTGGGCGCGATGCCGCCGCCGACATAGACGCCGCCGACGGAGAGCAGCTTGAGGGCGAAGTTGCCGGCCTCAGCGCCATAGGCGGAGACAAACATATCCAGCGCCTTTTCACAAATCTCACTCTTGGCAGCCAGAGCCAGCTCAGTGATTACGGCGTTGGGGTCTTCGACCTCGGCGATGCGCTCGGCAAGCCAGGCAGGCTCTTCGATGCCGCGGACTTCGCGGAGAAACTCATAGATGCCGGCGAGGCCCATGCCGCTGATGACGCGCTCATAGCTGATGCGGCCGTTGTACTTCTGCTTGAGAAAGCGCAGCAGGTCTATCTCGTCTTCGTTGCGGGGGGCGTAGTCGGCGTGGCCACCTTCAGACGGATAGGGCGTGTGGCGGCGGCCATCCCAGATGAGAAGGGCCTCGCCAAGGCCGGTCCCGGCGGCAATCAAGGCGCGGTTGCCCATCTGGCTGGGGTCACCCTCACTGAGAGTGTATATCTGGTCCGCGCCAAGCTCCGCGATGCCATAACCGTTGGCTTCAAGGTCGTTGATCAGGAAGACGTGATTGATGCCGAGGCCGGCGGAGAGTTCGCGGCTGTCAAGAGTCCAGGGAAGGTTGGTGAGGCGCAGGCGGCCATCGCGGACCGGGCCGGGCACGCCAAAACAGGCGGCGGTTACCTTCTGCGCGCCGAGAAACTCGCGGACGATCTCTTCCAGGCCGGAATAATTTTTGGCGGGAAAGCGCTGATCGCGGGAGTATTCAAGTTTTCCATCAATAAAGTCATACAGCGCCAAGTGAACCTTGGTGCCGCCTACATCGCCGGCCAGAATCATCGCTCTCTCTCCAACACTCCACAACCTTCCTCGTCCGTGGGAGGCAAGAGGGCGGCTGCTGCTTTATCAAGAATTAAAGTAAGTATACCGCTTGCGGGCCAGATAAGCTGGCTGGGCAGGCGCTCCGGATCGCGGGGACCGGTGAGAACTTCTTTTAGAATGGCGGCCTTGGCTTGTCCCTCGACGAGAAAAAAGACGGAGCGGGCGTGATTGATGACCGGCCAGGTGAGGGTGATGCGCCAGGCGTCTTTTTGCGGCACCCGATTGGCGGCGACAAGATGACCGATGTCATGCAGGGCGGCGGTGTGCGGGAAGAGCGAAGCGGTATGGCCGTCATCGCCGAGGCCGAGGGCGACGAGATCGAAGCGCGGAGTCTGGGCGCCGTCCAGGCGGAAGCTGCTGCGCAACTCGGACTCATAGCGGGCGGCGGCGATGCCTGGTTCCAGTTCAGCCTCGATGCGGTGAATCTGGTCAGGGCGCAGGGGCACGTGATCGAGAAGGGCCTCGCGGGTCATGCGGTAGTTGCTCTCGGCGTCGGTGGGTGGAACGCAACGCTCGTCGACCCAATAGAGATCGAGCTTCTCCCACGGCATGCGAGCGCGCCAGAGATGGTCTGAGTTGGCAAGCAGTTCAAAGGCCGCTTTGGGCGTGGACCCGCCGCTGATGGCGATGCGGGCGCGGCCCTGCGCCTCGGCGGCTTCGCCGGCCATTTCGACAAGGTACTGCGCCGCCCGCTGCGCCAGGGCCTCGGCGTCGGGTTCGACATAATAATTGATTTGGAGCTTCTTGCTCATCGAAGGAGTGACCTCTAACTTGTCCACCTCGCTCAAAGGTAACACGTCAAGGTAAATATCCAAGTCAGCCGATTGGACGAGAGTCTTCCTCTTCCCACTCTTGCATTTACCTTCCCAGATAGACCCGGTATTGGGATTCGATGATGCCTGCGGCGCGGGCGAGCGAGAGCTTGGCGAGATTGTACTGGTAGAGGCTTTCAACGAGGTTGCTTTGCGCGGAGGCAAGCGTGGATTGCGCGGTGACCAGAGGCAGGTTGTCATCAACGCCGGCGCTGACGCGATCGGTTTCATCGGAGAGAGCGCGGTTGGCGAGATCGACATTGGAGCGGGCGACCGTAACGAGCTGAGAGGTTGCGTTGACGTCGAGCAGAGCCGAGCGGAGCTGCTGATCGATGTGAGCGCGCAGGTCGGCAAGCTGGGCGTTGACGGCGTTGAGATTGGCCTGGGCGGCATCGGTTTCGCCGCGCAATTTGGCCTCACGGAAGAGCGGCAGACTCAAAGTGCCGACAGCGGCAAAGTTGCCGTGGGAACCGGCGCCGCCGACCTGACTGACTCCGTAGTAGCCGCCAAAGCTTAGGCTGGGCAGGCGCTGGGCGCGATAGACGGCGTGGACGGCCTTCATTTCCACGACTTGATTTTGCAGGTTCTGATAGTCCTGGCGGCTCTTGTAGGCGACGGCGCGCAACTCGTCGATGGTCTGGGCGGCGAGATCGCTATAGGGAGCGGGGTCGGTGAGCACGATCTTCTGGCCGGGGTCGATGCCGATCTCGCGTTTAAGCAGGATGAGGTCTTTTTCCAGTGCGTTTTGCGCGGCAAGGAGGGATTGCTGCTGGGCTTGAAACTGGAGCCGCGCGCGCAGTTCGTCGAGATTGGCGACGACGCCGGCCTGATGAGCGGCATGGGCGTGATCGAGCTGTAGCTGGTCAGCCGCTTCAAGGGCTTTGGCATTGTCTACCTCACTGGCGGCGGCGATGGCGTGAAGATAAGCTGTGGCGACCTGCTGGACGACCTCGCCGCGCGCGGACATTTTAGCGAAGTGGGCTGCGCGCTGGGCCGCTCCCGCGCCCTTCCAAGCAGCGATGACGGGGCCGGAGAAGAGCATCTGGCTGTATTGGATTTTGCCTTCGGTGAGGTCGTCGCGGGTGATCTCTGAGAAGCCGGCGGGGAATTTGATGAGTTTGGAGAATTCAGCCACGGTGCTGGGACCAAAGCCAAGAGCGACAAGATTCTGCTGGTGGACGCCGAGATCGCCGGTGAGCAGGATGGTGGGCAGAAAGTTCTGCAGAGCCTGGTTCTTCTCGCCTTGGATGGTCTTCTCGCCGTTTTCCGCTTCGCGAAGGCCAAGATTGTTCTTGAGGCCAAGGATGATGGCTTCGTCCAGTGAGAGCTTGAGGGCGTCGTCGGTGGCCGGATGCGCGGTGATGCTGCCGTAGAAGGGATTCGAGGCGGAGGTGGGGTTTTGCGGGTAAAACTGCGCCTGTGCGTGGAACGGCGCCGACGCGGCGGCCAGAGCCAAGACCGCGAGAATAGCCGGAGAAAATGCCCGACGGAAGAGAGATTGTGGCGTTCGATTCACTGACCCTATTGTCTCAGATGAGTTAGACGGCGGGAAGATTCCTGGAGTTGGCGGGTTCGCAAAATTCGTAAGAGGAGTCGTCGGGCATCATGAATTGCTCGGGGGTTGCGGTGGGGCGTCCTGTGAGATAGCCTTGCACCTCATTGGCTCCGAGGCGCTTGACGATCGCGAGCTGCTCTTCGGTTTCCACGCCTTCGACGATGACCACCATGGCGAATTCATGGGCCAGAGCAATCAGGGTGCGAATCATGGATTCGGATTCGGGTTGCGTATCAAGATTCGTCACAAACGATCTATCGATCTTGAGAGCGTCGAAGTCGAGCGATGGGAGGTAGCTCAAATTGGAATAGCCGGTGCCGAAATCGTCGATAGCCATGCTGATGCCCATCAGACGGAGGCGGTGGATGGTCTCCGCGGTTTGCTGGAAGCCTCCGACCATTGCCGATTCGGTGATCTCTATTTGCAGAAGATCTGGCGCTAGCTTGGTGCGTTCGAGGATGGCGCGCACCTCTTCCACGAAACCCTTGCGCCGGAATTGCAAGCTGGAGACGTTGACGGCAATCTGAATAGGATCGGGCATAATGGTCTGCCAGCGCACTGCCTCGGCGCATGCCTGTTCAAGAATGTATGCGCCCAGAGTATCGATCATCCCGCTTTCTTCGGCGATGGGGATGAACTTGTCGGGAGGTATGCGTCCGAGAGTGGGATGGGTCCAGCGGGCCAGAGCTTCAAAGCGAGTGAGACGGAGATCGGCAAGGTCGAACTCAGGCTGGTAGTGGACAAAGATCTCGCGGCGCGCAATGGCGCCTCGCAAGAGGTGTTCCAGGGTCAAGCGCTCACGCACCTCGGAGCCGATTTCGGGCGTGAAACAGGTGACGCGATTCTTGCCTCCGCGCTTGCCGGAGTACATGGCGCTGTCGGCTTGCTGCATCAGCTCTTCGGCGTTGGCGGCATCGTCAGGAAAGATGCTGATGCCAATGCTGGCCGCGATGGAAAGAGTGTGGCCTTTGACCTCGAAGGAAGTGGAGATTTCCTCAAGCAGATTCTTGGCCAGCATCACGGCATCTTCCCGGGCATGAATGTTATTCATGATGACCATGAACTCATCGCCGCCCAGACGCGCCAGCAGATCGCCCTCGCGAACCCAGGCGCGAAGGCGCGTGGCCAACTGGATTAAAAGCCCATCGCCGACCGAATGACCCAGACTATCGTTGACGAGCTTGAAACCATCGAGGTCGAGATAGAGGAGGGCAATTCTGCCGGCATCCTGGTGCGCTTCGGCAAGGAGCGTGGTGAGCGTCTCGGCAAGGAAGCGGCGATTGGGCAAGCCGGTCAGCGGATCGTTGAGCGAATCGTAAACCGCGGCGTCTTTGGCTCTTTGCAACTCCGCCTGATGCTGGCGGAGCAGGGTCACATCGATAGCGGTGGTTTCATACCAGATGCCCTCGGCGGATTCGACGGGCGTAATATTCATCAGCAATTCCACAATCGCGCCATCGCCGCGGCGCAGGGTTGCCTCGCGGTTGCTCACGCCTTCTTCGGGAAGCAGAGAGCCGAGTTGCTCGCGGTGCGCGGCATCCACCTGAAAGTCCCAATAAGAGCGGCCGATCAACTCTTCCCGCGATTGAAAGCCGAGCAGCCGCACAAAGGCCAGGTTGCAATCGACAATGAGGCCGTCGGAGCGCCAGGTATAGACGGCAGCGAGATTGCGCTCGAAGAGACGGCGGAAACGTTTCTCCAACTGGAGTTCATTTTGCAAGCGGGCCTGGATGGTGTCCGCCTGCTGCCGCAAAGCGACCGTCTGCTTGTGCACGGTTCGCCGCAAAGTAGTACCCCAAAGCAGCGGCGTAAGGACACAGAGCAGGACAATAATCACTATGATCAATGCGCGCCTGAGCGTCAGCCAGCCGGGCCCTCCGCGCACCACCATGTTTGCCGGCGAATCAATCAGAATCAAAAGCGTCGCCGGCCGCTCCGGCGTTGCGCCATGAATGATCGCGACACCGGTAAGTTCGAGAATGGAATCGCGCGTGAGGACAACGGTCTCGCGTGTAGCATCGTTGCGCTGCAACGCGGCGCTGAATTGCAAGTCGCCGTCCTCGAACTGATAGACATACCCGGTGGCGGTGGCGCTCTGGCTGATCAGCCGCCCATTCAAATGCACTCGCCTGCCGTTCAGCAAGCGCTTGATCGCTTCCTCCGCGGTCACATCCAAAGGCGGGAGGCCTCCCGTGCCCGTCTGAACCGCAGCCAGGCGCACGCTGGAATCCGACAACTCCAGTCCAAACTCCCCATGACTCGGGAACCCGATCACGTCGACCGTGGTCCCGGTGTGTACAACCACACTTTCTTGCTTCTCCACAAATACCGCGCCAGATCTGTCCTCCACGGAGAACAGACCCGGAGAGCGCCAGGTGACGGTGCCGCGAAGATGATATTGACGCACGAAGCGCTGGTCGGCATCGGATGCGCGCAACTCCTGAATGGCAATGGGCGGCGAGGGTGAAGTATCCAGCAGAGGGGGGCTTTCAACATGGATTTCACTTAGATTATTGACGAAGAGTTGCGCCGCCACGCGCTTGTTCGCCGCATCCAGATGGCTGCCGCAGACGCCTCGCACCTGCACGCGGGCGCCGATAAAGCTTTGCGCCTCCGGGCCGTCTGGAAGCGGCATGATCAGCCATACCAGTTTCTTCCCATCCACAATATGGAAGCAGATCCGGTTCCAGATCTTCTCGCAGGGGTGAAGCACGCCTTCAGTCACCACCCAGCTGCTGTCCGCTCCTCCGGCGTCCAGATCGGCTACGCTTTTCTGCGCGGGATTGGGGAGCATGCCGGGGCCAAGAACGGTTATCTTTGGGTGAGCTACCTCCGGCGAGACATAACCCATGGTTGTGAGGCCGTTAATGCGAACGCGCGAGCCTGGAGCAAACTTTGTGCTAGAGCCGTGAACGTCGATGTAGGTTGAGCCGCTAGGATCCTGCACAAACAAAAGACCCCACTCCGGATCGGAATAGGTCACCACCGCTTCCAGTTCAACGGGATACCCTTTGACGGCATCGCCCTTGTTGAGAAGAAAGAGATCGTGCACCGTGCGCAAGGTCCGCCGAGGCCCGGCTGGAAGGCTCTGCTCCGCAACACCCAGGGACGGGAGGAACAAGAAGAACAGGATGCAGGACATGACGAGGACCCGAAAACCACCTCGCCCGCCTAAGTGCCCGATCGCCGTTTTTCCCATAGTGATGGCCAAAAGTATCCGCCTTAGTCTGCCTGTAAGACTATCCTGTCTCATCAAGCTACGGCTCACCTCTTTTATCGACAATCATTGCATGGTTGGACACATCTTTCGAGGTGAAAGCGGCGCTGTTTTTATAAAGATTTAGTTATCAATATGTTGAAGCTATTTAGGTCCCCAGGGGCGACTGTACCAAAAGATGACATAGTTGGTTGAATTATCGCTCAAGCCTTTGTCGCCAAGGCGAAATGGCGTCGAATCGCGAGATCGACAATGCTGCTTGCAGGGAATAAGATTAGGCAACTCTTCCAACATCCAGAGAAGGTTGCGGAGGGCAAGGGACGTGCCCGCGCAAAGGAAAAATATTCATGAAGCAAATTGCGATTGCAGTCGCCACGGTTGCTTTTCTGAGCAGCTTGAGCGGACTGGGACAGACCCCGAACACGGCGGCCAAAACGGTGAACGATTGGTGGCATGCGGCCTATCTTACCCAACCTTTGAATAGCCCGGATGCGAAGAAGCTTCCGCTGATCTCGGTCAGCGGCAACCGCTTTGTCGATCCAATGGGCAAGCCGGTTTTATTTCGCGGCGTGAACATTGCCGATCCGGACAAGATTGAGAGCCAAGGCCACTGGAGCAAGGATTTCTTTATCAAGGTCAAGGAGACCGGCGCGACGGTGGTGCGGATTCCGGTGCATCCTGTGGCATGGCGCAAGCGCGGAGTGGCAAATTACCTTGCGCTGCTGGATCAGGCGGTGGGTTGGTGCACGGAACTTGGATTGTATGTGGACATCGATTGGCACTCGATCGGCAATTTGAAAGAGGGCATCTTTCAGGATCCGATGTATGAGACGAGCCTGCCAGAGACTTTCAACTTCTGGCGCACCATGGCCGCTCACTTCAACGGCAATCACACGGTTGCATTCTTTGAATTGTTCAATGAGCCCACGCTCGCCGGTGGTCAACTGGGATCGATGTCCTGGGACGAGTGGCGGCAGATCAACGAGGACATGATCCGAATTATTCGCGCCGCCGACAACGAGACAATTCCGCTGGTGGCCGGCCTGGATTGGGCCTACGATCTTACGCCGCTGCGCAACAATCCTGTCCGCGCCGAGCGCATTGGCTATGTGACCCATCCCTATCCGAACAAGCGTGCGCAGCCATGGCCGCCGAAGTGGGAAGAAGATTTCGGCTTTGCCGCGGACTACTATCCGATTATTGCAACCGAGATTGGATTCGACTTGACCTACGGCACAAAGGAAGAGAATGCAATCTACGGAAGGCAGCTTACGACGTACCTGGAATCGAGAGGGATCGGCTGGGTTGTGTGGTGCTTCGATCCAGAATGGGGACCGAGCATGATCTCTTCCTGGGATACATTCGCGCGTACCGACGCGGGAAATTTTTTCTCGGATGCGATGCACAAAGCTTCAGTTCCGTTGGCGGGGGCGCGGGGGAAGTAACGGCAACGCATCAGGCGGAAAGAAAATCGCGGATGAGGCGCGCCAGCCGGTCCGGGGCCGAGCGCATGGCTCCATGGCCTTGCCCAGCGAGGCACTCAACGCGAACCCCGGGCAACACTTTGATCAGCGCGCGGGCGGCGTCGAGCATGGGATGCTCGGGGCTTTTGTCTCCCATCACCAGCATGGACGGGCAGGCGAGCGCGCGATAGCACTCAAGATTCGGGCTCAGCGCATCCATGGCTTCGAGTTCGCGAATCCAGCTTTTGGCAAATGAGCAGAGGAGCGGCCAGCCGCGCGAGGCGCGCAGGGCGGCAATTTCAGGCGCGGAGAGGCGGGGAAAGCTGGCCAGCCCAAAGGCCATCGCCTTATCCAGATCGTTTGCGGCAACGGCGGCGGCATAGGGCGGCAGGTTTGCGCCGGCAATCAATCCGCCAACCGGAAAGGGCGGCTCATAGAGCACGAGCCGCGTCACCGGATAACGCATGGCCGCGCCCAGGGCGCAGATGGCGCCAAAGGAATGCGCAACTAAAGCGGGCACAGCGCCGGATTCATTTTTGGCGGCGGCAAGCACCGCGGCAATGTCTTCGTATTCTCGCTCGATGGAGTAGGGCCCGACGCCTTCTCCGCTCTTGGCGCGGCCGCGGCGGTCCATGGCATAGCAGGTAAATTGGCCGGCCAGCAGGCGGACGACGGATCTCCAGTCGGTGTGCATGGAGACGCTGCCATGCACAAAGACAGTGGCGGGTCCGCTGCCGACGCGGCGATAGCCGATGCGGGTTCCATCGGCCGAGCGCACAGATCCATCGGCAACCTCAGCCGGCGCATGATCCAGAAGTGCGGTATTCATTCCTTCAATCTTAACGCGCGGCCTGCGCATAAAGGCGCGGCGCATCTCAGAATGGGGAACGGAAGAAGGCCGCCCGCGGTGCGACCAAACGCTCACGAGGGTCTGTGATGAACTTTCGCGCGAGCGCGGAACTCAATGAACCGATGCAAGGCAGCGAGAGTGCAAAGACCCCCAGGCGGCAGGGGAATTCTTGAACGGCTAATCGCCCGTCTGACTGCGCTTCAGCGTGACCAGTACGATGTCGTTGCTGTTCATCGGGAGGGTCAATTCGAGAGTGCCGGTTGAACTGCTCCGCAATGCTTTATCGGTCTCGGGCAGATCGCGCGTCAGTTCATTGAGGCGCGCAATCTGCGCCGCGCTCAGTTCTTTTGGAGAACCCAACTCGATGTATGCCGAGTAGGCATCGTTGGCGCGATAGCCAGTGCGATGGACTTGAAGGCGATAGGTTGCACTGGGCACAAGATGCGATAGCCGCAATATTGCCGGCGCAGAGGCATGGTTGGGTACCAGCTTTGTATAAAATGGCCGGTTGCTCACCTTTTGATCCGGCTGCTCGAAATCCCAGATGACAGCCGCAAGATTTCCATTTTTTGCCGACAGCATCGCTTGCGAATCGCTCGTCTTGAGGCTGTCGCCCTGAAGCGCATGCAGATATTTGTATGCAAAGTAGGCGGGCTTGCGAATGCCTTGCGGGTTGAGCAGGCCAAATCCACCCTGGAAGGCCGCGGTCGGCGGGCCGGGTTCTTCAAAGAGGTCGGTGTAGGTCCAGTAACTCATGCCTTGCAACAGTCCCTGGCTGGCCTTGAGCTTGGTAAGCATGTAGGGCGCGCTGATATAGGAATCGTGCACCGGGTCGCGCGGGGTATAACTTGTGCTCCACTCGCTGAAGTAAAGCGGGAGCGCGGGAAATGGCGATGCCGTGATTTGTTCGCGCACGCGGCGCACGTCGCAGACGATTGCGCAGGGCGAGGGGTCGAGCTTGGTATCGCTTTTTCCCTCCTCGTCGAGAAAACCGCCCTGAACACCATAGGTGTGGGTTGTGACGAAATCAACTGCAGCGCCGCTCTGCTTGACATGGGCAAGAAACTCGGGAATCCATGCCGCTCCGGCAGTGCTGGGACCACCGACACGCAACCGGGGGTCAATGGACTTGATCGTCTTCGAAGTCAGATCAAACAACTCGAAGTATGCCTTCTGGTCTCCGCCCTCCCAGAAGCCGGAGAGGTTGGGCTCGTTCCACACTTCAAAAAACCAGGTGCGCACCTCCTCTTTTCCGTAACGGGCTTCTAAATGGCGCGCAAACGCGTCGACAAGATCGCGCCAGCCGTCCGGCTTGGGGTGCGAGGTGTTGCCATTCCAATAGAAAATGCTGTTCTGCGATGTGGCGAGAGCTTTGGGCGTAAAACCCAGCTCGACAAACGGCTTGATATGGCGGGCGAGCAAATCGTCATACAGCTTATCGATTTTCGACCAGTTGTAGACCGTTTTTCCATCTTCAACACGCACGGTTCCCAATGCGTCATGGAAGATTGCGTGAAAGCGGATGTATCGAAACCCCAGTTCATCCACGGCTACTTTGAGTTGTTCCTGGCTATCGTCGCGAATCAAAGTCCCCGGATAATCGGAGCCGACTGAAAGATCGAAAAAACGATCGACCGGCCCGGCCGAATCATTGAGATTCACGACAATGACTCGTGCGGGAACCTCTTGAGATTGGGCCGCAAGCGGCAAGGTAGACGAGATAACAAGGAGACCGGTGGCGTGAAAGAAAAGCCACCGCAAAATCGAAGCCAACATGAACTTGCACGTCCTTCAAGGAAATTGGCCGGCGACGAAGACCGGAACCTTTGTGTCAACAGCCATGTTAATTGGCAGGTCGCTGAGTTGGATACGGTAGCCGATGCGGGTTGGATCGGGCAAGCGCATGCGGCCACCCGCGATGGGACTAAACGCTCGTTAGCGGCTCGCAGAAGTTCGCCGTCTGTGCGTGTTCGGTCGCCCGGCAGGCCAATTGCGATAATCTCTATAGCCGGCACACCGAGGGACCGCCAGTGAGCTTAACTTCCGCACCGATTCACATGATCGATCTTATCCGCAAGAAGCGCGACGGCGGTTCTTTGGACACGCGCGAGATCGGCTTTTTGGTTGGCGGCGCGGCAAAGGGGACGATACCCGCCGAGCAGCTTTCGGCATGGCTGATGGCGGCATTTCTGCGCGGGCTCAGCCTTGACGAGACGCGGGCGCTGACCCTGGCGATGCGCGATTCTGGAGAGAAATTCTCTGCGCAGCGGCTTGGCAGGGTGGCTGTCGATAAACACTCGACCGGCGGCGTCGGCGACAAAACCAGTTTTCTTGTCGCGCCAATTGCGGCGGCCTGCGGGCTTGCCGTGCCCATGATCAGCGGGCGCGCGCTGGGCCATACCGGCGGCACGCTGGATAAATTGGAGGCCATCCCCGGCTATCGGACGGCGCTGACGGTGGCCGAGTTTGAGGCGGTGCTGCGGAAGTGCGGCGCGTCGATTGTGAGCCAGACCCCGGAGCTGGTTCCGGCCGACCGCGCGCTCTATGCACTGCGCGACCGCACGGGAACGGTGGAGAACGCGGGGCTGATCTGCGCTTCGATTCTGAGCAAGAAACTGGCCGAGGGACTTGACGCGCTGGTGCTGGACGTGAAGACGGGCTCAGGCGCATTTCTGCGAGACATGAAAGATGCCGAGCATCTGGCCGCGCTGATGGTGGCAACCTGCGAGGGCACGGGATGCCGCGCCGTGGCGCTGCTGACAGACATGTCTCAGCCGCTGGGCCGCATGGCCGGCAACTGGATTGAGTTGATGGAGGCGGCGGAGTTGCTGCGCGGAGAGCGGCCGCCCGAGAGCGAGGATCTGCGGGAGCTTTCACTGACGCTGGCGGGATGGATGATCCATCTGGGCGGCCAGACTGCGACGCCAGAAGCAGGGTTTGCGCGCGCGGAAGCGGTTCTTAAGGATGGGTCGGCGCTGCGCGTTTTTTTGGCAATGGTGGAGGCCCAGGGCGGCGATGTTTCCGTCTTCAGCGCTCCGGCGGCGTTTCACAAGCCCGGCGCGAGGCTGGAGTTGAAGGCCTGGCGGAGCGGCTGGATTGCGGCAATGGACACCACGGCGCTGGGTTGGGCGGTGCAGCGGTTGGGTGCGGGACGCGAAGTTGTTGGCGAGCCGGTGGACGCACACGCGGGCATCGAGTTCCATGCGCGGCGCGGAGCCCGCGTGGAGGCCGGAGAGCCGCTGGCTACGCTCTACGCGACCAGCGATGAACTGCTGGCTGAGCCTGCCGATCTATATAAGCAGGCGATTTCTTTCTCAGAAACGCCGCCCGAGAATGTGCCGCTGGTGAGCCGCATCTTTGCGCGCCGCCAAGTGAGCAGCTAATGGCGGGGTTATCATTCATGCAGAGATTCTGGAGGGCGCTATGGGGGCAGCTTTTCGTTGGACAATCGCGGGTTTGAGCCTGCTGGCGGCTGCGGGCGCAGGGGCGCAGACCGTCAGCCAGACGGCAAAGATTGGGGATTTGCAGGTCAAGGAGGTCAATGTCTCGGAGATCGACACCTCGCGTCTGAAGCTGGCCGTGGACCTGAATCTTACGGCGGCGCAGTCGGCCACTTTTGAAAACTTGCGGCTCTGCTCGCTGCATCTGAACGGACTGCCGGTCTTTGCCGCGCCGCTGAATCAAGAGATTGTTCTGAAAAAAGGCGTGGCCACCGCGCTGCCGCCGCTTTACGTGACGATTCTTTATCGCGATCTGCATACCGTGGGACCGCTGCGCCGCATGATCGAGAACCAGAGCGTGCGCATTGAGGGCGAATTGGTGGCCGACCTGCGGCTGTCGGCGATCGAAAAGCTGGCGCTGCATACGCAGCATCCCAGCGTGGAGATCGACCTTAGCCAGGAGGTGCCGGTGGAAATTGTCACCTCGCCCTTCGAGCGCACCCTGGCGCTGAGCGCGCTTTCATTGATCGATTCCGGCCTGCAGGCCACCGCCGCGGCTGACAAGCTGATCCCCGGCATGGAGGCGCCGTGGATTCGCGATCTGGAGGCCAAGGCGCGGGAAAATCTCTTTGCCGTGGAAACGAGCTACGCGCTGGAGCACGGGGATGCGAGCGATCAGGTGGCCGCGGTTGAGCTGGGCTTTCGCGTTGCTCCCGGCACGGTGGTGACCACCGCCGAGGCGATGACGCCGTGGAAGTACGATGCGGAGTTTCTGACGGCCGTGCAATCGGGCGCGGTGAAACTGGTGAAAAACGGCCGCGAGATTCTACTGCGTCCCACCGGCGCGGGCGACCCGCTGCGACTGAGCGCGAAGGATTTTACAGTGGATTTGCGCGGCAGCGCGGAGCAGGACAATTTGATCGCGGTGAGCGGCGGTGGCCACGGCAAGATTCAGGTGACGCAACGCGCGTCGCCTGGTTCACTGGCGGTGCTGAAGCTAGGTGGGCCGGTTGCCTTGCCGCCGGCACCGGCGGCGGGAACGGCTCCCGTGCCGCTGGCTGGTTTGGCGGCGGCTTCGGCAGCGGTGGCTGCGCAAGACGCCTGGGAGCAGGTTGCGGTCTTCCGGCTGAGGGAAGATCCGGTGACCAAAAAGCCCAAGGTGGATGTGCTGCAGATGGGCGCGCGGCGCGCGGGTGACGGAATTCAATTGACGGAGCCGGTAGATGCGGCCGTCTTTGGTTCACCGATTGTGACCCCGGATGGCGTCATCGGCCTGGTGCAGGATGAGCAGGCGGGAACATTCTTGCCGGCGGATTTGCAGGGGGCGGCGAATGCGGTTGCGGCTGTGCCGGCTCCGGCGGCTGCACACTAGAACTTGGGTTGCTACGGTCAGTATCTAGGTTGTTCGATCTGTTTGCGAGGAGGCTTTCGAGATGGCGCACCCCAACCCAGTGGTTCACTTCGAGATTCTTGGCCGTGACAAAAAACTGCTTGAAGAGTTTTACACCAGCATTTTTAACTGGAAGATCGAATATCTTCAGCCTGATTATGCAATTGCGAAGCCGGGCTCCGGCATCAACGGCGGCATTGGCGCAATGGGTGAAGCACGCGAGCATGTCACCTTCTATGTTGCGGTTCCTGACGTGCCCGCCGCGCTGGCGCTGATCGAAAGCAAGGGCGGAAAAACGGCGTTTGGCCCGCACCTCATCCCCGACGGCGGCATCTTTGCCGGCTTCACCGATCCCGAAGGCCATTTGATTGGGCTGGTGCAGGGGCCGGCGGGGATGTGAGCGGGGCGGAGCCGAGGATCTGAAGTCCTCGGCACTCCGCCTCCGCGGCACACTCATTGCCACTGCCTACTTTGCGGCTGGCTTCTCTGGAGCAGGCGTCGCCGCGGCCGGGGGCGACTGCTTGGCCAGCTCTTCCATCTGGCCGGTGAAAGCATCCAGCACGGGCTTGATCCGCTCTTGCAAATGCTCCATAACCAGGTTCATGGAGTCCTTCATCATCATAGGCATTCTATCCAGCATATGCTGGCCCACGGGCGACATGTAGAAAGCAATAATCCCGTCCACATCCGAGCGCGAAAGGTTTTTCTTGTAGACGCTGGCCATGTCGGCAACCATGTCGTCGGAGGAGTAAACACCGATCACCTTTTCCATGTAATTCTTAACGATCGCCTGAGCGGCCTTCTTCTGATCGTCGGTCATCGAGGTCACTTCGGGGTGATCCTTGGCCACCTGCTTGAGCTGCTCCTCCATCGCTTGCTGCATGATGTTGGGCATCATCTTTGTCACTGAGGCCAACTGATCGCGCAGGCGCATCGCCGCAAAGAGCTTGGCCACCTGCTCATTTGTGGGCTGCTGATCGAGTGGAATGGCAGGTAGTGCGGCGTCGGGCGCTGCCGCTGCGGTTGCTGCTGGTGCAGGCGGTTTTGCATCCGTGGCCTGCGCGGACAAGAGAGCAGGCGCCAGCGCCAATCCCATGCCAAAAAGAACTACTATACAACTCATTTTCTTCATAACTCTCCTCAAATCCCGTGGGACGCGACGCTTTTTAAACGGCGGCATATTGTCTTGAAGGATATCACTGCTGTCTTATGGGTGGCTCTATCCCCCCTCAAAGAATCTGGCAGCCCATCTCCGAATCTTCAGACCCGGCATTCCTCAAACCCCAAAACTCGCCCGTAAACAGGCCGATTTGCCATGTATTTAGAGCGTTTAAACGATCAGCACCCCGAGCGTATCGATCGACTTCGCGATTCCAAGGTCATTTGAGGCAGTGGACTGCGGCGTCTTAAGCCGGAATGCAGATTCTGACGAATACGCCGGTTAAGGCTTACGGCCTTCCAAGTCCGAAAAATCGAACTGGGGCATACGCATCGTCCTCAATACTAAAAACCCTTGGCAAGTCTGATTAGATGCAGGATTGGCTCGTGATGCTCTCTCGACGCCAGCGTCCATGCGGTATTGCCGTCGTTATCCTTGGCATCCAAATCGGCTCCTGCGTTCTCTAGAGCGATGAATACTTCTGGATACTCATTGACGGCGGCTTCCATCAGCGCTGTTCTGCCGTTATCCATCCTTGCGTTCACATCGGCGTTGGCCGCGATCAGCGCCCGCGCAATCTCCGAATTGCCGCTCATCGAAGCAGCGATCAGAGCAGTTACGCCGTGATCGCCCACGACGTTTACATCGGCATTGAATTCGAGTAGTACCTGCGCAGTCTCCCAATGATTCCTCAGGAAGCTCGATTGCGCTACCATCTCCGATACACCTACCGAAGCAACATACTCCGAAAGCAAAAGCGCATCGGAAATGGCGGTGTCTTTTTCCGATCTCACAGATTCCAAAGTAGGAAGCGAGACTTCAATCAACGCTGTACTGCCCTTGTCCGTCTTGGCATTTACGTCGGCCCCGGCGGTGAGCAGCGCCCGAACCATCTCCACATTACAGTTTGCCGCTGCCTCCATCAGCACCGTCCATCCCTTGTCCGTCTTGAAATTCACGCTTGTCCCAGCAGCCAAAAGCTCTCGCACCAACTTCAGATTGCCGCCGGTAGCCGCAGTAATTAAACCCAACCCGCCTTCCTCTGCTTTGGCGTTTGCAATAACCTCGGCATTGCGCAGCGTCAGCATCAATTTCCTATCACCCTTATGCAAGGCGATTGTCAGCGCCGTGTCGCCATTGGCCGCCTTTACATTTATGTTTGCTCCTGCCTTGAGAAGTGCACTCACAATCTGATCGTGGCCTACTCGCGTGGCGGCAAAAAGCGCCGTCTCCCCATTGGAAAAAGTTTTGGCATCCACGTCGGCACCGTGCGCCAGAAGAACAAGCACAATCTGTAGGTAACCATTTCGCGATGCGATAATCAACGGCGTTGAACCATCCGCATCCCGGGCATTCACATCGAACCCGTCAGCCAGCATCGATTCCACGGCGGACAGATTATCCGCTCGAACGGCCTGGGGCAGGGCATTTTTCTGCGCAAAACTCTGTGGTACTACAACAAAAAACACAAAACAAACCGCGATACCCGCCAAGATCAAAGACTTGCGCAGATACTTCATTCAAATATTCCTTTCACGCCGTAAAATCAATAAATCCGCGCACTGGATCGGTGGCGACTAACTTCACCGTAACCTTATCGCCAACATCCAGGCCCTTGCCGCCGCTGACCAACATGCCATCCACATGCGGGTCCAGGGTGCGGACAAACGTGCCGTACTTGTTGACGCCAGTGACGATAGCCGGGAAACTCTGCCCGATGCGATTGTGCAGCACGACTGCCGCGATGCGCTTCTGCATCTCGCGCTCCACCTTCCGCGCGCCGTCTTCCATCAGCGTGCAACGCACCGCAATCGCATTCAGATCGTCCGCGGAATAAGGCTGCGCCGCTTTGCCGAGCCAGGCCTTGAGCAGGCGTTGCGTAACCACATCCGGAAAGCGGCGATTGGGCGCGGTGGAGTGCGTGTAATCCTGCACGGCCAAGCCGAAGTGACCGGGTGAAACTTCATGCGGCTTCACCAGCACATACTCGCCGGGGCCCATCAGCTTCACAACGGCCAGCGAGAGATCAGGAAAGTGGTCGGGATCTTTCTGCTTTTGCGCCAGCAGAAAATCGTTGAGCGCCTTGGAATCAGGCTCCGCGGGCAGCGTTGTGCCCAGGCCTTCAGCCAGTTGGACAATGCGATCCCAGCGCTTGGGCGTGCGCACGATGCGGCGAATGGAAGCCACGCCCGCGTCTTCAAAGGTGCGCGCGATGACGCCGTTGGCCGCGACCATGAATTCTTCAATCAGCGACGTGGCGCGATTCTTGTTTTGGCGGGCGATGCCGATGGCTTGATCGGCAAGCATCACGGGGCGCGTTTCAATCGTCTCCAGATCCAGCGCGCCATGCTGGAAGCGGCCGCCGACCATGCGCTGCGCCGCCGCGTCTTGCAGCTTCAATTGCGCAGCCAGATCGGCGTTGGCAGCCACTTTGGCCGGCGCTGGGCCTGTGCCCTCAAGCCATGCGCCCACCGCGTTGTATGCCAGTTGCGCGGCGTTGCGGACCAGCGCGCGATAGGCTTTTCCATCGCTGACCGCGCCCGCCTGATCCACGGCGAACTCGATCACAACAGCCACGCGGTCTTCGTTTTCATTCAGTGAGGTAATGCCCTCGGATAGTTCGGCGGGCAGCATCGGGAAGACTTTGACACCCGTATAAACACTGGTTGTCTCAGACTTTGCGTGGCTGTCAAGAATCGTCTTCTCGGCAACGCGCGCGTCCACATCGGCAACGCCAACCAGTACGCGGATGCGCCCATCGGCAAGCTGCTCGGCCCACTCGATCTGATCCAAATCCTTGGAGGTATCGTTGTCGATCGAGGACCAGAGTAGCTGGCGCAAGTCTTGCGCGCCTGAAGCTGTTGGCAGTTCCGGATGGGCCTGGATCGCGGCCAGTTCTTTGTCGCTTCCAGCGGGAAAATCCGGCTGGAAACCGTGCTCGATCATCGCGGCATGGGCCGCGGCAACAAGATTAAAGTGAATAGGCGTGCTGGAATGCATCGGGATCTGGCTCCTTCAAACCGAAGAGCCAGCCTATCACGCCACCTGCGGTGGGGCCAATTGCTCGCTATCCGCTCGCGAAAGATTCGTGATTGCGGATCGCCGAAAGGTTGAGATACACTCGGCGAAGAACGGCCATGCGAGGCGGAGATCCCAGCAAGCCGAGGGTTCCTGCGAATCGGAGGAGAATTTACCGATGGTGGATTCAAATAGGCTGAAGCGCTTTTGCGGAATTGCACCCATCGTGATGTCGCTGATTGCCCTCGGGCTCGTGATTGAAGGCGTCATTGAATTTGGAAATCACCCGCCTGCGGACGAAGGCTGGCAGGCTCATATCTTTCAGATCTTGATGGTCGCTGAACTGCCGATCATCGCCGCGTTTGCCGCACAGAGCTGGCGCTCATTGAAACAAAATCTGCCCACACTCGCGGCGCAGGGTTTGCTGTGGGCGGCCGCACTCGGCGCCGTGCGATTCTTTTCGTTGTAATCGCTACCGCCCGTAACTTGAGTTACAATCCACCTACTATTGAATGCCCAGGTCGGCCAATACCTTTGGCTTGGCTTCATCCACTACCAGCAGGTTGTGGCACGCCGAGCAATCCTGCGTGATGGCTTTGCCGTCCTTGGCCGCGTGGTCGCCGTCGTGGCAGCGGAAGCAGCCGGGATAACTCATGTGGCCGATGTGATTGGGATGCGTTCCCCAAGTCACCTTCATATAGGGAAAGACATTCTGGCTGTAGAGAATAACCAACTCGTCACCGGCGGCTTTGACCAGCGCGGACTTGGTTGCAAGCACATCGGGATTCTGGGCTTGATAAAAAGCCGCAAGCGCGGCGGGAATTCTGGCGCGCGCATCGTCTTCACTGGCGTAGCTGGCCTTGAGCAACTCCAGGCCTTCCTTGTGCACCCAGGGCAGATCGGGACTCACCGCGCCCTCGGCCATCGCGCGGTTGAGCGCATCTTCGGCGGTAACAAAAGTATGCGCGGCGCGGTTGTGGCAGTCGATGCAATCCATCACGCGGCGCTCGCCCGCGGGCACGCCTTTACCCGCAATAGTTGAGCTTGCGAACTCGGTAACCGAGCCGTCGTCGTTGCGCTTCTGCACCCAGGGAATCATCGTGCGCGTGGGATCGGTGGTGACGTACTCGATGTGGCCCAGGTGCACGCCGTGGATGCCGGTGAGATGGGAAAGCGAGTCGCGGCCGCCCAGGTGCAACACGACCACACTTTGCGTTTCGGTATTCTTTTCGTCGTCGGCAAAGCTCGATTTGACCAGCAACTTCTCGCCAACAAAGCGGGCCGGCGTGTGGCATCCCTCGCAGATCACGCGGGCGGGGCGCAGATTTTGCACTGGCGATTCAATCGGCGTCGGATAATCGGGAATAATCTTTGGAGCAATCCCCGCAATCGGATGAAAGCTAACTTCAATCAGCTGCTTTGTGCCGTTCACTTTGGCGGAGAAATACGCCGCCGCGCCAGAGCCAATATGGCAAGCGACGCAATCCACATGCGAGTGCGCGGAGATTTTGTAGGCCGTGTACTCGGGGTGCATCACGTGGCAGCTTTGGCCGCAGAACTGCGGCGAATCCATATAGGCCGCGCCGCGATAACTGGCTATCGCAACAACCAGCAGATTGACGATCGTGGTTATCAATACGATGTCAATGCCGTGGCGGAAGATGCGGTCGTTGAGATCGATCCTGGGAAACGCGGTGGGAATCTGCCCGGCCTTTTGCAGCTTCTTGCGGCGCAGAAAAAGACCCACGGGAATCAGCAGCAAACCACCGACAAATACGCCCGGCAAGAGCAGGAAGAAAATAATGCCAAGATAGGGATTCTCATTGAAGTGGCCAAAGACTTCGACCAGCCAATAGGCGATCATCGTTATGCCGGATGCGGTGGTAATGGCCCCGCCGGCAAGACTGATGGGATTGTTGCCGAAGAACAGCGCCGGACGCACCCAGGCTTCACGGAATTTTTGCAGCAATGGCACCTTTGCCCCCTACTTGATGCGGAGTTTGCGATAAAACAAAGCTGGCGGAGTTAGCGGGATCGACCCCACTAACTCCGCTAACTCCTCAGTCCAGGTAATTCGATCGCACTTCTTACTTCAGGCCTTTGTAGAAAGCCGCAACGTCCTTGATCTGCGCGTCTGTGAGACCCGCAACCGGCTTCATCTTGCCCTTGCCGGACTTGACCGCGGCGGCAATATCGGCGGCGCTAAGCTTCTTGATGTCTGGGTCGGAGACAGGCTTGATGCCCATCGCCTTGGCCATGCCCGCGCTGGGCGTGCCGGCCGGGCCATGACACATGGCGCACTTGGCTT
Organism: Occallatibacter sp.; assembly: GCA_050014335.1. Classification (GTDB taxonomy): domain Bacteria; phylum Acidobacteriota; class Terriglobia; order Terriglobales; family Acidobacteriaceae; genus Telmatobacter. Next base: position 13,025 of record JBEKDN010000011.1, on the reverse strand, counting down.
TATAACTCGCTTCACCGCCGGATTGCGCGAAGCACGCGGCGCCGGCCAGAGCAAAGCCCGCGGCCAACACCAGATGGAATCGAATTGTCTTTGTCATTTGCAAGACTCCTTGAATTTCTCGCCAACTTTTTCGCAGGCGGGATGCGGGACGGAACTTCTCGCCGAGCGTATATCTTACGTCAACCCCCCGAGGCAGGGATGCACCGCGGGAGCCACTACTGGAATGGCTTCAATGGAATCGTACACGCGGGCATCGCAAACCGCCATCGCAGATACCGGCACAATCCCCTTTTACAAGAAGTGGGCGGATCGGCAAGATCACCGAGTCCGCCCATTTCCGTTATGCAACCCACGACTTAGAACTCGTAATGCAACCCCAGGGTAATGTTATTGGCGTGAAAATTGCGCGGAGCGGTCAATCCGGCAGGCGATTCAGTCACTCCGGTCTGGTTGGGCAGCGAAGCGCAAGGAACTACTGTTGAGTTCGCGGCAGTGGAAGTGCTGCAGAATTCCGCGCCTGAGACACCGCCTTCGCCGTAGCCAAAGAAGTTGTACTCCGCCTTCGCCACCAATCCGCGATGAATTGTCCAGTTGGTATTGATATACGGAGACTGATAGCTCGATTGCAGCGAACCGTTGACCGCGCGCGCATCGTTGAAGAACTGATTGCCGTCCACCGAACTGATGCGGTAGCCGATGTTGGAGTGAACCTTGTCGGTTGGCGACAAGGTGAGCGCCGCGGATGCGTACTGTGTCGGGGCGTCCATGAAGTCCTTGGCAAACCAATCGGCAAGCTGAGTCGTGGAGCCGCGCGTAAAGACGCCAGGGCAAACATTGGCCGCGCCACTGCTGTTCACTGAAGCCGTGCCGGGCAAGCCTACCGTGGTGGCCGCGTTCTGCGCGCCGTTGTCATAGCAGATGTTGGTCGCTGTATAAACATCGCTATAGGAGTAATTGAAGGTAAAGCCGTAATGCTCATTGGGCAACAGCACCGCGCCCAGGCTGGCAACCCGGCTGTAATCGACGTGGCCCAAGGCGCCTTCGTATGGATCGTCGCCGGCGGCAACGGCAGCCTGGTTGTTGTTGGTGTTGTTATGCCTTTCCAGATCGTTGAAAGCGGCCGAGAGCGTGGCCCAGCTCTTCGGCTTGAAGACGGTGTGCACTCTGTAATGCTTGGTTTGGCGCGGGCCGACAGGGGTGAACGCGTTGTCCGCGTAGAGCACTTCGACCGAGCCATTCAAACTCCAGTTCGCGGTAGGGCGCAGCGCTGCGGTAAAGATGCCGCCGTTCTCGTGGATGCTGACGGTTCCGTTGGCGGTAGCGCCCACGGCCAGTGGCTGATTGTGCGGAGATCCCTGGGCGATGGTGTGCGCGCCGTAGCGATAGGTGAGGGAGAGGGTGGCGCGCGGCGAAACGTCCCATGTGCCGGTTAAGTTATTGGTGAAGAAGTTCTGGCCAAAGTAGTCGGGCAATGGCGTGCCAATGGCGCCGCTGCCTTCAAAAGTTGAAGAGCCGGGCGCGCCTGTCGTCGTGATCGGAGTGCCTGCGTAGTTGATCACTTCATTGCCAGCCGTAGCCGGGGTTGCAACCTTGGTCGAGCCGGTCATGGTGGTGGTGCCGGGCTGGTGAGTGCTTGAGAAGCTGGCCTGATCGGCGAAGGTGATGATTTTGTTCGCCTGCCAGACTATGCCGTAGTCCGCGGCCAGAACCTGGCGCTGGGCCGAGGCAATTGCTGTATAGGTTTGCGTGAGCGTGGTCCCATTCAGGCCTTGATAGCTGTCGTAATAGTTGGGCAGCTTCATATTCGCGCTAGTGTAACGCACATCGCCGTTCATCGAGACGTTCTTGATGTAGGCGCTTTGCATCCGGAAGATCTCAGTCGGATAAAGTATCCGCGTCGGCTGCGTGCGCGAGTAGCCCGTCACCACGGCGCAGGCCGGATTGATCACCGGAAGGCCGCCTGCGGTGGGCGGAGCCGAGAGCAATGGAATAGTGCCGATACTGTTGGCGTTGCAGGCCTTGATGGAGTAGGGCGACTGGCTGTCGTAGTCGTCAAGAGCGGCCAGTGTTCCTCCCGGTTCTTGCACGTTGAAGTCGCCTGCGGCCATGGTGAAGTAAGAGTCGGCCTTGTAGTGGTCAACCTGCTCTTCATAGGTCAGCTTGGTCTCGCGCAGCGGCTTCCAGTCGATTCCGCCGGTGAAATCATCTGTGAGATTGCGTTGATATTCATTGAGAATGGCATCGTATTTGGAGAACTGATAGCCGCTTGGGCTCAGGCTCGGCCCCTCAAATACATTGCGCGAGTACACCACGCGATAAGTAACGCTCGATAGCGGAAAGAGCGTCAAGCTGGTATCGGTCATGCGGCGCACGGTATTGAACATTACCGGCGACTGCTTCACCTGCGGCCAGGCAAAGGAGCCGGTGGGCGCGGATGCGGGACCGATGGGAATCGACTGCCCGCTGGGGATATTCGGATTGTCCAGCAGGTCGTAGTCGGAGTACTGGCGGTCACGGCGGAAGATTCCCGAGAACTCGTAGATGCGGCCCTTCGAGAAATCCAATTTGGCAAAGTTATAAGGATCGCCGCCGAAGCCGTTGGCTATGAGGCTGAGGTTATCCAGGAAGTTGGCCTTTTTGCCGGGCAGCGCGTGCATCTCAAAGGTCTCGTCCAGCAGGCGCGGGCCTGACTGCATGTTGACCAGCGTGTCATACATGGCATTGCTGCCGGCCAGGCCGGAGATGCGACCGCCAAGTTCCACCGTCTGGTGGATCGCATAGCCGTCCGGGGCGGTGACCCGTGTCTGCTGCGCCGGAAACGCGGCGGCGGGCGCCGGACTCTGGGCGGCACAGATGCCCGTCATCAGCAGTGCGGCGACTCCAATGCCCGCACTCAAGCGCGAAAACATTGCGGTAGAGGGCTGTTGATCGAACAGCCGAGAATTCCAGCCTATCTTCTTCATCTGAAGCCTCACTTAAAAAAACGTCGCTCACATCGAGATCTTGCGTCCGTATGCGAAGTTGCCGCGGAAGCTGGGCCGCGACCTCCGATTGCCGGAGGTTCGCTGCCCCCTTCCATTACCTGAGGAATGCCGCGTTGATGTTTGATCCGTGGATCATGGTGTGGCAGCTGATGCAAGGCGTCAGCTCCGACGATCCCGCGTTCATTCCGTGAACCGTACCTGCGGCAACCGGACTATGGCACTGGTTGCACAGTGTGTTGACATTGGGCATGTTCAGCAGCCGCGCATTCTGCGATCCGTGCGGCGTGTGGCAAGCCAGGCAGCCCTCCGCCTTGACCGCGGCGTGCTCGTAAACAAACGGCCCGCGCGTCTCGGTGTGGCATTTGGTGCAGATGGCGTTCTGATCGGCTGTGGACTTGATGTTGTTGTTGCCGAAGGTGCCGTGCACGTCATGGCAGTCGTTGCACTTGACCACGCCCTCGTTCACGCGATGATGGAAGGGCATGTCAAAGGACGGCTTGACGTCGTTATGGCACTGGAAGCAGAGCGCCGGCTGCTCGGCTTTGAGCAGCTTGGTCTCAGCCACCGATTTGTGGATGGAGTGACAGCCGAGGCAACTCACATTGGCCTTGGCGTGTGGCGAACGCTCAAAGTCCGGATGCGCCGCGGAGTGGCAGGTGAGGCACTTGGCATCCACTTCTTTCGGAGTGGCCTTGCCGGGATTGAAGATCTTCGTAATATCGCCGCCGCCATCCACATGCGCTTTGCCCGCGCCGTGGCAGTTCTCGCAGGTGACTCCGTTATTGCCATGCAGCAGAGCCATCTTGGCGTGCGGGTTGTCGGCAAATTTCTTGGCTGCCTCTTCGTGGCACGTTGCGCAGACTTCGCCTCCCACAAACTCGGACGGCGCAGCCTCCTTTGCCGCCGGCTTGCCACCGGGGCCCTGAGCCGCCAGCATGGGGACGCTGAAAATGCCCACGCCCAGCAACAACATCAAACAAGCAAGCAGTCCCGGCCTCATGGCTGGAACCGCACCAAACGGCAATTGCGCGACAGGCCTGTCTCTATGCATTGAATACCGCCTCGAATGCTCTCGTCGCCGCTTCCGTCAAAAAGCTTTCCGGCTCTCCGCAACCCCCAAGCGGCCCAGGATGGCCGGATCGGTGGAAGCACTTCGCCCATGGCTTTTGCGGAAGGTGCTCTTTGTGCGGAGCATCACTTCATGACCGGAAGATTACGACGTCGTCATAGTGCCGAGCGGTGATGCTCGTCACATGCGACGGAGAGATTGATTCCCGGCTTAAATTTCTTCTCCCCAAGTGACTTGAATCTCTTTCTATTTTCTGGACTTACAGAGACTAAAAAGAAATCCCGCCGTTCACGCGAGTATACCTTTCTCAACAGCATCGCGTAACAACGGAGCGGTGGAGGAGTTTCTTTGCGGTAAACCAAAGGGTTTATGCTCGACCACTGTGCAAAATGAAACACTTCCCTCTTTGGGTATGCGAGTCGAAAAATACTGCCGCATTGCCTCTCCCTTTCCCCCGCCGCGCTTTTTCGTGGTTCGGCGGAGCTGCTGCCCAGATGGCTGAGGGTAAATGCCTCCTTGCCCCGGAGCAAAGTGACGAACGCGGCAACGGTGAATCTGAAAGCTGCTCCGCCCCCGCGACCTGCCCGCATAGACGTGAGGTCCATCACATCCAGTGGAGAGCCAAGTCGGGCAGACTTTCTTCAGGCACAAGTCTCTTCCCTGGGAGGGCAGCACAGTTTTGTCTCTACGCATCGCTCCGTTCCTGGCGGCAAAAGGCTGGGAAGGCGAGGGCCGGGAGGCGGAACCTGAACCGGCGGCGGGCGGGGCATGAAGATGACGCAGCTAGATAATCCGGCGGCAACGCAGGCAAGGCAAAAGCACATTACCCGGCAGGTTCCAGTGGGATGCGCGGCCTGTTCCAGCCGGCGGCCCGGCTGGTTCTGCTCGCTGGGCAGCGCGGTGCTGGCCGACCTGGAACTGGCCACAACCACAGTCACACAGCCTGCGCAGACAACGCTCTTTACCCAGGGCGAGGATGCGCACAGCTTGTATCTGATCTGCAGCGGCTATCTAAAGCTGACGGCCGGACGGCTGCATGACCGGCAGATGATCGTCCGGGTGGCTGGGCCGGGCTCAATGCTGGGCCTTTACGCTGTGCTCTCCCACGGGGTTTATGAAGTTTCTGCCGAAACACTGACGGCCGCGGAGCTGCGGCCTGTGGAGCGAACCCGCTTTCTCACTTTTTTGCGCAGCCATAAAGAAGCCCAGATGCGCGCCGTGCAATGCATCTGCCAGGAGTACCGCTTTGCCTTGCAGGATGCCTGCCGCATTGCGCTCTCTGAGACCGTGGCCGCGCGCCTGGGACGCCTTCTGCTCGAGCTGGCCCACCAGATTGGCGAGCATCTCGATGGAGGCGGCTTCCGCTTTCCGCTGCTGCTCACCCATGAAGAGATGGCTTCAATGGCCTGCACCACGCGTGAAACCGTTACTCGCACGCTGGGGCAGTTCCGCAAGGATGGCTGGATCTCGATTGAAGACTCGCTGATTACGCTCCATCAGCCCGAAGACCTGCAGTCACTGACTTAGGGGCCTTGGGAACTTAGGGCTTTTTTCATGCTTTCCTCACTTCGTTGGCCGAGTCCAAGAGCTATGATCGAAGGATAGGAGTTAGGAATCAGGGATTAGACCCTACCTCCGAAATCCCTCGTAACCGCCATAAATGATCCCTCGAACCTGATTCCTGGAAATGGTGAATATGACCCGTTTTGTGGTTGGCGTTTCTGCTCTATTTTTCTCCTGTTCCTTTGCTACCGCACAAGGCACGGCCTCCGCGCCGGCCCCTGCCCATCAGGACGCCGTATCGACCGACAGCCCCCAGGTGCATGAATTTCAGAAGATTGAAGATACCTGGTCGGATGCCGTCAACCAGCGCGATCAGTACAGCCTGGAGCTGGTGCTTTCGCCAACCTTCATGGATATCTCCGCCACCGGCGATATCGCCACCCGCAACCAGCAGCTTGCCCAGCTCATTACCGGCGAGGACAAGACCATGCATCTGGAACAGAAGGTGATCACGGTGCGCATGCTGGGCGATATTGCGGTAGCCAACGGAACGTATGTGCTTCACCACAAAGCGGGTTCCGCGCAGGTGGATGAGAAGGGAATCTTCACCCATGTCTTCGAGCGCACACGCGGCGGCTGGCTCTGCATCCACTCCCAGCGCACCCTGCTCCGCGAGGACTCCAACGCTAAATCCAAAAAGCAATCCAACGCCGAAATGCCCTTCCATATTCCGCTCTTCACCAAAGGAGATAAGAACCAGTAGGTTGACGGGGATGAGAATTCTGGTCTGTCCGAGAGAACCCAGAGAGAAGGCTGGAAGCGCTTTATTGCTTCAATTTGAATATAAGCAGGAACCTTAATGCAAAAATCGCGCATTTCCATATTAATGGATTCGACTACTGAATAAATCGAAATAAGAAATTACTTTATTATAGTTAAGTGCTCCTCCGTTCATTAAGGACTATACTATCCTTTTACACTTTCAATGAGCGAACCGCGCCAAACCGGAGAATATCGCCTCTCCTCCACTGCTGGGGAGCAGGTGAAGGCATACATTCCAAATCCTTTACCTCCAAATCCACCGCTTGATCTCACCCGCCTCTACCCGCTTTTGGACAGGGCCAATCAGGCACTGGGACGTCTGGACGGCTCGACAGCCCTACTACCCGACGCACAACTCTTCCTCTATTTCTATATCCGCAAAGAGGCTGTGATCTCCTCGCAGATTGAAGGAACACAGTCCACACTTTCTCAACTGCTCCTTTTTGAGAATGGCGTCGGCCCCGCAGCGCTGATGGACGATTTGAGTGAGACCTCCCATTACGTCGCGGCGATGGAACATGGCTTAAAGCGACTCAAAGAGGGGTTTCCTGTTTCCCTTCGTCTGCTCTGTGAGATTCACGGCGTACTTCTGCGTACTGGTCGCGGCGCGGAAAGAACTCCCGGAGAATTTCGGCGTAGCCAGAATTGGATAGGAGGAACACGGCCTGGAAATGCCCTCTTTGTTCCGCCGCCTCCCGATGCGTTAATGCAGTGCCTCGACAACTTCGAGAAGTACCTCCATGATGACCGCTTGCCGTTGCTGGTCAAGCTGGGACTGGTTCATGCGCAGTTCGAGACAATCCATCCCTTTCTGGACGGAAATGGGCGGCTGGGAAGGCTCCTGCTTACTCTCCTGCTCTGTGAGAGTGGGGCTCTTCGCGAGCCTCTGCTCTACCTCAGCCTCTACCTGAAGACCCACCGGAATCGTTATTACGAACTCCTGCAGAAGGTGCGCTTAGAGGGCGTGTGGGAGGAGTGGCTGGAGTTTTTCTTGGAAGGAATCGCATTCACTGCCGATCAGGCAGCCGAGACGGCAACAAAGCTGCGGCAGCTCTTCCGTGAAGACATGGTGCGCACACAGAGGCTTGGCAAAGCATCGGGAACAGCGGTGCAAGTACTAAACCATTTACAGGCAAATCCGGTCAGTTCCATTCGGAATATTTCCTTTGTCATCTCCAAAACAGTGGCAGCCGTCACCCTCGCCCTCGCCAATCTCCAGCAGCTAGGCATCGTGACGGAAACCACCGGCCGCCGCCGCAATCGCGTCTTCATCTACAAGCGCTCTCTCGATCTCATTGGGGCCGGCACAGAGCCAATCCCAGGTCTGCGTTGAACCCCATCAGCGGCCAAGCCACCCCCAGCCCTCAAGCTCTTCTTCCGCCAGCCGATACTCCTCTCATGCCTCCGCAGCCGTTTTGCTGAAAAACGAGGAGTGCTCGGGTCCAAGGGGGGCTGTTTCATTGAAATACACCTCGGTTGTCACGCGTCTCGCCGCGGCCACACTCCTGCTGGTCTCCGTTCTATGCCTCGTCTTCGGCGCCTTTACATGGCTCTTCTTTTCGGGGCGGACGGATCGTGAGTCCGCGCAGGAGGCTGAGCAGGAATCGGCCGGCATCCTCGGCCGCATCGCAATCATCGACCAGTTCTCCCGCGCCCAGGTCGAAACCGGCATGAGAATCCTGCGGGAGCAGGGGCGGTTGGCGGGCGAAGCATCGCTGAAGGGCGCTACCATCGTTGCCGGTAAGAGCGTTCCCGGCTTATATCTCGGCAGCGAATCCCAGGCGATGAACTTCACTCTGGTGGACAGGGTCAAGGAGCTGGCTGGCGGCACGGCCACGCTCTTTGTCTGGGACGGAAGCAACTTTATCCGCGTGACCACCAATGTTGTAAAGCCGGATGGATCGCGGGCGGTGGGAACCGCGCTCGATCCTCAGGGCAAGGCCTATGCCGCTCTCAGTCAGGCGCATTCTTTCAACGGTGTGGTCGACATTCTCGGCACCCCCTACACCACCAGCTACGTGCCCATGCTGGACGCGCAAGGCAAACTTGCCGGGGCATGGTACACCGGCTACCGGCTTGACTCCATCAGTGAACTCGGGAAGATCATCGAGGATGCCCGCGTTCTCGACCGCGGATTTGTCGCCTTGATCAAACCCAATGGCGAGGTGGTCTTCCATGGAGCCAACATCGATATAGAGAAACTGATGACCTTGCGTAAGGACCACAAGGGCTGGGTTGTGAACGAGAAAATATATCCCGCCTGGGGCTACACGGTCCTGACCGCCTATCCAGACGCCGACGCTACACAGATGGTGCTCAAGACCCTCGCCGTCCTCAGCGCGGAGACTGTAATTCTGGTCGGCCTTATCTTTCTGCTTCAGTTCATCCTCCTTAGGCGGCTGGTTCTGCGCCCGGTGCGCGATCTCACCGATCGCCTGGACAACGCCGATCTGAATATGCTGCTGACGACCGATCAAAACAACGAAATCGGCGCGCTGGCCGCCAGCTTCAACCAGTTTGTTCTGCGGCTGCGCCACGCGCTTTTGCAGGTGCGCGATAGCTCGGTGGCCACAACGGCCAAATCCGGCGAGATTCGCGATATTTCGCAGAGCGCCGTAACCCGCATGAATCAGCAGCGGCAGAGCGCGGAAGAAGCCTCGTACGCCGTCGCTGAACTCTCGCGGGAAATCGGCAGCACATCCAACCACACCGATGAAGCCAGCGAACATGCCCGCGCGGCGGCCGTGGCGGCTCATCAGGGCGATGAGCAGGTGGCCGCGGCCGTGCAATTGATCCAGCAGCTTTCAGACCAGACTCAGCAGAGCGCCAGCCGCGTCGCCACTCTCAACGAACGCACCAAGCAGATTGGCAGCATCGTCGGCGTGATCGGCGAGATTGCCGCCGGCACCAATCTGCTGGCCCTCAATGCATCCATTGAAGCGGCGCGCGCCGGAGAGCATGGGCGCGGCTTTGCCGTTGTGGCTGGCGAGGTGCGCAGCCTGGCCGAACGCACAGCCCAGGCCACCCGCCAGGTGGCCGATCTGGTCTGCGGCATCGAGCAGGAAACCGGCGAGGCAACCAAGGGCATTCTCAGCGCCTGTCAGCAGGCAACCGACAGCTCTCAGGCCGTTTCCACCCTCAGCGGAACCTTTGGGCAAATCTCCAGAATGGTCAATGAAGTCGAGCAGCGCGTGGGCCAGATTGCTGAAGCCGCCCATCAGGAAGCCGCCCAGGCAAATGCCGTGAGCCAAACCATGCGCGCCATGGAGGCCAGTGCCAAAGATAACGCCAGCGGCACCGAGCAGGTACTGGCCGCGACCGGCCAATTGCTTGAAACCGCAAACACCCTGGAAGACATGGTGCGGCAGTTCCAACTGCGTGATCTGCCGCGGGATACCGCAGCCTGAGGAACCTTTCTCTTCAGGTCGATTTCTTGCTGACTCGCTGACTTGCTGACTCGCTGACCTGCTGCGCCGCCTGTCGCCGCGCCCCTTGCAGCCGGATCGAAACATGCACCAGGCTCAGCGCCGCCGGAGTCACGCCGGGCATCCGGCTCGCTTGCCCAATCGTCGCCGGCCGCACCCGCTCCAGCTTCTCTTGCATCTCGCGTGACAGCCCGCTGATCGCGCCGTAGTTCATCCAGTCTGGAATCAAAACCTCTTCAGCCGCTTTCAACTTCGCAATGGATCTCGTCTGCTGCTCCAGGTAACCGGCAAACTTGATCTCCGTCTCAACGGCGCGCGCCTCATTCTTCAATCTGCTGCGCAAAAAGCGAGGGTGGGAAATCTCATCCCCTTGATCAGGCCCGTTCGGTAATTCCGCGGCAGCCCACTCGGCCAGCAGCGGATCGCGCAACAACTCGTCGCGCAGCGCGCCCAGCACGGTCTCAATCCCCACCTCCGGCCGCTTCAGCAATTGCGCCCACGTCAAGCCCGCCGTCGCCGTCAATTCGCCAAAGCCCGCCGCGGCCAGGCCTTCTGGATCGACTTTACCCCCAGTCAAAAAGTGTAAAAGCGCGGAGCACCGCTCTTGCTTGCGCAGATGCTCCGCCCATGCCTCATCCCCAATCAGACCCAGCCTCCGCCCATGCGGTGTCAGCCTCCGGTCCGCGTTGTCAATGCGCAGATGCAGCCGGAACTCCGCCCGCGAGGTAAACATTCGGTAAGGCTCGTTGGTCCCCTTGCTGATCAAGTCGTCAATCAAAATCCCCGTATAGCCCTCGCTGCGATCCATCGTGAAAGGCGGCTCGCCCTTCAGCCACAGCGCGGCATTGATGCCCGCCATAATACCCTGGCAGGCGGCCTCTTCGTATCCACTGGTCCCATTGATCTGCCCCGCCAGATACAACCCCTCCATGCTTTTCACGCGCAGAGCCCGGTCAAGTTCGGTCGCGTCCACGCTATCGTATTCAATGGCGTATCCCGGCCGCAGCAACTCCGCCCCCTCCAGTCCAGGGATCGACCGCACAATCTCCCACTGCACCTCCATCGGCAGCGACGTGGACATGCCGTTGATATAAACCTCGTGCGTGTGCAGCCCCTCCGGCTCCAGAAAAAACTGGTGCTGCGTCTTGTCGGGAAACTTCACAATCTTGTCTTCGATCGACGGGCAATAACGCGGTCCGATGCCTTCGATCTGCCCCGAGTACATCGCCGAGCGGTGCACATTCGCGCGAATAATCCGCAGCGTCTCCGGCGTGGTGAAGGCGATGTGGCAACTGATCTGCGGCTGCGCAATCTTCTTCGTCCTGAAGCTGAATGGCGTCGGTTCCGCGTCGCCGGCCTGCTCTTCAAATGCCTCCCAGCGAATCGTGCGCCCGTCCAATCGCGGCGGCGTGCCGGTCTTGAGCCGCACCGTCCGCAGCCCCAGCGCGCGCAATGCTTCGCCCAGCAGAACGCTCGCCGGCTCGCCGCTGCGCCCCGCCGGATAGCGTTCTTCGCCGCAATGAATCAGACCATTCAGAAATGTGCCGGTAGTAATTATCGTCGCCCCCGCCAGCAACTGACGCCCATCGCGCAGCTTCAGACCTCTCACTTGCCGCAATTCCCTAGTCCCTAGTCCCTCAGTCCCTAGTCCCTCGTCGATCACCAGATCGACGACCTCCGCCTGCCGAATATGCAGCCCCCGCTGGCCCTCCAGCACCTCTCGCATCTTGACCCGGTAGAGCTGCTTGTCGCACTGCGCGCGCGGACTCCACACCGCCGGACCGCGCGATGTGTTCAGCAACCGGAACTGGATGCCCACTGCATCGGCCACTTCACCCATAATTCCGCCCAAGGCGTCGACTTCGCGGACCAAATGCCCCTTCGCCACTCCGCCAATCGCCGGATTGCAGCTCATCTGCGCAATCAGGTCGAGGTTCATCGTAATCAGTGCAGTCTTCAGGCCCATGCGCGCCGCAGCCATCGCCGCTTCGCACCCCGCGTGCCCCGCGCCCACTACCACCACGTCGTATTGTTCGGTGAAAGCCATCCAATCTTATTCTACGGATTGCCCGGTGTTTCCGCTGGCACAAGCCGGAACGAAACACTGGGAGGAGTTCTGCCCTGGTGCTACCATGCTCAGAAAGCACGACAATTTCATCCAAATTCCCAGGAGGAATTGCCGCATGGGTTCATCGGAGTTTCCCTTGGACCGGCAGCCCGACGCCGCTCCAATTTCCCCCTCCAGCACCGCCGCGGACTTACACCAGCCCGCACAATCTCCGGAGGAACTGCAGGAAGAAAGCCGGAAGATTCGCCGTTTCCAGATGGTGATGAACATGGTGATGCAGGTGATCGCGCAGGATCAGTCGATCACCGTCGACGAAGCCTCGGAGATGGTGGCCGACACACGTCGCGTGGCACTGGGCATGTTCCCCGACAAGGAACTGGCTTTCAACCTCATCTACTGGCCGCGCCTGCAACGTCTGATGCGTGAGCGCTTTCGCATGCAATAAAGCACCTACCATGCGGCCAACGTGGCTGTCGCCGCAGATGAATTCTCAAGCACCTCAGACGATCTGGGTTCCCTCTCATTTGCAAGAGCGGGCCCTAGTGGGCCAATATGGAAGCGCGGATTAACACTTCAGGAACCACAACGATGCTTTGTTGCCACGCGAAGCCCTTGGCTGGACGGGCCAGTTCCCTGAAATGGCTAGTTCATTTGTTGTCGTTGGCGGTCAGGCGGAAGGTGATTGTTCCCCAGAAGAGGCGCGCGCGCATTTGGACAGGTAGATGGCGGTCGTCGTCGGTATACCAGACCCAGATGTTGCCGCGGTTTTTCACCACGCCCGCTGCGGCCGTCGGCTGCACGCGAATCGTCTTGAACGTGCCGAGCGGTGTCTTGATCTCTTCGCGACCCTCCACCTTCATGGTCACCGGCACATTGTGCATTGCGTCCACTACTGGAAGAACAAAGTTGTGCCCAACTTCCAGGGGCTGCGATGCAGCATAAAACACGCCAGTCAGAAGATCGGTCATGCAGCCGGGAATCGGCACCTCGACATGCTTGGATTGGCCGTTCACCTGGTTCTTCTCATCCAAGATCGACTTCGATTGGGGATAGTCGATGTGCAGAGTGGAATTGATTTGCCGTCGACCCTCGACCGTCTGCTTGTCGAACTCGTACGTACACCCCTTCGCGCGGTCGAACGTTGATTGAAAACG
>JBEKDN010000010.1:0-34209 GCA_050014335.1 Occallatibacter sp. | reverse complement strand
CAAAGTAAAGCAGCGCGCCGCCCACCGCGGTAAAGTTAAACCATCCAGGATGGGGCACAACACGGCTCAACACGGCGACCAGCAGCAGCAAATAAGCAGGCATCTAAACCTCGGGAGTCAGAATTCCGGCGTAGCCCGGAGCGGAAGGGAACGCTTCGCGGGCAACAGCGTTCCTTTATTCTGCGGGTCCAAAGCCTCTGGGTCAACCAAATTGTTCACCAGGTCAACAATTCTTTCATCTTGCGGGGACATCCCTACCGCTGCTCCCGCCCATTCATCGATTCGCCGGCCTCGTCGCGTCCGTCGACTATGTAAACCCAACCAGCCAGCGGCGCGCGCCCACCGCCTCCGCGCCGGCCAGATTCCCCGCCAAGAATTGGGTACCCAAATCTCAGATCGCTAAACGCCACCGTTGTCCACTGCCGCCCCGGCGCCACCTGTGGCGGAGCCATCCCCGGCGCTGCCACCGGCCCCAAATCGCTCACCATCGCCCAGACGCCCCAATCCATATAGACCTGGCCTAGCAGCGTGCGCTTCGCGGCCTCGGTCGCAGCGGTCACGGGCGGCTTGTAAATCACATCGCGGCTCGGATCGCTAACAATCTCACCGGTGCGGGTATTGATCTCGGCGGTCTGATAGTAGTCTTCTGTCTCAAGAATTGCGTGCCAGCGGAAGGGATTGACGGGATAAGGATCCAGCACCATCCGCTTCACCGGAGCAGCGGCAATCTGTGAGCTTTCCGCCAGCATCCGCGCGCGGCCGTGCTCAGCCCATCGCCAGCCCCATAGCAGCACCATTCCAGTAAGCGCAAAAATGGCCCAACCGCGTCCACGAAATCGTTGTCTTTTTGCGCCGATTTCAGAATCAGCCAATCCCAGCAGCCACGGCATCCCCAGCGCCGCCAGCAGCAGAGCCCATAACACGGGCTCGGCAATAAAAACCAGATCGCCCTCATACCAGCGCGGATTGAAGGGAAAGAACGGACGCAGCCCGTAATTGTTCGTCCAGTCCAGTAGCAGGTGGCTCAGCGCGGAGATCACAGCCGTGAGATAAAGCCAGCCCCAGCAAATCGGCGCCGGGAGCACTTTAGCGTGTTGGTTGGCGGCATCAACTCTTCGTTCACGCCGCGCCCGCAAACCGCGATCGATCAGCCAAACCGCGCCCACCGCCGCTGCGGCTACAAACGGCACGGCCAGAAATGTATGCGTAATGCCGCGGTGGTGCTTCAGTTCCTCCACCGGCCCGGCCAGCCCCCACAGCACATCCAGGTCAGCGGCCTCGGCGGCCAGCACCGCCGCCAACGTCGCGTAAGCCGTCTTGCGATTCAGTCCCGCGCGGCCAATGCAAGCGCCGGTGAGAAAGTGGGTAACAGGTTCCATGAATGCAAGGGTATCGTGTTTGTCTCTAGTTGGGTGCTGGGGGCGAGGGCAGCGTTATCACCCTGGTCGGAGTTCCTGAAGGTTTGGCCGGGTTGACGATCATGATACGGCCGTTCATGCCAAGGGTAGTGGCGGCAGGAACTCCGTCCATGAGGAACGGCTCGAAGAGCCAGCTCCGCGCCGCTTCGCGCACCTTCGCAATCACGTCATCCGGAAGGCTGCCGACGATCGCCACATCATTCACTTGTCCGGATGCCTCAAGTACGAAACTGATTTGCACATCCACCAGCCCGGAGTCGCCCGTCTCGCTGAAGAACACTGGATTGAGCTGGCAACGAATGCACTGAGGGCTCGACTTGCCGATCTTTCCGATCGCGGGGAAATCGTAAGGCTCCCAGGACGGAGTGTCCCCTTTTGTATCAAGATTCTGCGCCGGCTGAAGCACAGTGCACTCCACTTTCGTCCTGCTCAGCAGGCAAAGCGTATCGCCAGACTTTGCCCATTGCGAAGAGAGTCCTTCATGAGCCGGAAACTTGGCGAGCCAATCCTTGCCATCAAGAAACTGCAAAAATGCACTCTTCCCCGCGAAGCATCCCTGCGGCGTGCATCCGCCGCAATCGTGCCAGTGGCAAACATCATGATTGATTGGAGTATGTTCCCAGGTGATTCCATCTTTGGTGTGAAAGCTCATCGGCGTGGCATAGCCTCCGCCGGGCTTGTCCTGGCCGACCACCTCGTGACCCACCGACCAATAGCTGCCACCAACTGCGAATAGACCTGAAATGCCACCTGAGCTTGGGATGTAGCTCGAACTCCAGGTTGCGCCGCCGTCTGCGGTCCATAGATACTGTCCGTCGCGCGCCGGACCTTCAGAGACGCGCACCGCCAAATGGTCCTTGTCCAGCGCCTCCATCCCATCTGTGAATGGATGCTTCTTGACCCAATCGGGATCGATGGCCGGGATGACTGGCTTCCATGTCTTTCCGCCGTCAACCGTCGAAACAAGGCCGGAAAGCGTGCGAACAACCCCGTGCTGCGGATCGCCGAAGGCTGCTTGCAAAATAGTTTCATCCGCCAGCGTTAGCGCACTCCAGGTCTCGCCGCCATCCTGGGTAAAGAGCACTTTGCCGCGCGTTCCTGCCGCGTAGCCGAATTTGTCGTCCACAAAGTTCAACGCAAGTAGCAAAGCGCCCTTCGGGTCCTGGTGTTTGCGCTGCCAATGCTGACCCGCGTCTTTTGAGACCGCAATGGATTCCCCGCTGCCCGCCGCCCAAATTGCCGTCCCGCGACCCAGCAACACCTGGACAGAAAAGCCGGGATCGGTCCTATGCCAGCCGTCAGGCGGCGCGACTGCTTCACATAGGGCCAAATCCGCCGGAAATGCGGCAGCGGAAAGAATGAGAGAGAGGGCGAGACGGACTTGAGTCTTCATGGCAGTTGAAACCAGTCTACGCGAATTCAAACCGAACGCAACATCTTCAGAGAGTTCACGAATCAATTGCGTCCAGCTTCCCGGCTCTCCTATCATCGACCTGATGCAAGAAGCCAGCACAAACCCGTCAGCGGCCCAGCGCGCCGAGGAACTCCGCGCCGAACTGCGCCGCCATGAGCACCTCTATTACGTTCTGGACGCGCCTGAGATCTCCGACGCCGCTTACGACGCGCTGATGAATGAGCTCAAGCGCATCGAGGCCGCGCACCCGGAGCTGCTCACTCCCGACTCGCCCACCCAGCGCGTCGGGGGCAAGCCTGCCGAGGGCTTCCGCAAGATCGCCCACTCGCGGCCCATGCTCAGTCTGGACAACGCCTACTCCGCCGAGGAGCTGGCCGCCTGGGATGCGCGCTGCCACGAGCTGGCTGGATCGCTGCCCGTCGAGTACATGGCGGAACTGAAGCTCGATGGCCTCAGCGTGGCGCTGCGTTATGGTCCCGCTGAAGCCGGCGGCTCAAGGCTGATTGACGGGTTAACCCGTGGCGACGGCCAAACCGGCGAGGATGTCTCCTCAAATCTCCGCACGATTCGCAGCGTGCCTCTCCGCATCTCCGCGGAAATACTGGAAAAGCACAGCCTCCCGCCGACCTTTGAAGTGCGCGGCGAGGTAGTCATGCCCGAGGCCGCCTTCCTGCGCATGAATGAAGAGCGCGAGCAGCAGGGACTTGCGCCCGCCGTCAACCCGCGCAACGCGGCGGCGGGTACGTTGCGCACGCTTGAACCCAGCATCGTCGCCAATCGCCGCCTCACCTTCTTCGCCTACTTCCTGCTGGTTGACGGAGACTATTGGCCGCACGGCCAGAGCGCCACACTCGACACGCTGGCTGCGCTCGGTTTTCGCGTCAATCCCCATCGCAAACTGGTCAGCTCAGTTGAAGAGATGATACAGGTCATCGACCAGGCTGAAGCCACGCGCGCCGATCTCGGCTATGAGATTGACGGCGTTGTGCTCAAGGTCGACTCGCACGCTACGCAGAAGCGCCTCGGCTCCACGGCGCGCGCCCCGCGCTGGGCCATTGCCTACAAATTCACCGCGCGCTCCGGCATTACCCAGGTCAACGCCATCACCGTGCAAGTGGGCCGCACCGGCAAGCTCACGCCAGTCGCCGAGCTGACTCCGGTCTTCATCGGGGGCACCACAGTAAGCCGCGCCACGCTACACAACGCCGACTTCATCGAGCGCCTGGGTCTCAAGCTGGGCGACTGGGTCAAGGTGGAGCGCGGCGGCGACGTGATTCCCAAGGTTGTCGAAGTAGCCGTGGACGCTGACCACCCGCGCGGCGAGCAGCCCTACGTTTTTCCCGTGCAATGTCCCGAGTGCCAGAGCACCGTCGTTCGCACCGAAGGCGAAGTGGACTTCCGCTGCGTCAATGCCGATTGCCCAGCCAAGCTGCGCGAGAGCCTGCTGCACTTTGCCTCGCGCGGAGTGATGAAAATTGAAGGCCTTGGCGAGGCCGTGGCGCAGCAGTTGCTCGATCGCAAAATCGTATCCAGCGTAGCCGACCTCTACACGCTTACCGAGGAGCAGTTGACGGGCCTGGACCGCTTCGCTGAGAAGTCGGCGCGCGCGCTGCTGGCGGAGATTGAAGGCTCCAAGCGCGCCGGCCTGGCCCGCGTGCTGGGCGGCTTGGGAATTCGCTTTGTGGGCGAAAGAACCGCTACACTGCTTGCCCAGGAGTTTGGCTCGATGGATGCGCTGATCGGCGCCTCGGCTGAAGAACTGGAGCGCGTCGAAGAGGTCGGCCCGCGCATCTCGCAAGCCATTCTGGAGTTCTTTGCGCAGCCCGCCAATCGGGCGCTGGTGGAGGCGCTGAAATCCGCCGGCGTTGAGATGACGGCGGAGAAGAAGCAGCGGGCCGATCGAATGAAGGGGCAACTCGCCGGTCTGACCTTCGTGCTTACTGGCACTCTACCCACGCTCACGCGCGATGAGGCCAAGGCGCGGATCGAGGCCGCGGGCGGCAAAACCGCAGGTTCGGTAAGCAAGAAAACCAGTTATGTTGTTGCGGGTGAAGAAGCGGGCTCCAAGCTTGACAAAGCTCACGAACTCAAGCTTCGAGTAGTGGATGAAGCTGGTCTGCTGGCTCTGCTTGCAGCGCCGCCTAGTGAGTGAGGTGGCAGTGAGTAAGGTGCGTCTTCTTTTCAGCGCGGACGGGGGTCAAGCGGCTGCTCTTGTGAAGTCGGCTCAAGGGTACCAGCGGCAAAATCGCCAAAAGAATCAGAAGGAAATCCATCCACATGGCAACCCCCAATTGCATCCCATCCCTACCCCGCTGAAGCACCTGCGCGACTAGCTGAAACGCCGCCGGATGCCCAGGCCCGAATGCCGTTCTCCCGAGCGCGATTCCCGCTCCCGCTCCCGCTCCCATGCCGCCGCGTGCCAGTTGCGCGAGGCATAGCGCGGGGATTCGTCGGCGGCCGCGATCTCTTCAATGCGCGGAGTGGCCGGTACAACCACCAATTCCACCGGCACGCGAAGTGGCTGCGCAGGCGGAGCGGGTGCTGTGACCGCAGCCGGTTGCACCGGAATCGCAGGCGATTTTGCCGGAGTCTGCCGCTTGGGTGTTTCAATCTTTTTGAAGACGGGGCGCGAGGTCAGGCTCATGTCGGTCCTCAAGTCAGTCACAGCGGCTGGCCGCCTCACTTCGCTCCGCATTTCAATCTGTGTTTCGTCCACTTCGACGGTTGCCTGCGGCGTGCGCGCCTGCATCGCCCTGGCCATAAATTCGTCCACCAACTTGTGCAGACAAGTCTGGCCGCAGAGATGCTTCGACTCCGGGCGCAGGCCCTTGCGTGAATTCCACTCGCTCACGCGCAGTTCGCCGCCCTGGTCGTAGGCCACAAACCAATGATTGGTCTGTCGCTTCTCCGTTCCACAGATGTCGCACGATATGGCCTGCCGGATCACCCGATTTCCCCCCTGTCCAGACCGTCACTCCCCAGTCTGGCCGGTCCCATTGCTCCCTTGAATCGAATGCGCTCGACGGCTATACTCAGCCGCCTCCCGCGCAGACCAGACCCGAATACGCAAAGCCCCGGCACGCCAAGCCCTATATGCAAGCTCAGGAAAAGCTCTTGAGGCGCCAACATCTATTTCATCGCGTTTTCGGGGAAATTCGTGAGATTTGTATGGAAAGAATACAAATTGGGAGCGGAAGGGAACAGCGGTCCGAGGTACTGTCCTCAAATGGAACAAAGGCCGGAAATTGTGCAATGCATGGGAGAGATGCTTGAAGAATCAAGGTATAGTCGCGCTTCATCCCAGACGCGCCCTTCGCCTCTGCCACCCCCCAGATGCGCCAAGAGGACGCCGTAGCGCCCTCTCCGGTACAAACCGTCCAGCAGCCGCTTTTACTCGCGAGGCGCAAAGTACCCCTTGCGCGCCCGCGCAAGGTAGCGCCGGTCCTTGCAGAAGAGATAGATGGGACGGAAGGCGCCATCTTCCTTGAAGTCGGCAGGCGTGTAAGAGAGCGCATACTGGCTGCGCAACTCCTCTTCAATACTCTTGAAGCTTACAGACATCTCCTCAGCCGATGGCGGAAAGAAGACCTGCCCGCCGGTCTCCTCGGCCATTTTGGTCAACGCCTGGTCGCCCTTGCCGCGGCTCGGCGTCCAGTTGGTGCTGATGGCGTAAATAATCGTCTCGGCGCGCTGGCACTCCTTGATGGATTCTTCCAGATAGACGCGGCTCTGATTATCTTCGCCATCGGAAATGAGCACGATCGCCTTGCGCACCGGATCGCGTCCGCGCTCGCCAATCAGCTTGTCGCGGCAGGCGGTATAAACCGCATCGAAAAGCGCCGTGCTGCCGCCCGGATGCAGCCGGTTTACGCCGGTTTCAAGGCCATCGATGTTGTTGGTCCAGTCCTGCGTTACCGTGGGTGTCGCATCGAATCCCATCACAAAAGCGCGATCGCTCTGCGCTTTGAGAATGTCCAGCAGAAACTCCGTGGCCGCCTGCTGCTCAAACTGGAAACGCTGGCGAATCGAGGTACTGGTGTCCACCACAATTCCAACCCGCAGCGGCAGATTGATCTGCTGGCGGAAGGACTTCACCGCGGCGGGCGCCTTCTGGTCGTCGAGCAGCGCAAAGTCGCTCTGCTGCAAGTTGGGAATATAGTGCCCATGCTTGTCCGTAACGGTGAAGATCAGGTTGACTTCGTTCACTCCCAGATGCAGGGTGTGCGCGGCTATTTCGGGGGCCTGATCGGCAGGCTGTTGTGCCGCCTGTCCGGCGGGCGCGGTTTGCGGGGCGGGCGATGCCGGGGGCTGCTGCGCGTATAGAACAACCGCCGCAAAGGCTGCGCCAACCACAAGTACTAAAAGCTGTCTTCTCATAGCTCCCTCATTTTATCAAGGCCGACTTATCGACGCCCGCGCACCTTCACCTTGGCCGTCACCGGAGCTGTGGCCGTTGCCTTTTGCCCACCATCCAACTGGCTCAAAAACTCTTCCAGCTCCACCGGCAGAGGCGCTTCCAACTCCAGCACTTTGCCTGTCTTCGGATGCGGAAACTCAAGCCGCGCGGCGTGCAGAAAGTTGCGCCCCAGCCGCAGCCGTTCCGGCTCCGCATTGCGCCGCGCCGCTTTTGAAGTGGCAGCCTGCGCGGCCACCTGATCGGTCAAGTGCCCTGGGCCGCCGTAAAGCGTATCGCCGACCACCGGATATCCAATCGACGCCATGTGCACGCGAATCTGATGCGTCCTGCCCGTCTCTATGCGGACTTTGATCAAAGTGAATTTGCCAAAGCGATTCGCCAGCCGTCGCACCACTTCGTAGTGAGTGACCGCGGCGCGCGCGTCAGAGAGCGGCTTTGTCGTCATGCGGGTGCGCCGCAGCGGGTCGCGCCCCACGCTCGAATTGATCGTGCCCTTGGTCCGCTCAACCGCGCCCTGCACCAGCGCCAGATAGGTTTTCTTGATCTGGCGGCTTGAGAACAACTCGGCCAGCGCCGCATGAGTGCGGTCGTTCTTGGCCACCACAATCAGGCCGCTGGTATCTTTATCCAGCCGATGCACAATTCCAGGCCGCAGTTCGCCGCCGGTGGCTGAGAGCGCCTTGAAGCGGTACAGCAGCGCATTGACCAGCGTGCCCCGGCTGCGGACGTCGTCGCTTTGTCCCGATCCGGCATGGACCATCATTCCCGCCGGCTTGTTAATCACAGCCAGGTCCGCGTCCTCGAAGATCACGTCCAGCGCAATATCTTCCGCGGTAGCTTTGAGCGGCGCCGGTCGCGGCTCGCCTGTAATGTCGATACGCTCGCCCCCGCGCAGCTTCAGCGAGGCTTTTTCAACGAGCCCATTCACCAGCACATCGCCCTGGTCAATCAGCAACTGCACGCGCGAGCGGCTGACGCCCTCAAGCTGCGCAGCCAAATACTGGTCCAGCCGCTGCCCCTTGGCCTCCGCCGGTGCTTCTATCGTGCGCAGTTCAGTCATTTATGTCCTCGTGTTTCGCTAATGATCCATCAATCGTTGTCGAACTTGAACTCGCGGATGCGGAAATTACTGCTTGATTATTTCCTTCCGAAACCGTCCGCTCCACCGCAGGCAGTTTCCGCTCCATCAAAATCAAACCTCCAGCGACTACCAGAAAAATCGCCGCCGCCTGCGGCCCATCCAGCGCCCCGCCCAGCAACATACCCCGCCCCTCCGGATCGCGCCAGAACTCGGTGGCAAAAACCACCACGCCCGCGCCCAGCAGCAACAGCCCCGCCAGATCCCCCGCCTGCCTCCGGCAGGGCACCCAGAACAGCAGAAGAATCGCAAGCGCAAGAAAGCCTAACGCCGCATAAGCCTGCACGGGATGCAGCGCTATCCCCAGAGGAGCGCCGCTCCAGCGCCCGGCCAGCGGATCGGTGTAAGTCACTGCCCAGCCCACCCCCGTTTCCGTCCCGTACCCCGAGCCGGCCAGCAGCGCGCCCGCTTGCTCAAAGGCCAGCCCCAGCGCCACCGGCGCTGCCAGCGCATCGGCCGTTGCCCACAGCGGCAGCCCGCTCCGGCGACCGTAGAGCCCAGCTACAACCGCTGCTGCCAGAGTTCCAAAGCCAGCCAGCAGTGGATGATGAATCATCCCTAGCGCCAGCATCCATCCAGGATGCAGCCGCAGATCCCCAAAATTCAGCGCCACCAGCAGCAGCCGCGAGGCCCCGAGAGCGGCAAAGAGCGACCAGACGCACAGACTCCAAATCTTGCCCGCATCCACCCCGGCCATGCGCGCCGTCCTCTGTGCCAGAAACAGCGCCAGCAGAACCCCCACGGCAGCCGACGCGCCATAGGACGGAATCAGAATCGAGCCGAGGTGAAAGAGTACTGGATGCACGACTGTCAGAATACGGCATTTGAGCTGCCGATGCTGCCGAACCCCAATCCGGAAATCCAGCCCGCCTCCGGCCCAAAATAATTTTGAAATATACGTGCTACCTTTTCCCGGTTGGGTGCATCATAAACATAACAAGCAGAGGCTTCCCCGAAACACCACCCACCCAAGAAAGGTACCCACTCCTTCTTGAAGGTCTCGTAAGAGACCTCTTCTCAAAAATTCCCCCCTGGATCCCCTCCTTTAATGCCTCTCAAGCGGGCCTGCCGGAAGGCAGACCCATGCTTACTGGCCGCTCTGTGGTTAAAATCAGAACCAGATGCCTTCTTCCCCCATTCCGAAGCGCAATTCCGAGAACCAGATTCAGGCCCAACAGCTTCAAGAGATCGACCGCCTTTTTCAGCAGGCCGGCCTTCATCGCAGTCTTCGCGGCGCGTCTGCCGGCGTCACCCGCCGCATGCGCTTTGAGCGCGCCGAGCACTGCGACCTGACTCCAGACCCGCCCCATCCCGGCATCGCCGCCAATCGCGTTCAGTATCTTGCCGTGCCCGCCTGGCAAGAAATCCCCTGGCTCTGGCACGGCTTCAGCACACGCCTCGGCGGCCTCAGCCGGGCCTACTGCGCTGACGATGCGCCCGGCGAGCTGAATCTCGGCTTCACGCCCGACGACCCCCGCGAGAGCGTCGCCGCCAATCGCCGCCTACTGGCTGAAGCCATTACCGCCGACCCCGCCACGCCGCTCGTCGCCCTCAAGCAGATTCACTCCAATCTAATAGTTTTGGCGAACGCGGCCGACGCCAGTCGCGAGAATCCGCGGAAGGCCGACGGTCTGATGACTGACCAGTCCGGCCTGCTCCTAGCCATCCAAACCGCCGATTGCATTCCCGTCCTTGTCGCCGACCGCAAACGCCGCGCCGTCGCCGCTTTTCACGCCGGCTGGCGCGGCACCGTCAGCCGCATCGTCGAGAGCGGCATTGGCCGCATGAGACTTGAATTCGGCTCACAGCCTGAGGATCTGGCCGCCGGCATCGGTCCCGGCATCGGTCCCTGCTGTTACGCCGTGGGCGATGAGCTTCTCACCGCCTTCGAGTCGCAGTTCGCCTATTCCCGTGAGCTCTTCCGCGAGGTCTACGACGCCGACCCGGTCCGCACCCGCTATCCCATGCTCTTCCTCACCCAGCGCGCCCCCGGCCACTCCGAGATCGGCCCCAACCTGCACCTCAACCTGGCCGAAGCCAACCGCCGCCAGTTGCTCGCCGCCGGCCTCAAGCCCGCCGCCATCCAGCTCATCGGCGGCTGCACAAGCTGCCAGCGCGATCTCTTTTTCTCCCATCGCGCCGCCCAGGGCCACGCCGGCCGCATGATGAGCGTCATCGGCATCCGGCCTGAATGATCCAGTTCACCTCTGATATTGCTCGTCCGTCACCTGCTCCATCCAATCCACAGTTCTTCCGCCGTGCATTTCCTGGATAGCGATGTGCATCATCGCGGTCTGCGGCGTAGCTCCATGCCAGTGCTTCTCGCCGGGGGCAAACCAGACCACATCTCCAGGCCGAATCTCCTCCACCGTTCCGCCCTCGCGCTGCGCCCAACCCAGCCCCGCCGTCACCAGCAGCGTCTGACCCAGCGGATGCGTGTGCCAAGCCGTCCGCGCGCCCGGTTCAAAGGTCACGCTCGCGCCTTGAACCAGCGCGGGATCGGGAGCCATAAACAGCGGATCGATCCGCACCGTCCCCGTAAACCACTCCGACGGCCCCTTCACCGATGCCTGCGTCCCCGCTCGTTTGATCTCCATAATTTTCTCCTCGCTACTTAGTTCGATGCCAAGCCAGCGGCTACGATCCCAACCTACTACCAACATTGATCATCAAGCATCCATTGGTAGCGCTCATTCGCGGGCATCCAACGGGCTTCTAGCTGGAGCAGCTGACGCGCTACCCTCCGCGCCTTGGCCACGGCATAAAAATTACCGTGCAAGCCACTCCCCGTTCCCGCGACCGCGTTCGGGGCCTTGTGGCGTAGGGACGATTCGATCCCCGAACTCACGAGAGAGTCATGCCCTGCCCACTCACTCCTCGCCCACCAGCTCCAGCGCCGCCGTGCCTTTGCTGGGGGCTATAAAGCCCTCGGCGCGCCAGGCAATCGAGAGTTTCTCGCGGTCCAGCAGCTTGCGAATCTGCCCGCGCGCGTGGTCGGCCCAGGGACCGTTCTTGTCCAGCCGGGCATAAAGCTGCCAATGGCGCAGCGCCGGGCGAGCCTCGCCTTTGCGCTCGTGGGCCAGCGCCAGATTGTAGTGAGCGTCGGCGTAGCGCGGAGCAAGCGCCACCGCCTTTGTGTAAGCCGCAATCGACTCGTCCGGCCGCTGCAACTCATCCAGCACGTTGCCCAGATCGAAGAAAGCCAGCACGTAATTCGGATCGATCTGCGTCGCCTTGCGGTATAGCTCCTCGGCGCGGCCAAACTGGCGCAGGTGAAAGTGAATTGTCCCCAGATTGATCCAGGCGGGCGCAAAGCTGGGGTCGCGCTTCATGATCTCGTCGTAAAGCCGGATCGCGCGCAGCTTCTCGCCCGCTTCCTCGGCGCGCACGGCAGCCAGAAAAAGCTCCTGAATGCCTTTGGGGCTCTCCTCGCCAAGCCGTCGCAGCGGCAGCGGCTCAGAGAGCGCCGAGGGTCCATTGCCCTGGCCCGCCTGGCCCACCTGATCGAGCCGCTCAAAGTCAAACAGCAACTGCCGCCGGATCGGGTCGACCATCGCTCCGTGATGACGGAAAGCCAACCGCGTTCCCGTCCGCACCAAGCTCGCCTCCAGCAGCGGGTTGGTCATCCCCGCCACTGCTTTCATCGCCAGAATCGACTGCCGGATCGACGCCGCTGGAACCGCTTCCTCGCGCAGAATGCGCAAGGTCCGCAAAAGCCCCAAATCCTGAAAGCTGTAGCTCTGTTGCGGGGGTATGATTCCCGCCCGCTCCCACCCTTGCAACTGGCGGGGGCTGATCTGCAGGATACGCAATACGTCCTGACGGCAATAACTGGTCACTGTTCAAAGCCCCCGTTGGAGTGGGCCGGACCTAATCCCGGCTCGTGGAACAGTTACTGAGGAACCGCTCTAGCTTGCATTATGCCAAGAGTTTGCGTGGATAAATAGACGCGAATCGTTAAACCACAAAAAAACAAGTGGATAATCGGTACCTAATTCTGTCCACATTTTCCTACGGATTCGTTGCCCTGTGGAAAACTGAGGGGAAATGCATCTATTCGGAAAGAAACACTACGATAACCGGCAATTCGCGGAGATTTTTTGCCCTCATTTTGGCTCAAATGTCCAAAATGAGGGCGGTATGCACATTTATACGTGCCAGCCTTTACGTGCTCGACCGCGGGAGTATTATTGCGTCGCGGGCGCTGTTGACGCAGGCGGCGTCGATGCAGGAGTCGATGCGGGAGTAGCGTTGCCCAGCGGCACGTCGCCGGTCACCGGGGCTGGCGTCTCGTTCTTCTTCTTGTCGGCCAGTCGGGTCTTTTCCATGGTGGTCGTCGCCGTCTTCTTTTTCTTCTTCGCGGCCGTATCCCCGGCCAGACCCAGCGGACCAGCCTGGGTCTGCTGGTCGGCTACTTCGGCGGCGTCCGGCGCCTCCGGAGCCATCTTGTCAACCTTTGCGCCCGCAACCTTGGGCTGCTTGGCGGCCTTGGGCTGTGCGGCGCGGGCGCTGTAGCGCGTCTTCACCGTTGGCCGGCCGTTACTCTCCAGCGGATTCACCGGCTCATCGCTGGGGGCGGCTGCCGCGGTTTCCACCGCGCCGGCATCTTCCGTAACCGTCTTATGCCGAGCGCCGGGCAGCGTCTGAGTCGGTGCCTGCCCGTAACGGATCTTTTCCTTCTTGCCGGGCTTCATCGAGGCGGCATCGGCCTCGCTGGCCGTCTTCTTGGACTTTTTGGCCGGCGGCGGAGCAGTGACAGTCGCGGAGACCGGCACTACCTGCGGCGCTTTTTGCCGGAAACTGCGGGCGTTCTCGCGGAAGCGCGTCCGCTCCACTTTCTTCTTTTTCTTGGGCGCGGGCGGGGTATAGGCACTGAAAATCGGCTTGGTTTCCTTCGCGCTTGCTCCGGTATCGCTGTATCCCGGCTTGATGTCGATAAATGCCTGCTCGCGCATCGTCGTCAGATACTCGCGGATGGCGGGTTCCATGCGGCTCATGAACAGGTTCTCTTCCACCTGCGGCTCCACATCCTTGAATGCGGGAGCGCCGCCGGGCGTATGCTGCACCACCTTGAGAATCACAAAGCCTTGGCGGGTGCGGATTGGCTCCGTAAACTGGCCAGCCTTCAACGCGAAGGTCTTGTCCTCCAGCACTTTGGCCAGCTTGTCGCGCTGGAACTGACCCAGATCGCCACCTTGCGCCGCCGTCGGTCCGTCGCTGAACGTGCGCGCCAACTGCGCAAAATCGCCGCCAGAATGCAGCTTGGCTTCCAACTCGTCGGCCTTCGCCTTGGCTGCCGCAATCTTCGCTGGATCTTCCGGCGGAGCCAGACTTGCATCCGTTCCCGCCGGCGGCGTGCCGGTCGAAACCAGAATCTCAGACAGCGTCACGCTCTCCGGCTGCGCATAATCCTGTTTGTGCTCATTAAAATACTGTTGCGCCTCGCCGGGAGTGAACTGAATCCGCCCGCCCACCTCTTGCCGCATCACCTCTTGCGTAATGATGGTGTTGCGGATGTTGGCCTTGAAGTCTTCAAAGGAAATCCCCTGTTCTTTGGCGGCCTTTTCCAGGTCTTCCATTGATTCCAGGTTGTTCTGCTTGCGGATATCGTTCAACCGGTTGATCAGCTCGGTCTCGCCCGTAATGTCCAGTTCTTTGCCCTTGGACAGCCAAAGCTGCTGGTCGATCAGGTTGCGCAGCAAATCCTTGTGCCCCGCGGCCAAAGCCTGCTCAGTGACGCCGTGCTGCCGCGCCTCGGCATCCATATCCGCCAGTGCGCGGTCGTAGTCGGAGCGGGTGATGATCTGATCGTTGACGCGGGCGATTATCTCCTCGACCGTCGCGCCCCCATAGGGGCTCTCCGGCGCTGAAGGGTGCGTAGTTTGCGCCAGGGCTATGCTTGCAAGCAGCGGCGTGGAGATCACGAAAGCCGCGGGAGTGCGAAGGTTTCTCAGAGTCATAGGGTCAGGACATGGCCAGCGGCATAAAATCCCCGCCTTCTCCATAGACGTCATTGTAAATCCCTGGGCAGCAGCAAAGCGATTCCCGCCCACATTCCCGCCAAATGCGGCGAAATTCGGTGATGCTTCGCCCCAAGCGGGGCCACCAGAAACCAGACAACTTCGCCCTGAAGGCGGCTGGCGCGTCTGGGGCGGAAAGCGAACTTGAAGATCATCTAGACGCCAGTGGCTCACATATTAGACGCATTCTCGCGAGAATTATCAATCCTGAAACTAACAGTAAAAGTGGGTTTGGCTCGGGAGTAACGATATTGGAATCTACATCAACTGTAAAATCCACGACAGCTATGTCGTCGAAGGCATTTGAGTCCAAGCCACCCTGGACGGTATAGGAACCGGTATAACTTCCAGATAGCGTGTCCGCATCGGCTGTAACGTCAAAAAAAGCCCCGGAATAGGAACTACCGGGCGATAGGAACAGAGGTGAATCTGCAAAAAATAACGAATCGTCGACAGCCAGCTTGGTGTATTCGAGTATAACTACATCGCCGTTCAGATAAAGGTCGGAAGAGCCAGCATTAGTCAGCGTGCCGTCAAACTCCACCATTCCGCCAGCTATGGTATTGACGGTTGAAGGCGTCAAGTTTAGAACCGCATCCGCGCGCGCTGCGCTGACAATTGCAACAGAGACCGCCAGCGCAAAGATGCCTGCGCTTGCTCCTTTATTTAGCGACATATCGTATCCTTTTGCTTTTAGATTGATGAGTTTTGCTGTTGATTTCATTGATTCGCAGGCATTATTTTACGGAGGTGAAGCGTGTAGCCCCAATCTGGACTGTAAAATAACCTCCATGAAATCGGGCCACCCCCATAAACAACCCTATTCAGACGCTGAGTCTCGCCACCTGGGATATGAATAGTACTGTCCAGCGAGATTGGAGCCGCCAATTCCTCGGTCAACTGACTCAAAAGAAAACGTGCGGGTACGTCTGAACCCGAAATCGTAGTTAGAGTTTGTGCCTGTGTTGCACTTCCATTGAATGGAAAATCCATTATGTCAACATCGTTCCCAGCGGCTTCGGAAAGCGACTGGCAAATCTCCCGAAATAGAGCGATGCGCGTGCGCCGCTTCTGAAGAATTGTGATCTTAGTGTCTAGAAGTGGCGTCAGCTGCTGTAACTTTCCATCTCTATTTAGAAAGTTAGTCGCGATTACGTGAAATACACCGTTTTCTTTTGTAACAGAAAATGTTACAAGCCCGCCTGCAGCAGCGTAGCTATCGAGGACACTCGATAACGCATCATCTACGTTCGATTCGGTCTCTGTCTGGGTTTGGCCAATATTGACCCCTCGGGACGCGCCAGAAGACGGAAGTTTATATGCAAACGAAATAGTCTTCGCCTTTATTCGCATAACTCTGCGCGACAGATCAGGAGTGCGTGAGTCCTTCTCGGTAATATCATCCATCTGGCTTTCGTTGACGGTAATGGTGTCTTCGTAGGTGATTGGCACGCCATAAATTCCTTCAAGCAAATCTATTGCTTTTGCGACCGGATGGCCATCGGTAACCTCTAAGATTCTGGTTTGGGAGAAAGCCGGCTGACAAAATCCAAGAATGGCGAGCAGTAGAAAAATTCTGGAAACAGTGGTGAATTGGCGCGACATCAATACCTCCTCGATGCTGTGCCGCCAGCGCGCACAGAAGTTACGCTTGAAGATGTGAATGTCCCTTCCAACGTATTGACATTGCCGTAGTTGTACCATGAATTATCAGGGCATTGTATCTGCATCTGTTGAAATACAGTGGCCCCGCACGGGGCTCTCCGATGGGCGCGGTAATATGTCACTAGACCAGGGAAAACCCCAACATCGTCGGGACCCCAGGTATTGCCGTCATTGACTGTCCACTGTGAACCAGTAACTCCGGTTATCGGCAGGACACCATCTTGATTTGGGAACCAACATGTGTCTACAGCCGGCGCTGCATTGGTCTCTTGAACCAGATAACCGGAGATTGTGTCGCCATTTGCATCCGATACCGTCTGTTGCCATATCCCCACAGTAGGCAATGAGTCAGCCGTATCCCATCCCTGAAATGCCGTGGTTTCTGCTGTCGGGATGAAACAGCCTTCAATCTGCGCGGTTGTCGTTGCTGCGGGGCTGCCACTTACAGTGACCGTTGCCGTTTCTGTTGTTTCGTTGGCGGGAGGAGATACGGTCGCGGTTATCTGCGTTGCGCTGACCACCGATACGTTGGATACAGCCACCGCGGCTCCGCTTGGCGTGGATATTGCAACCGTATTTACAGGACAAGCCGGAGTCGCACTGCCGGATGGGGTGAAGTTTGATCCCGCGATAGTGACAATGTATGTTTGTCCCACAATCCACGTATTAGGGGTGATCGAATAAATGGTTGGAATTGGACAAATCAATTCAAAATTCCATGTGTTGGAGTAATACGGTTGGCCGGAGGAAAGCGACCAGGTGGCTGAAAATGTGTCGAATACCGCTGATGGGTCCGTGCTCGTCCAAGTGTAGGATATATAGTTTATTGGGTAAAAATAGCCAACACAATAGCCGAAACCAACAATGTTGTCTATGATCGCTGTCGCCACAGTTCCATGTTGCGGCGGTGTTGTCACCTGCCAACTACCTTCCGAGACGAAATCACAGGTATCCGGATCTACTTCGACCCAACCCTCCATCGGATATTGCACGTCAGGGTTGACTGTGATGTAAAAGGTTCCATTAATCCAACCCTCCATTGCGCTTTGTACTTTAAGATAAACCGTCTTGTCCGCGGTTCCATTAATTTGAGCTGCTGGCGTTACCGTTGTGGACGATACTGACGCTGCTGCCCCGCCGACCCGAGTCTGGCTGACTGTACCATTCTGCACTTGCAAGGTTTTCACATTCAGCGGGAATGAACCGTAGGTTTGGCTGCTGGCAGTGAAAAACGCACTAGAAACAAGCAATAATAGTGCAATAGCGCGGAGGAATGGTACCTTAATTGCCCCCCTTGACCCAACGGCTTGCTCACGTGCTCGATCCTTTCCATAAATAGAAAGCGAATTGCGCTTGGTAGCGTTTCGCAAGTAATTCTATCTCTTTCTTCTTGTTTTAGCATTACAGAAGAAATATTACCTTGGTAATATATGGAACGACAGCGATCTCTGACCCAATTTCTTCTACCCGCCGCGACGATCTATTCCAACGCCATCCCACCCTTGCCAGGCGAAGCAGGGGTGGGGCATCCGGCTATATTTGCGCAGCTACTTCTTTACAGCTATCGCCTTCTTTTTGGGTGATATATTTTTTTGATCCAGTAGAGTCAGAGAATCGGCGGCGTTGAACGGATATTGCCGCACCGATTGTTGCCCCGTGGTGCTCAGAGTTACATCCACGCGGCGGTTTTGCGCCCAGACAATCACATTCAGCTTGCTCAGTACTTTCTGGCGCTCCGCCGCGGTCAGCTCTGGATTCGCCTCGACCAGCTCTTTCACCTGATCGGCGGTAAGTTCCTGATCTTTGCCCAGGCCGAGCGTTTCAATGCTGGCTTCGGGTACGCCCTGCTCTACCAGAGACTGCTTGGTGCGGGCCACGCGCCGTTCTGAAAGCGCCTGGTTGTATTCCACCGATCCCCGCGCATCGGCGTGTCCGCTCAGTGTCAGGCGCGCATCCGGCTTGAATGTCAGGTAGCTCTTGAAGTCTGTTGCCAGGGTGGTCAGAGTGCCCTCCTGGCTGGTCACCAGGCCGCCTTTGGGATTAGCGGCAGTGGGCTTGGCCGTCTGGAAGAAAATACTATGCAGCGCCAGGCGAGTCTCAAGCCGCACCTGCTCGGGTGGAGGAGCCGCTGCAACCACAATCGGCGCCGCGATCGTCAAGCTGGCCTTCGCCGTGGCCGTCTGGTTCTTGTCGTCCGCCACATTGCAGTTGATCCCAATTACGCCCGCCGCCGCGCCCGCTGAGTCGAACGTAGCCGTGTTGCCGCTGCCGCTAATGGAGCCAGCCGTTGTTGAGAAGCTGAAGGTCAATGGACGATTCTGCGGGCTCACGCCGTTTGCCGTTACCGTACTGATCTCGCCCGGCTTGATCTCGCCGGGGCTGGTTACGCAACTGATCGTCGGCGGCTCAAATGCTTTCACCGTGAAGGTTGCCGTAGCTGTCGCGGATTCCCACGGCTGCAAGCCTTCCTTGCCGGGTCTGCCTTCCTTCACTCCGCAATTCACCGTATAGGAGTTAGGCGCAAGGGACGCCGTTGCTACCGTGGCCGTCGCGCCCTGGGCCGTTACGCCTGGGCCCGACAAGCTATAAACCGCGTTCAGCCTGGGGTCCAGATTGCCCGCCGTCGCGGTGACCGTTACCGGGTCGCCGGGGAAGACCAAAACCGGATTAACGGAGCAGGCAAGCGTCACCCGCGGCAGAGTTGCGCCGCCGCCGCCAAAGCGGAAGACAATGCCTGAAGACAGGCGCATATCGTTCTGCGACGCGCTCGCGGCGGTGTTCATATTATCGAACCGGGTCATCATGTACTCGGCTTGAATAAGGCGGATGGCAAGATGGCGGCGCACATTGAAATCCAATCCGCCGCCGGCCGTCATCGCAAATGAATTCTCCGCTGGCAGAGCGGTGCAACCGGCGCCCATGCAGCCCGAAGAAAGTGTTACATCGCTGGCGTAAATGCTACCCGCCAGAACCTGAACAAATGGCGTGAGTCGCGAGGAATTCCGGAAGGAAAGGCGCGGGCCAAAGAGATAGGTATAGGCTGTCCCGCTTGAGCTTGGCGCGGCGCCTGTCCCTGTGAGCATCAATTGCGAGTCATCGAAGCCGCCAAAATCGCCAACCAGTCCCAAATGACGATTGAAGTTGTACGCAATCGACGTGCTGCCGCCATTGAGCCATACCAGACGGTTTCCATCCGACGGCGCAGGCACGGCGCGCAGATAGGAGTAGCCCACAAACAATTCCACCTTCGGCGTGCCAGTCTTCAGGCCGGGCGCGTTCTGCGCGCAAACCATAAGCCCTGGCATGAGCAGCGCGCCAACTACCGCGATAGCAACCGTTCCCGCACTTAATTTCATCGTCGTCTCCTGAACTGCGCGTCGCCATCGGCTCAAAACCAGCGGCGGTTTAAATCACGTAAAACAGAACTGAATGAACCCGGCATCGCCAGACCTTATGGCACATTGATTACGGTGTTCACAACGGTCACCGACGCACCCAAAGCCACCACTCTGCCGTCGATTGTCGTTACCGTCGAAGAGGTGGATTGGCCGGGACTTGAAACCGTGATTCCCGGTTGAGAAATAATGGTTCCCACCATCGTTCCGCCGCCGCCGTAATTGATCACAGCGCCCGGCAATCCTCCCACCGCCCAGAAGACATTGCCTGCCTTGGCGCCGTTTTTCAGAATCACGCTGCGCGATGCCGATGCCTCGCCTACCGTGAGCGACGATCCAATCTGGAAGACCCAGTACGCATTGGGATTGCCCTGGCCATCCAGAGTGAGATCCCCAATCGTGATGCCAACCGAGCTTGCGTTCGTGTAGACGCCTGGGTAAATAGTTGTTCCACCCAGCTCCGCTGCCAGCACGCCATCTGAAGGCAGGCCTTGAAGAGTGGTGTAAGCAGTGCGGGCTTCCAACGCTGCCTCGGTTGCAACGGCCATGGTATGCGCGGTTCCTTCATCCGAGCACTCGACGGTCGGCGGCGGCGCGGCGGTGTCGATGACTCCGTTCACTTGCCCAATATTGAGCGGCGTTTCCGTATAGGTGCATGGCCATACGGCGCCGGCAATCGGAAGGCTGGTATCGTGGAATCCCGTGATCAGCGAAGACGCGCCCGTGCTCCCGATGTCGCCATTCACCACCGTGTGAATTCCCTGATTCGTCATCCCCGCATTGCCGCCAAATCCGCCAAACGGCAGGATGGTTGGCCCAAGCACAACGGGCGGCGTAACTAATGCCGAACCCGTCGTGAAGCTCCACGGATTGCTGTAAGGCGATGGAACCGCATTCCCCAGCGGATTGCCTGCCAGGTCTGTTGCGCCAGTGGTAACTATCGCTGTGTATGTTGTGTTGGCAGTAAGCAAGTCCACCGGCTTGAGAGTGGCAATAAAGTCCACCGCGTCGTAAGTGATCGTTCCCGCAATCGGAGTTCCACTCGCTGTCGAGCCTTCATAAAGCAGGAAGGTTGCCGAGGTAAGTGTCAGCGGATTCATTGCCTCCGAGAAGGTGGCGCTGACGGCCTGATTCAGTGGCACATTCGTTGCCTCGACGCCTGGGGCCGTGTCTCCTGGAACTGTCGAAACCACTTCCGGCGATGTGCTGTTCACTGCCGTCCCGGTCTGGAAGATCCAGACGTAGTTATTGGCCATCGCGGTGCCGGCCAAGTTTTCCACTCCAGTCGTGATCGTCGCCGTATATGTAGTGCTAGGCAGCAGGTTGGAGGATGTCTTGAAGACCAGCTCATTTCCATTCGCCGCGTAATCGATCTGGCCTGAGACGGAAGTGTCGCCGGGTCCGGTCAGCGTAAAGTTTGCCGCGGTGATTGTGGCGGGGTTCATCGCCTCACTGAATGTGGCGCTCACTATCTGATTGAGCGGCACGTCCATGTTTTCCGGTGAGGTCACAGGGCTGGTTGAAGTTACCGTCGGCGCTGGCACAATCACAGGCGGCGATGTTATCGCGGTAAAACTCCAAACATAATTAGTCATGAGCGCAGCACCGCCGTGCGCGGAAGCACCCGTCGTGATCGTGCCTGTATAGACAGTTCCGTAGCTAAGATTAGCCGACGGCGTAAACGTCGCAATCACGCCTGAGTAAGTCACAGCGCCCGCCACGGGCCCGCCCGCGGAAGTCACCGTAAACGTTGTCCCGCTGATCGTCGCGGGATTCATCGCCATGCTGAAAGTAGCCGTGACGGTCGAGTTAAGCACCACATCGGTTGCGCCCGCTGTCGGCGTGGTAGAAACCACAGAAGGAAGAGTGACTGCCTCCTGGCCGCATCCGGCGGTAAAAACAGCCAATAGAGACGTCAGCAAACATGTGATTCCTATCTTGTTGCGCATCTGTACCCTCTCATCCAACGGCGGTGACACTGTGAAAAAAAGCGCGTAGTTGTCCCGGATCGGTGAGATGGACTCACACGATTTGACTCTGTCAAAATAACAAGCTTCGATTTAGGCCGTCTGAGCATAAATGCTCTGGTGGCCTATTTCTCTTCGCGCCGCCCTCCGCTACCCAACCCCAGATCCTGCCGTCCAACCCTCAAGTGCTATACACTAGCCGTAAGACCGTCGCGCCGGGCGATTTCTTATCCCATCGCGCCAAGTAGTCCGGAGGTTGTTCCCAACTATGACTCCCCGCGCCAGCCGCGCCCTCTTTGCCGTCGTTCTCTTTTTTGCCGTCTGCGCCGTCGCCGGCACTGTCTTGCAGCGCAAGGTCGGCGCCGAGTCCTCGGCTGACGAGAGCCAGCTCCGCGACAACCTCAAGTCCTTTGACAACGTCTACACGCTGGTCGAAAAGAACTACGCCGAGCCCATCGAGGGCGACAAGGCCAACACCGCCATCTACGACGGCGCAATCCCCGGCATGTTGCGCGTCCTCGATCCCCACTCAAATTTCTATGACCCCAAGGCCTACGCCAAAATGCGCGAGGAGCAGCACGGCCACTACTACGGCGTCGGCATGACCATCCAGCAGTTGAACGGCAAGGTCTATGTCGTCTATCCATTCGAGGGCACGCCATCCTTCAAGGCCGGCATCCATCCCGGTGACGTCATCTCCGCCGTGGACGGCAAGTCCGTCGCTCTGGACGCCAAGACCCCCGACGCGCTCAACTCCACTGACGCCGTCGCCAAGGCTCTCAAAGGCCCGCAGGGAACCCACGTAGTCGCCACTATGATCCGCGAAGGCCAGGCCAAACCGCTCACCTTCGACCTAGTCCGCGATGAAATTCCCCACCCCTCCGTCGATCTGGCCTATGAGATTCGCAAAGGCGTAGGCTACATTCACCTCACGCAGTTTCAAGAGGACACTGCGGAAGACGTGATCAACACCATCGACAACATGGGCAACATCAAGGGCCTCATCTTCGATTTGCGCGGCAATCCCGGCGGCCTGCTCAGCCAGGCGGTCGAGGTCTGCGACCATCTCCTCACCAAGGGCCAGATCATCGTCAGCCAGCGCGGCCGCGCCTATCCCGATCAGGAGTACACCGTCCGCCGCGGCAACGGAGGCAGAAGCTTCCCCATCGTTGTGCTCGTCAACCGCGGCACGGCCTCGGCGGCTGAGATCGTCTCCGGCGCGCTGCAAGACCACGACCGCGCCCTCATCGTCGGCGAAACCACCTTCGGCAAGGGCCTCGTGCAGACCGTCTACAACCTCAGCGACGACACCGGCCTCGCCCTCACCACCTTCCACTATTACACCCCCTCCGGCCGCCTCATCCAGCGCAACTACACCGGCGTCTCGCTCTACGACTACTACAGCCACGGCGGCACCGCCGCGGCCGACTCCTCAAGCCGCGAAGTCAAGCTCACCGACGCCGGACGCACCGTCTACGGCGGCGGCGGCATCACCCCCGACGAGAAAATCGAGAGCCCCAAGAGCAGCCACTTCCAGGACTCGCTCCTCTATAAGGACGCCTTCTTCCTCTTCGCCCCCGTCTACCTTGCCAACCGCACCGTAGACAAAGACTTCCAGGTGGATAACGCCGTCCTCGGCGAGTTCAAGAAGTTCCTCGCCACCCAGAACATCCCCTACACCGACGCCGACCTCAACGGCTGCATGGATTGGCTCAAGACCAGCATCAAAGACAAGATCTTCACCATCCAGTTCGGTGAGACGCAAGGCCTGCGCACCCGCGCCGATTGGGATCCCATGATTCAGAAGGCGCTCACTTACCTCCCTGAAGCCCAAGCCCTGGAAGACAACGCCCACAAAGTAATGACCGAAAAAGCCGAAGCCCGCAACGCAGCCCCTTAGGCGCATTCTTTGGTCCGACTAGCAATGCGCAAGAGGATTTCAGCTTCCCGCAAGAGAGTCATTGCCCTCGTCGTGTCATTATGGAAGTATCGTAGTTGGCCGAACGGCGTAAAATGATTCCACGCTTTCGTAGACCCACCTGGGCGGGCAAGAGATGCCGATTCAACTGCTTGAACACGCTGACAGCTTACGTCGGGCAATCGCGCCTGGAATTGCCTTAAAGCGAAAATCCGCTATGGGACAGTTCATGACGCCCGCACCGGTGGCGCGTTTCATGGCGTCGATGTTTCCGCCTAGTATCGCGCATAAATGCACATTACTCGATGCGGGAGCGGGGGTCGGTGCGCTCACCTGCGCATTCCTTGACCGGTGGTCAGCCTCGGACGGACTTTCTTTTCGCAATATCGAGATTGACGCCTACGAGATTGACGCTACTCTGCGAGCACATCTTGATGAGACGTTGTCCCACTACCTCTCGCGGCATCCCGTAACGTATCATGTGGTTTCAGATGACTTCATTGAGGCGGCCGCAATTCGGAGTTTGGCTCCAAGGAAATATACCCACGCAATATTGAATCCACCTTACAAGAAAATCAACAGCCTTTCGAGCCATCGCATGATTTTGCGGCAAGTTGGCATCGAGACTGTGAATCTATATTCGGCCTTTGTCGCATTGGCGCTCTCATTGATGAAGCCAGGCGGCCAGTTAGTCGCCATCATTCCACGAAGCTTTTGCAATGGCCCTTATTATCGGCCATTCCGCGAATTTATTCTTAACCGCGCGGCCTTACGGCAAATTCACTTATTCGCATCGCGAAACAATGCGTTTAAAGACGACAATGTTTTGCAGGAAAACGTCATCATGCGGCTGGAGTGCGACGGGGCTCAGCGCGACGTCATAGTCTCCAACTCCACCGACGACAGGTTTCACGACCTGGTGGCTCATGAGCATCCATTTGACCGGATAGTCCTTCCCGATGATCCAGATAAGTTTATCCACGTCCCGACGTCGCTCGGATACAACGCCATCGAACTTTCCAAAGGCGTCCAGTTCACTGCGGCCGAATTGGGGATCGGTGTCTCTACTGGCCCTGTCGTCGATTTCAGATTGCTCGAGCATATTCAGGAGAAGCCGGATAAGAACACCGTCCCGCTGCTCTATCCCGGTCATTTCAGCGGGCA
This sequence comes from Occallatibacter sp., assembly GCA_050014335.1. Lineage (GTDB taxonomy): Bacteria > Acidobacteriota > Terriglobia > Terriglobales > Acidobacteriaceae > Telmatobacter. The sequence continues at coordinate 9,693 of JBEKDN010000010.1, read as the reverse complement.
GAAAACGCAATGGCCCAAAGAGGGAATCAAGCGCGGAAATGCCATCCGTCTTAACAGTGAGACAAGAAAATGGCTATACCCGAACGGTTTTTATACAGTCGTCAGACGGTTCTCATCAAAGGAAGAACCACGCCGCATTATCGCGAGCGTGGTGAGGCCGGACAAATTTCCCGCCGCAGAGCTACTCGGATTTGAAAACCATCTGAATGTTTTTCATGAAGATAAACATGGCTTGCCCGAAGCGCTCGCCTATGGTCTGGCGGTTTTCCTCAACACTACTGCGGTTGATGAGAATTTTCGTCGGTTTAACGGGCATACGCAGGTCAACGCCACTGACCTTCGGCTGATGAAGTACCCAAATCGGCCCACTTTGACCGCGATTGGAGAGTGCGCGCGCAGCCAGGGCACCTTATCGCAAGCCAAAATGGATGCAATTGCCCAAGGGCTTACAGGATGAACAAGAAAGCTCTTCTTAACTCAGCGCTACAGGTCCTGGCTGCTCTTGGCCTTCCCAAGGCACAACAGAATGAACGTTCCGCTCTCTCCTTGCTCGCCCTGCTGAAACTGCAACCAAGAAAGAATTGGCAGCAGGCTGAGAACCCGTTGATGGGAATTACTCCAATCATGGACTGGATTCGAAACCATTTCGATAAAGCCTACGCGCCAAATACTAGAGAGACGATACGGCGACAAACCATGCACCAATTCGTTGATGCCGGTCTCGTACTTTATAACCCCGACAATCCGGCGCGACCCCCGAACAGCCCCGCTGCGGTTTATCAGATCGAGCCTTGCGCATTCGATTTGTTGCGCAGCTTTGGAACATCTACCTGGAAAGACAACCTCAGTGCGTACCTTGCGAAATGCCAGACTTTGGCTGCGCGTTATGCGAACCAGCGGGCGCAGAATCTCATACCCGTACAGGTCGCGCCCGGTAAGGAAATCAAACTCAGCCCAGGCAAACACAGTGAACTGATCCGAGAAATCATTGAGAGCTTTGCTCCACGTTTTGCTCCAGGAGCCATGCTGATCTACGCCGGGCACACTGGCGAGAAGTGGGGCTATTTTGAAGAGCACCTGTTGGCTAAACTTGGCGTCAAGATAGAAACACACGGCAAGATGCCCGATGTGGTGTTGCATTACCCCGAACGAAACTGGCTGCTCTTGGTAGAGTCCGTCACTAGCCACGGACCAGTCGATGGCAAGAGGCATGCGGAACTTGCGAAGCTCTTTTCCGAATCGAGCGCGGGTCTTGTCTATGTGACAGCGTTCCCAAACCGATCAATCATGAGTCGATACCTCGGCGACATCGCGTGGGAAACTGAAGTTTGGGTCGCCGACGCGCCGTCGCATTTGATCCATTTTAACGGCGAACGATTCCTCGGGCCCTACGCCCAAAAATGAGCTGTCGCTGGCAAGGATAGGACCGTAGCGATAATGGCCCAGGTCTCGCTCTCGATACCGGAGAAAAAATGAACCATAATCCTCCTGCGAGCGACCAGCGAGCCGCTGTCCCACCGCCAGCAGGTTTGCAGATAATTAACCCCAATGCGCGGACAATAGAAATATGAAGGAGACCCAAGCCATGCCGACCGCCTCTACCAGCCCAAGGATTCGCTTCTTCTTCCCCCATTTTTCAGCCACCCCCCACCCCCCCACCCCTGTGGAGGCAGGTTTTTCGCTAGATTAATCTTACAACTTACATAATATCAACAGTTTGCAATTTCACACCAGTTACCAATCAGTAACTGCAAACCGCCCAAAATACCCCGTTTTCGGCCCGAAAAAGGGTCGTTTTGCTTCAAAAAACCCGCTTTTTCGTCGCATTTCTCAGGCTCTTTTCTCTCGCGTCCGGCCGCCGACAGACAACCTCTTAAGCCCGTCGCCGAGCCTCAACCCTGTGTAAGCTCCGTCACAGCCGAGGCGCTTCCGGCGCAAGTAGGCTCTTGAACGGTGAGGAACTATCATGCCAGCAGTTACCGAGGTCAATGTCGTTACCGTTCAAAATCTTTTGGCTGCCTTTGAGGGCGAGTCGAATGCCCACGCCAAATACACAGCCTTTGCCGCCAAGGCCGATGAAGACGGATTCGGTGGCGCAGCCAGTCTCTTCCGCGCCGCGGCGCGCGCCGAGCAGATTCATGCCGCCAATCACGCTCGCGTTCTCAATCAGTTGGGCAGCCGCGCTGAGTGCGCCATTCATCCAGTCGAGATCAAAAGCACGCTTGAGAATCTCAAGGCCGCGCTCAACGGCGAGCAGTATGAGATCGACACCATGTATCCTGGCTTCCTTGAAGAAGCCACCGAGCGCAAAAACACCGCGGCTATCCGCACCTTCCACGGAGCGCTTGAAGCCGAGAAGACTCATGCGCGCCTCTATGCTGAAGCCATCGCGCTCCTCGTCTCCGGAAAGAAAGATACCTGGATCGCCGAAGCCCGCGAGTTCTACGTCTGCCCAGTTTGCGGCTACACCTCGGAAACGGAAGAAGAGCACGAGCGTTGCCCAGTCTGCAAATGCCCATGGGAGAAGTTCGAGATCGTCCGCTAGCGCTATCCTGCTACCGCAGTTTGCGCCGCACCAGATCAAGCGCCTGCTGCGTGGTCCATTGCCTTATACGCTCACGGTCGCCACGGAAGGTCTTCTCGATCGACTCCGTTCGCTTGGCATCACTGAGTGCGATGTAAACCAAACCAACCGGCTTTCCTTCGGTCGCGCCTCCAGGCCCAGCGATGCCTGTAACTCCCAAGCCCAGCGTAGCGCCGGTATAGCGGCGGATGCCGTAGGCCAGCGCTTCGGCCACATCCTTGGAGACCGCGCCGGATTCGGCAATCAGCTCTGGAGGCACTCCCGCAAACGCTGTCTTCAGTTCGTTGGAGTAGACAACCGCGCCGCCCAGAAACGACCGCGAGCTGCCGGGAACGCTTGTGATGCGCTGCGCGATCATGCCGCCTGTGCAACTCTCTGCTACGGCCAATGTCGCGTTGCGCAAGCCCAGATAGTAAAGAACAATTTGCTCCAAAGAATCTGAGGAACCAGAAGTCGCGGAATCGGAAGCCGCGCTGCCTGACGAGTAGAGCCAATCTTCCAAAGCCTCTTCCATGCGGCTCGCCAGTTCATCCACGCGAGCCTGAGCGGCGGCGGCATCGGGCTTGGTGCACAGCAGTGTAAGCTGAATATCGCCTGCGTGAGCCAGTATCGTGGTCTCCACGTCGGTGTACGTCGTATAGATAGGCGCCAGCAGCTTGTCGGCCTGCGATTCGGGAATCATGGCCGCGCGCAATGTCCGCTTGGCGATGTGGCGGATTGGCAGGATTTCCCGCAGCCGCGGAATGCACTCGGCGTCAAAAAGTGGACGGCACTCGTTCGGCGGGCCTGGCATGAGGATCAGCACCTTGCGATAACCGGCGTAGGTAGTGTCAAGCCACTGGCCGGGCGCGCTCCCATTGGGGTTCGGCAGCAGCGTGGCGCCTTCCAGCAGATCGGCCTGTTTGAGATTGTTCTCCGGCATCGGGACGCGCCATGCAGCGGCGCGCGCGGCTAGCGCGGCAATCTGCGTGGCATCGCGATGCAGTGGAAGCGAGAGCGCCTCTGAGACAGCCTCGCGAGTAAGATCGTCTTCCGTTGGGCCAAGACCGCCCATCAGAACCACAATATCCACGCGGCCCAAAGCAATGCCGATGGCGCTCACCAAGTCCTTGCGTCGGTCGCCGACAATCGTTTTGAAGGCAACCATCACTCCCAACTCGTTGAGTTTTTCCGTGAGATAAAGAGAGTTGGTATCTTGCCGGAAGGGCGTGAGCATCTCGGAGCCGATGGCGATGATTTCGGATTTCATAAAGCAGTTGCCAGCTCTCAGTTCTCAGTTTTCCCCGTTAAAGCCTGTAGCTCTTTATCGTCAGTGTACTGGAACTGACAACTGGTAACTGACAACTGAAAACTGTCAAAACAGATTCAGTCCTTCAACTCCCAGATCCACATCGAAAACAGAATCGTTGGTGGCCAGAATCACAGTGCCCAGAGGCGAAAAAGCCAGCCCAACAATATTAACGCCTGAGAGCACCAGTGTTGCCTCTCCCTGCGGAGTGATGCGCACCACGCCGCGCTGCCCATGCAGGCAGGCGGCCACAAAGATGTTCCCGTCGCGGTCCAGAGCAAGACCCTGCGGACGGCCCAGTCCGCGATACCAGGCGCGCGCGTCGCCGTTGGGTTTGATGGCCCAGATGGCGTCGTTGGAACTGAGCGTGGGGCCGCTGACGTAGAGAGTTCCAGCCGCGTCTACGGCCAGATGATAAGCCGCCGGACTGGGCTCAAGCGTCGCATGCACAAAGATCTGGCGCTCGGGGTTGATCTTGAAAATGGTGCCGCTGCGGTCGCCAACAAAGAGGTTGCCCTCGGGATCAAAGGCCGCGCCAGTGGCCACGCCCATTCCCTCGGCGTAGAGCGCGGGCTCGCCCACTTCATCAATGCGGTAGACGTTGCCGTCGGCGCGCGAGGTCACAAAAAGGTCGCCGTCGGGATTGAAGGCCAGACCAGTGGCGTTCAGAATATCGGTGACAAATGGCGTTCCGCGGCCGTCGGGACTGATGCGCACCACGGAGACCGGCGTCTGCTTGCCGCGCTGGCCAGAGATGGTGGCATAGATCATGCCAGAGCGGCTCACCGCCGGACTCGTAACCGGATGCAGTCCGTCAGAGAGCAGTCGCGCCACCCGAAGAGGAGCGGCATTGCTCACGCCAGCCGGATTGCGCACTTCAATCATGCTCGTGCCGGCTGGCTCAGGAACGCGCAGTGCTAGCCGTGTGGAGCGGCACATCAGCACGTGGGCTGGCTGGCCGTCTACCAGCACGGCGGGCAGCGCCGAGCCATCCGTAGCTGAGGGGCAGGGCCCAAGATTCGCGCCTGTCAGCTCGACCTCGCCGCCTGGCAACGCTGCGGCTGGCGCCACATCGTCAATGCGCGGTACCAGAAGAGCGCCAGCGGATTGGGGGAGGACTTGTGACATAGCTTAGAACCATAGATGCAACAGCGATGCTACACCCAAAGCATACAACCCCGCGCCTACATCATCGAGCACAATGCCCCAGCCTTCGGGAAGATCTTCCAGCCGGCGGACCGGAAAAGGCTTCGTAATGTCGAAGAGCCGAAAGAGAACCAGCGCAATCAGAGCGTGATACCAATTGGCGTGGCTGCCAAGCAGGGCAATCCATTGTCCGGCGACCTCGTCAACCACGACAATCTGCGGATCCTTGCGGCCAGATTCGCGCGCAACAATCGTCGAGGCCGGAATGCCCAGCAGAAGCGTCAGCGCAATCCCGATCAGCAGAAAAATCAGCAGCGCACCATACGTCGAAGAAACACCCCATGCAAATACCGCCCACAGCAGCACTGCGGCTACTGAGCCCCATGTGCCCGGTCCTGGCTTGCCAAAGCCCGCGCCAAAAAAAGTCGCGACCGTCCATGCCCAGAGCGTTCTTGTTTGTGCCGGGGAGTCAGTTTTCATAAGAATCTCCGCCGCCGATGCCGCCGCCCAGTCCGCCCAGGTCTTCAAGAACTTCCGGGTCAAGAACCGGCGAGCTGATTTTATAAACCCCCATCGCCCACTTGCCCAGATCGATCTTGCGGCAACGGTCGCTGCAAAAAGGAAAATCTTCGTCCTTCGCGCGGACCATCATGCCGCAAGTGGGGCACTTGAGATGCTTCGTGGATTTCTTTTTGGTCGCCATAGATTTGTAGCTGCCCGCAAGAAGCAGTCAATAATATGGTACAGCGATAAGAGGCAACGCGGCTGGAGCGCGGAAGATTGTCCAGAAATCAGGTCTCTCGCGGATACAGGTCAATCATTCCCGCCAACCGCAATCCGGCAGCGCAGCGCGCACGGACTCTTCCAGAAAACGCGCACAGCACCTCTCAATTTCCAGCTTGAAGGTGCGTTTCTTTTTCGTCCTGAGCTTATGGCCCTGCTTGATGGATGCAAGCGGCTTCAGTTGAAAGGGAAGTGAAGCGTAATAGATTCCGCCCTCTCTTTTGGTCATTCCCAATCCCGTAAAAAAATCGTCGTACGCTTCGTTGAAAGAGATCAAGCAGTCTCTTCCGTATGAGCTTTGCCGAACCCCTGCAATAGCCCCAATTTCACTAATCCCAAAAGCGCCTGCAACCCCTTGAAGAGCGGCCAGAAGCATCGCGGGAGGAGAGACGTCGTGCAGAGTTCTCGTCGCCATGCTGATCAGTGAATATCTCCCCTTTACTCCTTGTAGCCGGGTGATAAACAAGACTTCAGCGGCCCGCGACCCCACAATCGAACCGGGAACAATGGTAAAGGAGAGAACATAAACCGTTTCGTCATTCACTTTAAGCTGTAGTGATAACTCGCCCTCCGCAACATTGGGCCGTGAAAGGCCCATCGTGATCGCAAAACGATTACCGTCCTCTTTAATTTCATGGATCGTAACGTCGTCTTGCAGAGCTTGGACAAAAAGCTCTTCAGGCAGCAACGCCTGCAAGCGACGGTAGTGATGAACAAAGCAGGATGCGCGCTCGCCGACGCTAAGTCCACGGGCAAGATAGTCCGGCGTTAGATATTTGACTGCGAAGCTTGGATGACTGAAAACCAGTTCCGTGAGAATCGGAAACCTCAGCAAGTCGCGTAGCACCCTGCGATGCGTCCCAATATGGGTGAGACCGCGCCACAAGATGCTCCAAAGCAGAGCCTTTGACCACGTTTCATTCTTCTTCGTCAGGGCTGTAAATCGCCGGATTGGTCTGCTTAAAGCAGCAACGGAAACGCTCTCGCAACTTGGCGCGCCATGAATGGCCAGACTCATTGTGCGGCCTACCTCCGAGGTCACCGCATTGGTTAGCAGCAAATGCAGCTTCTCTTCGCGAGCCCTTATCCCGCGAAGCACAATAGCAATGGAACAAATTAGAACAATATCATCAAGATATCCCCCACCGATCCAAAAATCAAAATGCCCTCATGGAAGGTTTAGGCGACAGTAACCTGATAGGATTACTTGAGAAGTCTCTTATAAAACTCTTTCGTTCGGATTGCGTTCCAGTTGCGACCGGAAACCGGCGCCATCGTTGCCGATTATTTCGGCACGGCTTTAGGAAAATCATTGAAAGCCTGATATTTTAGAAGGCTTTTTTGTAGTAACCTCATCTTGCACTGTCAGGATTCTGCATTCAACAAAACATTACAGAGGCCCGCTCACAATCCGCGCCACAACATCGTACTCGTGCGCCTCGGTGATCTGTGCTCTGTAGAACCTTCCCGCCTCCAGCGCTTCAACATTTGCGCCAGGATCGCTGAAGTCATTGATGTATACCTTGCCATCGATCTCCGGCGCATGGAACTGCGTTCGGCCCTCCCACAGCAGCGGCGTCTCTTCACTCTCGCCCTCAGCCAACACAACTAACTCGCGCCCTACCCACTGCTGCTTGGCGCGTTTGCTGATCGATTGCTGAAGCTTCATCAGCTTGCGCTTTCTGGCTTCAACCGTCCGTTTGGGAATCTTCGCGTCCAGCCCGTATGCGCCCGAGCCTTCTTCGTCGGAGTAAGTAAAGACGCCCAGCCAGTCAAATCTTGCCTCGCCAATAAACTCCTGCAACACTTCAAAGTCGCCGACGGACTCGCCGGGAAAGCCGACAATAAACGAAGTGCGCAGAGCGATTCCGGGGACCGCCGCGCGAACCTTCTCCAGCGTCTTCAAAAAGATCTCTGCACCCGCGCCGCGCTTCATCCGCTTCAACACATCCGGCGACGCATGTTGCAGCGGCAGATCCAGATATTTGCAAATATTCTCGTGCCGGGCAATGGTCTCCAGCAGCTTGCTGCTAATGCGGTTTGGGTAAGCGTAGAGGAATCTCAACCAGCGCAATCCGTCCATGCGGGCCAGCGCGTCCAGCAGCATCGCAAGGCCGTCCTTCAGGCCCAGGTCTTCGCCGTAGCAGGTCGTGTCCTGGCCAATCAGCGTGATCTCGCAAACCCCGCGCGCCACAAGCTGCCGCGCCTCGGCAACCACCGACTCAAATCGTCGCGACCGGAATTTTCCCCTCAGATTCGGGATCACGCAGAAGCTGCACGGGTGGTCACAGCCTTCGGCAATCTTGATGTAAGCCGACGACTTCGGCGTCGTCAAAAATCGCGGCGTATTTTCATCGTAGAGATAGGTGGGCAGCAAATGCGTTGCGCCCTGCCAGTCGTCGCGCCTGAACCGCCCTTGCTGTTCGCGGAGATCGCCCTCCGGCCGGAAAGCCAAGGCTTCAGCCTTATGCGTCCCAGCCTGCGCCTCCTGCCCCGGCCGAGTCTCCGCAGCCTTGCCGCTAAGAATATTGAACGGAGAAATCTCGGCCGCCGGCGCAGCGAGGCCTGCCGCCTCCAGAATCGCTTCCAGCTCGCCCGTGCCAACCACGGCGTCCACCTCTGGAATGCTCTTCTGAATCTCGTCGCGATATCGCTCCACAAGACAGCCTGCGACGATGAGCTTCTTCGCCGAGCCGCTGGTCTTGTGCCGCGCCATCTCCAGAATCGTATCCACCGACTCCTGTTTGGCTGTGTCGATAAAGCTGCAAGTATTGACGACAAGAATCTCTGCCTCTTCGGGATGACCCGTGAGCCGCGCGCCCGCGCGATCCAGCAGACCCATCATCACCTCGGAGTCAACGAGGTTCTTGGGGCAGCCCAGCGAGATAAAGCCCACGGTAGGGGAAGCGGGTGGGGAGGTTTTAGTCACCTATCCATTGTACTGTGCCGTCAGTTTCAGCGATAGCGGCGTTGCCGTGTGATGAAACAATTCATTTTCCAGCGGCAGGCTGCGCTATCTTCACGGCCGGAATCTCCTCGATTCGATTCGCACTTACAATAGGGAGCGATGTCTTTTGTTCAAGGAAGCGGACAACGGCTGGATCTACATCATCGATTTCATCCCCCCAATCGCCTGTTGACCAGCGCCGTCCGTCCTTGAAATCCAGAACTAACATTGCGCCAGTTGTGTTGTTGGCTGTCACGTGCCTGGCAACTTTTGTGATGCGACTGAAATCGGAGTATTTGAAGACGGTGCAGGGTTTGAAAGCGTAGCCACATTCGCGAATCGCCTCCGGACCCAGCGTAGCATGCATATTGAGTGCCAGAATCATAAAGAATCCCAAAGGAAGAACAATCAGGCGAATAAACCAACGATTGAAGGTCGCGACAGCATAAACGTTTGTTTCTCCACCGGATTTTCGTCGCGCCCAGATTCGGTAAAGCCTGGCCATTCGGCTGTTGCCAAATATTGACCAGAGAATGACTCGGACATGCCACGCAAGGCAAAAACCACCAAAGGCAGGGAAAAAACACCAAAGCCACGGACTAGGAAACAATTGAATCTCCGAGGATGTTGCTGTTCCGGCCAGTTTTTTATTGATGGCAAATAGCGCCAAGTAAGAGCCGAAACTGAATATGAGACCAACAACCAAATTCCAAAACTGAAAGAGATGTCGGCAATTGCTGAAGCTGGCCCAAATGTCTTCTCTCTCATCGTCCGTCAGATGAAGGCTTAAATTCTCCTGAGCTTCATTCCGTTCCTCGGCGGTTGGAACTGTGTCAAAATCCTCATCATCAAAATCATCGTCAACTTCGTCGTCAGTTGTTTCGTCACTCGAATTGAGAATTGCGTCAAGGTAAAGGCTCTTACTCAAGCCTAGAGACATAGGAT
>JBEKDN010000009.1:0-48565 GCA_050014335.1 Occallatibacter sp. | reverse complement strand
CCTGCAAGGGTATTAGTATCTATGACTTGTAATTTTTACATAGTTACTAACCAGTAACTGCAAACCCCGCTTTTTTGCCCATTTTTGACCCAAAAACTGCCCTTTCAACCCGAAAACTTCTCACTTTCACGCGCTTTTTGAAGCCCCATGAACCGCTTCCACCTCTGGAGATTCAAGACTTGCTCCATCCGAATCCACCGCAATCTCCGCGTAAACTTCGCCCTCCAATATTGCAAAATACTTTGCAGATTAATTCCGCGCCCGGAATAAGATAGGAATCCATGGCTGAGATATTCCAAAAACTCAATCTCAAGGATCGCCAAGAGATCCTCGTCCTGCATGCGCCCGCCAGCTTCGAGCCGGAGTTGGCGCGCTTGCCCGTTCTCCACATTCACCGCCAAATTGAATCGGTCGCGCGCATCGGCTTCTCCCTCGCTTTCGTAACCAAACAATCCGAGGTGGATGCTCTCGCTGGCCCCATCGCCGAGCGCGCCCTGGGGGACGCGGTCGTCTGGTTCGCCTATCCCAAAGGCACATCCAAGCGCTACAAATGCGACTTCAATCGCGACACCGGTTGGAAGCCCCTCAACGCCGCCGGCTTTGACTCCGTGCGCGCCATTGCCATCGACGAAGACTGGACAGCCATCCGCTTCCGCCGCATCGAATTCATCAAGGCGCGCTGAAGATTCATCTCTGAAAAGTCTTTCCATCAACTGCCCGGTCCGCGCCGTGCACTGCGGAAGTGCGCGCTCTGGGCCCATTCAAGTCGCCAGACCAATAGACGAGGAGTAACGCGGATGAACACAACACACCATGAATTACATCGCGCGGAAGCCGAGATTCATCGCGCTGCGCACAGCCAGGATCTGCCCCAAGTCTCTCACCGCGCCAAGCTCGACCGCGAGGCGGAGAACCACAGAATCCACCTCAACCGCACCAAGCACGGCGAAAACCGCATCGAAACAGAACTTTAATCAGGCCGGAGCCCAGAATTTTCTCGTCTCTCAGTCCGCGCGCCGCAGGCAGATCCAGCGGCGCAACCGGCTCCACTCTATCCGCGCGGCCTTCGTTCTGCCGATTCGCCGCCCTCAACCCCAAGGAGCAAAACCTATGACGACCAGCGCAAGAACCCTCCGTGAAGCGACCACCGAAGTCCGTCGCGCCGCGCACGATCAGGATTTGGTTGAAGTTCCCAGACAAGCCATGCTCGCCCGCGAAGCCGAGCATGCCCGCGCCAACCTGACCATGGTCTTACCTGAGCCGGTCGCCGTGCCCGACGAGAAATAGGCCCAAGCGGATGAACCTGAGCTGAAAATAATGGCTGCCGGAATTGTTGAGTAATTGGAGTCTTGGGTGCAATCCCATCCATGCCGCTCCTGAGCGCAGGCAAAGGATCAGTGTCTCTCAATCGCGGAATGGGTGGGATAGCGCAAACCCCATCCAGCATCTATACGGCAGGCCTCTTACTCAACCGCAAACAGCCCCGGCAAAACTTCGCCCGCCTTGCCTTCGACCACATGCGTAAACGCCGGGGCATTCAGCGGCGCCTCCGGTCCCGCGTAGACGGTGCGCGCCCCGTAATGCCGCGCCCAATGCACAAAGTTCGCCGCCGGATAAACCGACCCCGACGTGCCCACCACAACCATCAGCGTCGCTCGCCGGATTTCGTCCTCAATGCGCTCCATCTCCAGCGGAATCTCGCCGAAGAAAACGATATGCGGCCGCATCCGTCCGCCGCATGGGCAGCGGCTCACTTCGGCCAGATTCTGATAAATCGCCCGATCCTGAACCGGCGGCCGTCCACAATTTCGTTCGCAGTGCGCCTTCGCCAGTTCGCCGTGCATGTGCAGCAGGCGCGCGGAACCGGCCCGCTCATGCAAGTCGTCCACATTTTGCGTGCAGAGGAAGAATCGCTCGCCCATCTGCCGCTCCAACTCAGCCAGCGCAACGTGCCCCGGATTCGGCTCAGCTGCCGCGCCCGCCGCCCGTCGCGCCGCGTAGAACTCCCAAACCCGCCAAGGATCGCACTTCCAAGCCTCCGGCGTGCAAACATCCTCGATGCGGTTGCCCGCCCACAACCCATCCGACGCGCGAAAGGTAGGTAAACCACTTTCCGCGCTAATGCCAGCGCCGGTCAGGACAAACATACGATCGTTGGCTGCAATTGAGATCTTTGTCATGGATGAATCTCGAACACCAATCCCCTCACAGGCCGCCGCAAGCTGTTGTTCACGGCTCCAGCAATATCTTCCCGGTAGTCTTGCGCGCTTCCAGATCGATCTGCGCCTGCGCCGCCTCGGCAAGTGGATACATGAATTCCGTTCGCAGCTTCAGTTCGCCCTTTGCGGCCCATCCCAGCACATCTCCCGCGCGCCACTCCAAGTCGGCCCGCGTGGCGACGTAATGCCACAGTGTCGGGCGCGTAATGTACAGCGAGCCCTTGCCGCTAAGCTGAATCAAATCGAAGGGCGGAACCGGCCCGCTGGCAGCGCCAAAAAGCGCCAGCAGTCCGCGCGGACGCAGGCAATTCAAGCTGCCCTCAAAGGTCGTCTTGCCTACGGAGTCATAGACCACGTCTACGCCTTTGCCGCCTGTGAGCCGCCTGGTCTCCACCTCGAAGTCCTGCTCGGTGTAAAGAATCACATCGCTGGCGCCCGCCTCGCGCGAGAGCTCGGCCTTCTCCGCCGTCGAGACCGTCGTAATGACGCGCGCGCCCAGCCGCGCCGCCATCTGGGTCAGCAGAAGGCCGACGCCGCCCGCTCCGGCATGAATCAGCACCGTCTCGCCGGCCTTCAGAGGATAGGTGGAATAAGCGAGGTAGTGCGCCGTCATGCCCTGCAGCATCGCGGCCGCGGCTTGCTCTGGCGTCAACCCCTCGGGAACCTTCACCAGTCCCGCCGCAGCAACCAGCGCATACTCCGCATAGCTGCCCAGCACGCTCACCGAGGCCACAAGATCGCCGGCCACAAAGCCCGTTACGCCAGGACCCAGCTCCTCTACGGTGCCTGCGGCCTCACTGCCCGGCGTTAGCGGCAGAGAAGCTTTATAAGTGCCTTTGCGGAAGTAGATTTCTATGAAGTTGACTCCGACGGCTTCCACGCGGATCAACACCTGCCCTGGCCCTGGCTGCGGGATAGGCAACTCGGCCAGTTTCAGTACTTCCGGCCCGCCTGTCTGGTAAATCTGAATTGCTTTCATCTCTCGGCAAGGATGCACCCTGAGGGCGTGCGAGCGCAAGTGAACACCAGTGGGGAATCAGAGTTATGAAACAAGCATTGTGTTTAGTCTCTGCCCGGCAACAGGCTGGGCTCTCCCGGCGCGCGCAGGCGCACCATGCGGTCGATCGTGTACGGCGTTGGCGCTTGCTGGCTGGTAAAGTAATGGCGCACCTGCAACTCACCCAACAGCCCAATGGCCAGCAACTGGATGCCGGAGACAATCATCACTCCGCCGACCACAAACAGCGGCCCGTGCTGGTCCATCACGTTTTGATGAGGATGGAGCAGTTTCAATACCAGCAAACCGGCGGAGATCGCGCTGCCCGCCAGAATGCCCAACGCGCCAAAGCCTCCAAAGAAATGCAGCGGCCTGCCCATGTACTTGAGCAGAAAGCGAATCGTCAGCAGATCGAAGAAGACGCGAAAAGTGCGTCCAATGCCGTAGTGGCTTTTGCCTCGCTCGCGATGCACGTTCTTGATTGGGATTTCGCAGATGGTTGCTCCGTACCATGCGGCAAGCGCGGGGATGAAGCGATGCATCTCGCCATAGAGCGGAATATTCTGAATCACCTCGCGGCGATATGCCTTGAATGTGGTTCCAAAGTCATGAATGTCCACGCCGCTGAGCTTGGCCATCAGCCAGTTAGCGCAACGCGAAGGAATGCGGCGCATGATAAAGTTGTCAATACGCTCCTTGCGCCATCCGCTGACCACGTCGTAGCCTTCGTCCAGCTTCTCAAGGAACTGCGGAATCTCCGCCGGATCATGCTGCAAGTCGCCGTCCATGGCGAGGATAAACTCGCCCGAGGCATGATCAAAGCCCGCTGCCAAGGCCGAAGTTTGCCCGAAGTTGCGTCGCAGTTTGATAACCAGGACGCGGCTGTCGACAGCCGCGATTTCTTCCATCAACTTGTACGTGCGGTCGTTCGATCCATCGTCCACCAGGACCAATTCAAAACTATTCCCCACCTGCTCCATTACGTGCTTCAGGCGCGCGTATAAGACGGTAACATTCTCCTCTTCGTTGTGAAAAGGAACGACGATTGAGTATTTCGGCATATTAGTAGTATAAACGTGATCTGAATGAAAGGGGACTCAAAACAGGCGCCGGAATTAGGAGTACAGCGGACATGCAGCGCCCCAGCGGCGGGCCGTTACCGCTCCAACTCCTCCAGCATCTCCCGCATCTCTTTGGCCGCATGTTGATTGCCGCTGCGCGAAGCACTCTCGATGCCGCTCTTCAGCCGTGCGACGGCTTCGACTGTGCGCCCAGCCGAAGCCAGTGTCTGCGCGGCCATGAAGTAACCTGCCGTATAGCCGGAATCGTTGGTTAGAAGTGTATCGAATTCGGACACCGCCGCATCCGTCTCGCCTTGTCCAGCCAACTCCATCGCCAGCCCATAGCGGGCAAAGCTGTTCCTGGGGTCCAGTTCCAGAATCTCTTTTAGTCCTTGAATCTTGTCCACGTTGGCTCGCATGGGCGCCTACGCGCCCAAAGGGAATTTGCGTATTTGGCGCCAATTGCCGAAACTGGAGAAGTGCAATTAGCAACAGGCTCCGCCGCTGGCTTCATTGTATCCGGAAGCGGGTAAGCTTGAACTAGTCTCAGGTAACGGAGCTGACCTCATGACGCCCATCAAGAACAATCCTCCAGCCCGAACCGTCGCCAGCACGCAATCCGAGATGACGGAGCTGATTCTTCCCAACGACACCAACGTTCTCGGCAACCTGCTGGGCGGGCGACTGATGCACTTCATTGATCTCACGGCCGCTATGGCAGCTTACCGGCACGCGCGAACTTATATCGTCACCGCCGCCATGGATCACATCGACTTTATCCGACCGGTGCACCTGGGCGATCTGGTCACGCTTCGCTCCAGCGTCAACCGCGCTTTCTCCACTTCAATGGAAGTGGGAGTGAAGGTGTGGGCTGAGAATACGCAGACCGGAGTGCAGTTGCATGTTGCCAGTGCGTATTTGGTTTTTGTCGCCATAGACAAGCAAGGCCGCCGCCAGACCGTTCCGCAATTGATTCCCGAGACAGCCAACGAGTTGCGCCGCCATGCCGACGCGCTGCTGCGACGCGAACATCGCGAAGCCGAAGCCGTCCGCCGAAAACAGGAGAAGCTGGCCCACTCCGCCACGAACGGCGCGCAAACTCCAGAGCCTTAAGACTACTCAACCGCATCTGAATAACTACGGAGTTTAAAAGGAGCAACAAACCAGAATGGCTCATTCACCCGCCATGCCCGCGCCGGTTGCATTACCCGGCATTTCAAAGATCGTCGCCATCGGTTCCGGCAAGGGCGGCGTCGGCAAAACCACCGTCGCCGTCAATCTCGCCATTGCGCTCAGCCGCCTCGGCCAGCGCGTGGGGCTGATCGACGCAGACATCTACGGCCCCAATGTTCCTCTCATGATGGGCTCGGCGCAGCCGCCCAAGATTGGGCCGGACAATACCATCGAGCCCAACCTCACTCATGGCGTCAAGACCATCTCCATCGGCTACATCTCGCCCGGCGACAAACCGCTGGTGATGCGCGGCCCGATGCTGCACCAGATTATCCGCCAGTTTTTGCAGCAGGTGGATTGGGGCGAGCTCGATTATCTTATCGTCGATCTGCCGCCCGGAACCGGCGACGTAGTGATCTCGCTCGTCCAGACCGTGCCGCTCACAGGCGCCGTCGTTGTAAGCACCCCAAGCGACGTCAGCCTGCAAGATGCGCGCAAGGCTCTGGAGATGTTCGCCCAGGTGAACGTCGAGGTGCTGGGCATCGTCGAGAATATGAGCCACTTCACGTGTCCGCATTGCCAGAAAGAGATCGACATCTTTTCTCGCGGCGGCGCAGAGCGCACGGCAGCGCAGTTCAACATTCCGTTTCTCGGATCGATCGAGCTTGTGCCTGCGATCCGCGAGGGCGGCGACCGCGGAATGCCCGTCGCGCTGGCCGGCCCCAAGAGCCCGCAAGCCGCCGAGTTCTATGCTGTGGCGGAAAAGTTGATGGTGCGTGCTGAAGCAGCAGCGGCCGCCTCAACCGATGTGATCGAGATTAGCTGAACGCCTGCGCCGTCCGTAGAAGAGGCAATCACCTTTGGCCGGTTGACTCATCATCTGGAAAGATAGCTGACACAAGAAAAGCGGGGCTCACGCCCCGCTTTTCTTGTTGGATATGCAGAGAAATTCTACCGCCAATGCCCCTCGCGCAACTCCCAGTGATCGCCGCGGCGAACCCATCTGTGGGCAACCCAGCGTGCGCCGGGATGAGGCGGACGCTCCCAGCGCCCCGGCGTCCAGACGTAGTGGTCGCCCTCCCAGCGATGGTAACCGTCGATCCAGACGTAACCCCGATCAGGAGGAACTCCCCTTGTCTCGACGATAGGAGCCGGCGGCCCGATGCGAACCACAACCTGCGCAAACGAAGCCACAGGAACAAGCGCGAAAGCGAACAATACAGCCAGCGCAATCTTTTTCATCATGAGAATCAATACCTCCAGGTTTTTTCTCTGCCGCCGGAATGTGTTACGACTCCAGGCCACACAGAAATAAGAACGTAAGCTCAGGAAAATAGTTGCGCGTCGAACAAGGAATTACAGGCGGACGAAGCCGTAGAGCGCGATGGCTTGGTCTTTGCGGATTTCCTATAGCGCCTCGATCTCTTCTGTGAGCGCTTCGGCCGCCGCCACACAAGATGCGCGATCCACATCCAGATGCGTGACCAGCCGAATTGCCGCCGGTCCAACCGTACTAATCAGAATCCTGCGCGCTTTCAGCCGCTCCACGATATCCGCAGCATTCACTCCACCTGTCACTTTGAAGATCACGATATTCGTCTCGACCGCATCGACGTCAATCACCACGCGTTCGATGTTAGCCAGCGACTCGGCAAGCAGACGCGCGTTCGCATGGTCTTCATGCAGGCGCTTTGGTCCCTGCTCCAGCGCAATCAATCCTGCCGCAGCCAGCACGCCAGCCTGGCGCATTCCGCCGCCAAGCGCTTTTCTATAGAGCCGCGCCTGCGCCATCAGTTCCGCAGAGCCAACGAGCATCGACCCCACAGGCGCGCCCAGTCCCTTCGACAAGCAGAACATCACGGTATCGAAGCCGCTCGTCAATGCTCGCACATCCACGCCGATCGCGGCGGACGCATTGAAAATTCGCGCACCGTCCAGATGCAACGGGAGCCTACGCTCCTTTGCGCCATTCCATATCTCTTCGAGCACAGGCAGCGGCGTCACTGAACCACCAGCAAGATTCGCAGTATTCTCGATCTCGATCAGACCCGTGGCGGCACGAAATGCGCCCCGCTCGCAGATCGCCGGCTCAATGTGCTTCCAGGTCAGAATCCCGCGCTCGGCCTCGACGGCCCGCACCAGGCAGCCGGAGAAGACAGCGGTCGTCGCCATCTCCCAATCCAGAATGTGAGCGCGCGATTCGGCAATCACTTCCTGACCAGGCTGCGTGTGGAGACGAATCGCGATCTGGTTTCCCATCGTTCCGGTGGGCACGAAAAGCGCAGCCTCGCGCCCGAAGCGCTCAGCGGCCCGCCGCTCCAGCAGGTTAACGGTAGGATCTTCGCCGTAGACGTCGTCGCCCACTTGGGCCGCGGCCATCGCGGCGCGCATCTCGACCGAGGGCCGCGTAACTGTATCCGAACGCAAATCGATGATTGCGGTCATTTCCTTCTTCCTTCCTAATCCTTTCGCCAGGTGCGCGAAAGAGTGAAGCAACTGGCGAAAAAGCGGCTTTTTCTGGCTAAAACGACGCACTTTGGGGCCAAAAACGGGGCAAAATTGGGGGTTTGCAGTTACTACTTAATTAACAGGGTGAAATCTTATGTTGTTGATTTCTTGGTTGTTAGGTGATGTGGAGGGGTCGAAAATGGGGCTCCATGGGGTAGGGGGGGTGGGGGGTAGCGGTTTTTTTGGCGAAGAGATGGGGAAGATGAGGCGAGAAACTGGGAGTAAGGGACCAGGGACTAAGGGACTGGGAAGTGAGACTGCGCGGGTTGGCGATTGGTTAGCGGTCATTTGTGGGCCTGGTTTGATGCTGTTTCTATTTTGCTCCGCAGGCGGAATATTATCGGCAAAATTTTGGGGGAAAGTTTGTCCGGGGTCAGGGGTCAGAGAAAAAGGCCCGTGGCTGAAGCCGGGTGCTTTGCTGGGTGGGTTCACTGTTCCCCACCTTACGGTATCTGGGGCATTGCCAGTTCAAGCACCGCCGTCCGCTTGGCGTCCTTGACCGCATAAGCCCACAGGCCGTGAAAGCTCTGCCGCAGTGCTGGCTGCGCTTTCAGGAACGCGGTCAGCACGGCAATCGCTTCAGTGCGCTGGGCGGCGGGATCGGTCACTCCCGTCGATTCGTATGTCACGGCCAAATCAGCATGCAGCAACGTCTCATCAATGTGGACTTCGTCAATTTTCCACGTGCGCGGCCCGTCAGGCAGCGCCAAGGGAAATGCATTCCGCGGAGAGTTTTTTATTGCCAGTTGTTCGGCGCCCAGCTTTTCCAGGTTCGGCGACGAGAGAAAATCCACCGGAACCAGCAGCGACCGCGCGACGTCGCATGCGTACCAGGCCGACCATGCCTGGCCATCCTGTGCCAGTTCCCGCGCCCGCGACCACCACCAAACGCCATCCTGCCCGTCCAGAGAGCCGGGCCGCGCGCTCAGCCCACCCAATTTCCAAACCGATGCGGCGCCGTCCCATGCCAGCAGCAGACCCAATTGGCCGGCGTTCGGCGCTCCGGCCGCATCCGCCAGCACAACCCCATAACGGCCCGGCGGCAGAGCCCTCATTGACAGCGTAACGGTTAACGCGCCACTCACAGTCGAACAAAAAAACTGCGTGTCGGAAGGCGCTGTCAAACTTGTTGCATCCAGCAGATAAAGCGCGCGCAATTGCACCTGCCCGCCCTTCATCAGCAGCGCGCCGTCCTGGGCCGCCTGGCGGATTCCATCCCAGTCCGCAGCCACGGCGGGCAGCAGCGCGGATTTCAGCGCGGACTCATCCTGCTCCGCCACGGCCACCGCCATCCGTCCGCCGGCCGCTGTCAGGGCATCGCGATCCAGCCCGACCATTTCAGCCTGTGTGTTGCAGCTAGTGGCGTCAGCCGCCAGCGGCCAAGCGAGCATCCCTGTCAGGACCGCCAGAGCGGCCCAACCCTTCAAGCAGTGGCGCATCTTCTCGATCCTTTCCCGTATCTTTACCCCAACAACTCTCTGCACAAAACTTCATGGTACGAGCGTCCTGAGGCCACTGTTAGTCTAGTACAGTAGAGTGGCGACGGATTCGCCTCAAACGCGGGGCGCCCGAGGTTTCGATTTCCAGACCTGGGATATCACGAACTTAAACGCCGCCAATCGCTTTCAAGGACCGATTTTATGCGCAATCTCTCGCCGCAAAATTCGCAGATACTGCTCAGGGCGGTTCTTGTCGCTTCCCTCTGCGGCGCTTCCGCGCTTGCCGGGCAAGCTCCGTCTACTCAGGCCCCGTCTACTTCGACGCACAAAACGACTCATAAGCACAAGCATCCCGTCGCTGCTCCAGTAGTAATCCCGGCACCACCGCCAGAACCAGTCGCGGTAGTCCCTGCCGCTCCAGAGCTGCCTCTGTGGCCCGTCAACGACAAGCCGACCGACGCCACCATCACGTGGGACAGCCGCGGCCTCAGCATTGAAGCTTCCAACTCCAGCCTGAGGCAGATTCTGGATGACGTAGCCGCGGTCACTGGCGCCAAAGTGGATGGATTGGGCCCCGACGAGCGTATCTTTGGCTCATTCGGCCCGGGCAGGGCGAATGATGTAATCTTTCAGCTTCTGCATGGCTCCGACTACAACGTGCTGATGATCGGCGACCAGGGCCAGGGAACTCCGCGGCAGATTCTGCTGACCTCCCGGAGCGGCGCCGCCATGCCGGCAAATCCGAATCCAAGCCCTTCCACCGACGAAGAGGCCGACACAGACGACCAGCCACAGCCCAACCGGCCAAACTACCCGCCCGGGGCTTCACGCGCGCCGATGCAATTCTCACCGCAGCAGCAGCGCATGCAACATCAGCATCCGGGACCACCCGGCCAGCCGCAGCCCGATGCAGGCAACAATCCCCAGTAGCGCGGAAGATTATTCGAGATTAGCAAACCGAAGAAATGCGCCCATAAAACCTGATGGAATATCTTTCGTTTTTTTAGATAACGATCCTTGACGCGCGGCCATCTGTCTTACATTACCCGCGCCACTTGCGGCCGCGGGCTTGCCGCCGCCACCTGCCGCGGCCGCATCAGCGCAAAGCCGAAACGAAGAATCCCGTAAGCCGCCAGAATACCGAAGGCCAGCGACCCGATTGACGCAACAATCAACAGAATTAAATTCAATAAATCAGTCATCGCTCCCGCCTTCTCTCGCTTCCCTTGTTCTTTAGAACTCTTACTTAGCGAGCCAGATATCTGTTCACTAAGATTCTCGCAGAAAATCCGCCGCTTCTGTCCGGTCACTGTTGACCAAAACGGTACGGGCAATCCGGGAACTTTGAGCCACCGCGAAAAATCCCAAAACCACACGGGGCGCCCGTTGTCCCATCCGCCTCCAGCGGCACTTCTCCGCCATCGGCGATAATATCTGTACCACGTTGCGAGGAGAGTTCCCCATGTCCGAACCAAACATCGCCCAGAAGTCTCCCTATGCCGTCGAGGTCGAAGCCGGCAAGAGCTATTATTGGTGCGCCTGCGGCCAAAGCGCCACCCAGCCGTTTTGCGACGGCAGCCACAAAGGCAGCGAGTTCACCCCAGCAAAATTCGAGGCCACCGAATCCAAAACGCTCTACTTCTGCGGCTGCAAACACTCCGCCAATCCCATTCTCTGCGACGGCAGCCATCATAAACTCTAACCCGATGCCGCTTGCCGGCATGTGATCTCCATCATGGCTATCACTCACATCACGGTGCGCGGGGCGCGCCAGCATAATCTGCGCGACATCAGCGTGCGCATCCCGCGCAATACGCTCACGGTGGTCACGGGCCTCTCGGGCTCGGGCAAAAGCTCGCTTGCCTTCGATACGATTTATGCCGAGGGCCAGCGCCGCTACGTGGAAACGCTGTCCGCGTACGCGCGGCAGTTTTTGGATCAGATTGAACGGCCTGACGTGGATTCCATCGAGGGCCTGAGTCCAGCGATCTCGATTGAGCAAAAGACCACCAGCCGCAGCCCGCGCTCCACTGTTGGGACGATCACGGAAATCTACGATTATCTGCGCCTGCTATACGCGTCGGTGGGCACGCCGCACTGCCCCAACTGCGGCCGCCCGATCTCTCGCCAGAGCGCCGATCAGATTGTACAGCGCATTCTGGAACTTGGCCGTGGCGAGCGCGTCACCGTGATGGCGCCGGTAGTCCGGGGCCGCAAAGGCGAGTTCAAGGACCTTCTCGACCAGCTGGACCGTCAGGGCTTCCGCGCCCGCGTCGATGGCGAAGTACAAGATCTCTCCGAGCCGCTGAACCTCGACCGCCGCAAGAATCACGCGATTGAAGCAGTCATCGACCGCATCTTGCTTAAGGAGCCGCCGGCGCTTACGACGCTCTCCACCGCCCCGTCGCCCAACGGCAAGCCCTCGGTGGAAAAGCGTCTCGAAGCGGCCGTCGCCAAAGCCTTGCAAATGGCGAATGGGCTGGTGCTGATCGCCGTCACGGGCAGCGAAGAGCAGTTGTTTTCCTCGTCGATGGCCTGCCCCGACTGCGGGCTGGATGTGCCCAAGCTTGAGCCGCGCAGCTTCAGCTTCAACTCCGCCTTTGGCGCATGCCCGGAATGCCACGGCCTGGGCTCTCTCTACGATTTGGATCCAGCCAAGGTCATTACCGATTGGTCCAAGCCCCTGCTCGACGGCGGCCTTGGTCCGGGGTCCAGTTCGCAGTATCTGCTTCGGCTTCTGCATGTGGCCGCCGATCGTTACAAGATCGATCTCAAGACGCCCTTTGAAGAACTGCCTCCGCGCCAGCAGCACCTGCTTGTCTACGGCCCACCCAAAGGCGAAGCCCCGCGCACGGGCTTTCATGGCATTCTCACCTTTCTCCGCGACAGTATCGAGGAAGCCCGCGGAGACTCCTACCGCGAGTCAATGATGGCCTACATGTCGGCCGCGCCGTGTCCCGCTTGCCGCGGCAAGCGGCTGCGCCCGGAGTCGCTGGCCGTCAAAATCGGCGGGCTATCGATCGCCGACTTCACCGCTTTGCCGCTGAACCGCGCGCTCTCAGCGGCAATCAACCTCAGCTTTACCGCGCGCGAACTGCTCGTGGTGGACCGCATCCGGCACGAGATCGCCGAACGGCTCGAATTCCTCTGCGCAGTCGGCCTGACTTATCTCTCCCTCGACCGCAATGCCGCCACGCTCAGCGGCGGCGAGGGCCAGCGCATCCGCCTCGCGACGCAGATCGGCTCCCGCCTGCGCGGAGTCCTCTACGTTCTCGACGAGCCTTCGATCGGCCTTCACCAGCGCGACAATAACCGCCTCATTGAAGCCCTCATTAAATTACGCGACCTCGGTAACACGGTGCTTGTTGTCGAACACGATGAAGAGACCATCCGCCACGCCGATTACGTTCTCGATCTCGGCCCCGGCGCTGGCCGTCTGGGCGGCCAGGTGGTTGCTCAGGGGACGCCGGCGGAGATCATGGCCTGCCCCGAGTCGCTCACCGGGCGCTACCTCTCCGGCGCTTCAGAGATGTTGCAGCGCGCGCAGCCGCGCTCACTGACTGGCAAGTGGCTCACCATCGTGGGCGCATGCGAACACAATCTGCAAGACGTGACGATCCGGATTCCACTGAGTATTATGACGGTCGTCACCGGAGTCAGCGGCAGTGGCAAAAGCACGCTCATTAACGACATTTTGTATCGCTCTCTGGCGCAAACCATCTACGGGTCGCGGGAAGAGCCCGGCGCGCACGAGGCGCTCACCGGCGCGGAGCAGATCGACAAAGTGGTGCGCATCGATCAGTCGCCCATTGGCCGCACTCCGCGCTCCAATCCAGCCACTTACACGCAAGTCTTTGCGCCCATCCGCGACCTTTTTGCGATGCTGCCCGAGGCCCGCGAACGGGGCTACAAACCCGGACGCTTCAGCTTCAACGTGACAGGTGGAAGATGCGAGACCTGCCAGGGCGACGGCCAGCGCCGCATCGAGATGAACTTTATGCCCGACGTCTACGTGCAGTGTGAAGTATGCAACGGCCGCCGCTACAATCAGGAGACGCTGGCCGTGAAATTTCACGGGCATTCCATCGCAGACATCCTCGACCTCACCATTGAAGAAGCGCTCACCGTTCTGGCCGACGTGCCTCAGGTCCGCCAAAAACTGCAAACGCTGGTGGATGTGGGGCTAGGGTACATCCACCTGGGCCAGAGCGCGACGACTTTGTCGGGCGGCGAGGCCCAGCGCATGAAGCTGGCGCGCGAGCTGAGCAAGCGCCAGACGGGCCGGACACTTTATCTCCTCGACGAGCCCACCACAGGCTTGCACTTCGACGATGTGCGCAAACTTCTTGAAGTCCTGCATCGGTTAGCCGATCTTGGCAACACGGTCATCATTATCGAGCACAATCTCGACGTGATCCGCAACGCCGATTGGATTCTCGACCTCGGCCCCGAAGGCGGCGAAAATGGCGGCCACATCGTGGGCGAAGGGCGTCCAGCAAAGATCGCCGCCACCCCCGGCTCTTTCACCGGGGAGTTTCTCAAGCGCTACTACACGTCTTCCAACGGCAAACTGGAACTGGCAAGGTCAGAAGCAATTCAAACGCTGAGTGCACCGGATTTCGATTCGGGGACCGGGCGCACGACAAACCCCAGTTCCAATACCATTCGACATAGAGGGGGCGACGACGAACCCGATCCTTCATCCAAAAAAACAGCCACTCACCGCAAGCCCACGGCCAAGAAGATAAGCGCGCAAAAGAAATCCGCCTCCCGCAGAAAGAAGACGGTGCAGCCATGAGTCAGAACGAAAGCTTCCCAAACGCATCAGAAAACTCGGCGGAAGAAACCTGCTTAGAAGCAGGTGGAGGGGACAGCTTCCGCATAAATGCAGTGGATCAGCCGGTGAGAGATGCAGGCATTAGCCCGTACGTCCTCCAGCCCGAAGAGACCGAGGCTTTGGCCCCGGAAGATTGCCTGCCGCAGGCACCGACTGAAAGCCCAAACATTGAATCTGATTTCGCACCAGAGTGCGACTTGACTCGGGCCGAAGATACCGCGGAGTGGACGGGAGATATATCAACTGAGATATGTTTTTTAGATCTCGACGAAACCCCATCCGAAATCATCTACCAGCCCGATCCGTTTCTGGAATCTTTCGTCCACCCGAGACCCGACCCACCCAGGCGCATCCCCCATATCGGCCATCTCTGCATCCTAGCCACACTCGGGCTCTTCGGCGTTATCAGCGCAATCATCCTTATGTTCGGCGCGTTGCTCATCCATCTCTTCGGCGTCACCTCAGTGACCAAGGCCACCACTGAAGTCCACTACATGCTGGGCACCGAGGCTGTGATCTATCTGGCAACCTTCGCACTCAGCCTCTTTATCTTTCCGCTTTTCTGGAACAAGAGCTTTTTTGAAGGCATTCACTGGCGCGGCTCGGATGCTCTCAAGCTCGGCTGGCGCTTGCCCGCCATCTCCGTCTTCTGCTTCGCCTTGGCGGCGCTTGATGAGACTCTGATACCGGGCCCTGAGAATGCGCCTATTGACGACATCTTCCGTGCTCCCGGGGCTGCCTGGCTCCTCTTCGCCTTCGGCGTCACCATTGCGCCTTTCTTTGAAGAGATGATCTTCCGCGGCTTCCTCTTGCCGGCCTTCGCCACCGCATACGACTGGCTCGCCGAACACCTTACGCGCCAGCCTCCGCCCCCGCTCGATGAGAACGGCCATCCTGAATGGTCGCTTCCGGCAATGGTTGTCGCCTCCATTCTCACCAGCCTGCCATTCGCACTCATGCACGCCGAGCAGACGGCCAATGCCATCGGTCCATTTGTCTTGCTGCTAGTTGTCAGCCTGATCCTCTGCGCCGTGCGCCTCAAGACTCGCTCGCTGGCCGCCAGCACTGTGGTTCACGCCTGCTATAACTTCCTCATCTTCTCGCTGATGCTTATAGGCACGGGCGGCTTCAGACACCTGGACAAAATGTGAAAGAGCAGCTTCTAGCCGTTAGCTTCCAGCTTTCAGCTGAAAGCTGCTCTCCGCTCGCATTACAATCAAAGAGATGACCACCCACGCCCAGCAATTGCTTTCGCTTCTCGCCCGCCTGAGCTTCCGCCTTGGCAACTTCACGCTCTCTTCAGGGGGCACGAGCGACTATTACATCGACTGCCGCACTACCACTCTCCACGCCGAAGGCGGGCGCCTGACAGGGCACTCCGTGCTTGAGCTTTTGGAAGAGAACGCGATCGAGGCGGAAGCCGTGGGCGGCCTCACTCTCGGCGCCGACCCCATTGTCTGCAACGTGGCCACCGCAAGTGCGTGGCGAGCGCAATCCAACCCCAGCGCCCCATTGCTCAATGGCTTTCTTGTTCGCAAGGCCGAGAAAGCGCATGGCACCGGCCGGCGCATCGAAGGCTTCTGCCGTCAGGGCGCGCGCGTCGTCATTGTCGACGACGTCTGCACCACCGGCGCATCCACGATCAACGCCATCGAGGCCGCCAGGGAAGCCGGCATGATTGTCGTCGCCGTTGTCTGCCTGGTTGAGCGCGAGGAAGCCAAGGGCCGTCCAGCAGTGGAAGAAGCCGCGAACGGCGCGCCCTTCTTAAGTTTGTTTACGGCCAACGATGTCCGCGCCGAGAAGCTTCGTCAAAACGCCGCCGACGCATAATCTTCCGAATTCGAGAGCACTACTCGGCCGACGCCGGCCGCGCTTTCTTCTCGACATAATGCGTAATAAGCCCAACCGGCAGGAACCGGACCAAGAGCGCCGTCACCCATCCTTTGACATAAGGAATCAGGGTGCGCTGCCCCCGCAGCATCGCCGTCACGCCTCGCCGAGCCACCTCTTCGGCTGTCAGCATACCGCGCCGCCTGAAGGCCGCGGCGCGCGCAATGTCGAAAAACTCGCTTTCGGTTCGTCCGGGGCAGAGCGCCGTCACCTTCACGCCGAAGCGCGCCACTTCCGCAGCCAGACCCAGCGCAAAGAAGCGGTCGAAAGCCTTAGTCGCCGCGTAGGTGGAGAGATATGGCACCGGCTGAAAGCTTGCCGTGGAAGCCAGAATCAGCACCCAGCCGCGGCGCCGCTCCACCATGCCGGGCACAAACAGCCGCGTGAGCCGCACCATTGCCTCGCAGTTCACCCGCACCTGGCTCAACTCCTGGTCGATCGGAGTTTGGCAGAACGCGCCGTACTGGCCCAGACCCGCATTGTTGACGAGAATGTCGACAACGAGGCCAGCGCCTTCCGTCGCATCAAAGATTCGCTGGGGCGCCGCTGGGTCATTCAAGTCCGCAACAACGATGCGAACTTCGACGCCTTTGGCTTGCAGTTCCGCAGCCAGCAACTCCAGCCGGTCCTTGCGCCGGGCCGTGAGAATCAACTTAGCGCCGCGCTGCGCCAACTCGCGGGCCAGCGCCGCGCCAATGCCCGCGCTGGCGCCAGTCACCAGCGCCCATCTGCCCTTTAACTGCCGCATGTTTTTCATCGCGGAATCATCATAGCGCAGCAACGCTCTGGCAGTCTGGGCGTCGTAGCTACTTGCAGTCATCCTATAAAAACAGCAGTTGCGCGACAGAAGTGCGCCAACTTCAAATCGTTATGACGGACGATAGGGGATAAAACCACTACCAGTCTATCGTTGCAGAGGATTCTACGGTTCAACCGCCGAATGCAGGATGAAATATCAGTAGTCGACAGGACAGTTGGGGCATTCGGCAACTGGAGAGGAATCCGGTCCATTCTTGATCAAGATCGGCCTCCTTCCGGCTTGAAAAGCGCTTTTTGGGGGCAGGAAATGGGGGTAAATGCGGGGTTTGATCTCCAAAAAAATCAATTTTCATATTATCTTGCGCAGACGCAGTCCGCGGCTCTCGTCGTCGATCCAGCCATCGTTCGGACGTTGTCAGGCAGGAATGAGCCAGGAAGATTCCGGCTCATGAATCGCAGGCCGAGGCAAGCGCCTTCGTTCCAACCGCGGCACTTTTTTCAGCTCGCCCGCCACTCTCTGGACAAGGCCGTCCCAATCGCCAGGGCTGCTTTGCCTGAAGAGGCGAGCAGTCGGATACCAAGGCGTTGTCTCGATCCTCTGCATCCAGCGCCAGTCGCCCAGATGCGGCAGCAGAATCCAGGTCGGCTTGCCCATCGCTCCGGCCAGATGCGCAATCGAGGTATCGGTGGTGATGACCATGTCTAGTTGAGAGATGAGAGCGGCTGTCTCGGCCAGATCGTGGTCTCGGCTGGAGCCATCGGCAAGTTCAACATCTTCGGGCAGCGCGGCAATCTGTTCGGCGGCGGAACCTTTTTGCAGCGAGACCCAAGCGATCGACGAGTTGCGCAAGAGCGGCAACAGCGTAGGCAATTGCACCGAGCGCAGGCGATCCGCCTTGTAGCGGGGATTTCCGGCCCAGGCCAGGCCGACACGCAAGCGACGGACCCCGCTCACGCCGGTAAAGCGCGCGCGCTTTTCCGCGATCAGTTCAGGCTCCGCGCCCAGGTAAGCGCCAGGCCAGGGAACGGTTTCGATAGTGGTTCCGAAGACAGCGGGCAAGCTCATCAGCGGACACTCGTAGTCGAACTGTGGCAGGCGCGCAACGACCATCGGCAGCGTCTCAGCGAGGCCGGCGCGCACTGCGGCGAGCGATTGCAACAGGCGTTGCACAGGCTCCTGCACTTGGAGGATCACATGTCCGCCGCGCGCCTCGATGAGCGTGGCATAACGGCAG
Source organism: Occallatibacter sp. (assembly GCA_050014335.1). Lineage (GTDB taxonomy): Bacteria > Acidobacteriota > Terriglobia > Terriglobales > Acidobacteriaceae > Telmatobacter. The sequence continues at coordinate 30,447 of JBEKDN010000009.1, read as the reverse complement.
AACTGGATCGTATCGCCGAGTCCTTGCTCGGCGTAAAGGAGAATGCGGCGTCCATCGAGCGGCTCGCCCTTCCAGCGCGGCTGAGTAAAGCTGCGCGGCCCGCGATGCACCTCGCGAAACTCCCAGCGCGCCTCATAGCCGCTCCAGCCTTGCTTCCAATCGCCCAAGCGCAGGCGAGTGAGAGCGAGATTGTAGCGTGCTCCAGCACTGGCTGGTTCGCGCTCGACGGCAAGCTCTTGTGCGCATAAGGCCTCGTCCATGCGACCCAAGTCCAGCAGCGAGTTGCCACGATTGGAGGCTGCGGCGCGGTGGCCGAGTGCCTCGGCCTGCTCGAAGACCGGAAGCGCCTCAGCGAAGCGGCCGTCCTTGTGCAGCAAAATGCCGTGCATATTGACGGCCTCGGGGAGTGCTGGATCGCGAGCAAGAGCCCAGCGCAGCCACTGCCATGCGCCTGCCAGATCGCCCTCGCCGGCGCGAAGCTGGCACCACGCAACCTGCGTTTCAACCTGCTCCGGATTGAGCGCAAAAGCCTTGCGGAGGTAAGCCTCCGCCTCGGCGGGACGGCGACGCTCGCGCTCCAGCACCGCCAGGTTCACCCAACCGGAAACCAGATCCGGACGTAGTTCCACAGCCCGCCGCAGCGCCGCTTCCGCATAGACTTCGCGGCCTTGGTCTCGCATCAGGCTGCCCAGATTCATCCATGCCGCGGCAAAGTCCGGACGCGCAACCAGCGCTCGCCGGTAGCGCCTTTCGGCCTCTTTGAGCTTGCCTTGGCGGGAGAGAACAAAACCGGAGGCGAATTCGGCTTCGGGCATGCGCGGCTGCAGCGCCAACGCCTGCGCGTAGCGCTGCAGCGCCTCATCATAGCGCCCCATCATGGTCAGCGCATGGCCCAGATCCATCTTTGCGCCAGCCAGCGCGGGCTTGGCGCCAAGGGCCAAGTCAAATTCCTTAATCGCTTCTTGAGGTCGACCGGCGGCAAGCAGCAGCTCACCCAGGCCCATGTGCGCCAGTGCGTCCATGCCATCCAGACGAATGGCTTGCCGATAGGCGCGTTGGGATTCGTCGCTTCGTGCGGCGGCCTTTAAAGCCTGGCCAAGCGCTACCCACGCCGCACCCATGCGCGGCGCGGCAGCCAGCGCGGCGCGCGCCATCTTCACCGCGGCTTCTGTTTGGCGGCTTGCCAGGGCCACCAGCGTCATGCCCACAAGAGCCTGCGGATGGCAGGGGTTTTCTTCCAGCATGCGCTGATAACCAAGCGCAACCTCGGTCAGATGGCCGGTTAGTTGCCGTGGAAAAGTCGTTTTGATTGCGGGAGCCGCCATACGGATTGCAACACCTCCGCGTCTCCGCAACCGTTTCAATAGCGTGAAACATCTGCGGAACCTTATCTGCAAGCTAAAGGTTGTCGGCGAAGTTGAGGCAATCAATCTGTTTTTTGGCGGAGATTGTGGATTGGAAATTCCCGATTTTTGGCGCTATCTAATTTGGGAAGGAGTTGTTGGCGCTCGCAGATGCAGCCGAGCTGAAGCATTTTCTGGGCTCGACATACCGAATCCGGGAGAGTTACACACATGCTTTTATTTATGCGCGAAAGGGCTCGTTTTCTGGGTGAGAACGAAATCCGCGATTTGGAGCCGGGATCGGAGGAGGCATAGAGCGGACTCTTTTTCATTGTCCGCGCATCGAGGAAGATTATCCGCGAACGGAATGAAAGATTCAGGATTCGCAGGAGGGTTGGGATTCGCGGGTTCGCGCTCATCGCGATCCTATGACCGCGATGAACGGAGGCAGCTTTCTGACTCATCGTGCTTATTCGGGATTGAAGAGCGAAGGAGCTACCACAAGTGCCGTATCCGCTTCCATGCGTCACTCCACGTGCAGCGCCTTCACTTCTTCGCCGGAAGGCTTTTTGCCCACATAGCCGATCGCTCCTGGAGTTTTGGCTACGTACGCAATCATCTCGGCCTCGGTCTCGAAGGTTTTGGGAATGGCCGCCTGACCGGAAAGAACCAGTCCGCGCCAGGCAACGATCAGGGCGATGGGAGACTTGCCCAGATAGTTGGAAAGAAACTCTGAATGAACCGGGCCTTCTTTCAATAGAACCGGCGTAACGCGAGCGCCGGAAGAGAGCCGGGTTGATGCCCCAGTGAAGACTTTGGCGAGTTCGGCCTTTGAGACCGAATCGGCACTGACGCCGGGGTTGGCAATGACAACTACTTGAGCATTGGCTGCTGCCGCAAGGATCAGGAAGGCCGCCGCCGCTAGGAACATGCGTAATTTCGTCATGGGAACTTCTCCTTTCCTTTCGGTTAAAACGAAACGCCGATCTTGAGAATGGTCATCTGGGTTTTGGGCTTGAGGGCCGTATTGTTGGAGGTGCTGAAGCCTACTTCGGTGCCGTCCATGAAGTGCTGCTCGGCTTTGGCGTAGAGGTAGGGGTTGAAGTAATACCGGGCTGAAACCTTCCAGTCCTTCTGATAGCGGCCCGGTCCCAAAGCAGCTTTGCGGTCCTCAGAGCTACTGTAATACGCACCGGCCGTGAGGCGATCGGAAAACCGGTAGGCACCAAGTCCTTCTTTACGGCAATTGCACCAGGAAGGACTTCATGAACTGAGTTGCGTCCCGGATTGCATTTTGTTTATTCCCTTGGCTCATTTATCGGCGGGATAGATCAGGCCTTCAGTTTCATGGAGACAGGTGTTATAAAACGGGACGAATATGGATGCGATATTTGGCTTGAAAACTGTCATTCCGGATGCCAATGGATCTTACGTATTTGGAGACCCGGCAAGCTCGAACTCATGGCGGACAAGCGTTAGCAGCGGCATGGCAAGCGCGGTTTGCGAACTATTCGAATACCCCAAAACAGGAGCCCGATCAAAAGAAGATGAAAGCTAAGGGCAGAGAGCCGACAACGGCAGGCCGTAAGCTAGAAGCCAGGAGCAATAAGCTGGAAACCGATTCCCATCCTCGCTACCTGGCCCTCGACGTTGGCAACCGCCGGATTGGCGTGGCTGTCTCTGACGAGCTAGGCCTGGGCGCGCAGCCCGTGCTAACCCTCGAGCGCCACAACAATCGCCGGGAAGACCTGCGTTCGCTGGCGCGTCTCGCCCGCCGCTTTGGCGTCGTAGGAATCGTCGTCGGCAATCCGGTGCATCTTTCCGGCGACATCAGCCCGCAAGCCGCCAAGACGCAGGCCTTTGCCGCCGAGCTGGGTGAACTTACCGGTCTGCCGATTCACCTATGGGATGAGCGCCTCACGACGCGAGAAGCGCATCAGATCTTGTATGAAGCCGGCCACGCGCGCCAGCAGCATCGGCGAGTTGTGGATCAAGTTGCCGCCGCGCTGATTCTGCAATCGTTTTTGGAGCAGGGAACAGAGAACAGGGATCAGAGAACAGGAATTCAGGAAGACTCGGCTGAATAGGGCGGGAACTCCGCGACTTCTGGAGCAATGACTCATGTCTTCTACGCCTGACACCCAGATTTCAAGGCCGCGTTTGAACGGCAGGCAGATCTCCGGTCTCTCTTCTCAGTCGTCCCCGCGTATAATGGGAACTTAAGCTCTTTATCTCACGCGGCATGAGCCACCTGCTCGCCGCCATGGAACCCTGGATGCCTGAGCACATTAAGAAACAGCTTCTCGCTGAGATCGCAATCCTTGAGCACGAGCTCAACCACGAGCTTCCCGCCGAGATCAAAAAAGCCGTGGCGATGGGCGACCTCTCGGAAAACGCCGAGTATCACATGGCCAAGCAGCGCCAGACCTTTGTGGACGCTCGTCTGGGCCAGTTGAAACGGCGCATGGCCGAGCTGTCGCTGGTCAACCTCAGCAACATTCCCAGGGACAGAGCCGGCTTCGGTTCGACCGTCGTTGTGTACGACTCGACCAAGGACGAAGAGATTGTTTATCGGCTGGTCACCAGCGAGGAATCCGACGTCTCCAAGGGTCTCATCTCGACGACTTCGCCCATTGGCCGCGGGCTGGTTGGCAAGCGCGTCGGCGATTCGGCAACCATTGTGACGCCGAACGGCAAGCGAGAGCTGGAAGTGCTGAAGCTGACTACGATTCACGATGAAGCCGCAGCGGCGGAAGCTCAATCCGAGGCCGCTACCGAGCAGAGTTTGGAGCAGAAGTAAGCAAGATGGCAATCACATGGACCAGCGCTTTCGGCCGCGCTTGCGGATGGCTTCTTGACCGGATCGTTCATGGCCTCGCGCTGACACGCATCTCGCCCAACGCACTGACGATCATTGGCGTCGTCATCAATATCGCCGCCGCGTATCTGTTTGGCCACGCCAACGCCACCAACGCCGGACGCATGTTCTTCTATGCGGGCATGGTCATCTTCGGCGCAGGCGCGTTCGACATGCTCGATGGGCGCGTCGCTCGCCGCAACAATCAGGTCACAGTCTTTGGCGCATTCTTCGACTCTGTGATGGACCGCTACTCGGACGTGATTCTTTTCTTCGGCCTGCTGGTTTACTATGGCCGCATCAATCGCTTTCACTACGTGGTGCTGACGGCTTACGTAATGATCAGTTCGCTGATGGTAAGCTACACGCGCGCCCGCGCCGAGGCGCTTATCGGCCAATGCAAGGTAGGCTTCATGGAGCGACCTGAACGCATTGTGCTGGTGATTCTTGGCGCGCTCTTCAATCAATGGGGCGTGATGGCTCCGGCATTGTGGGTGCTCGCGGTGCTCTCCACCATCACGGTCTCGCACCGCATTATCTATACTTTCCAAAATACCAAGCATCTGGCGTCGCTGGACTGACGCAGCCCGCGGAGAATTCGGCGCTTCTACCGTTTTCACACTGCGACTTCTTGCATTGAGTGGCTCGGGTTGTTTGAAGTTCCGCGCCCTAAAACGATTACGATAGAAGCGTGGAGCGAAAGATGCCAACAATTCTAGACGGCGCCGCAATTGCCGCCGCAATCAAGCAGGAAGTGGCCGAGGAAGTGAGATTGCTGGCCGCGCGCGGAGTCCGTCCGGGCCTTGCCGCGGTGCTGGTGGGCAATGTGCCAGCGTCGGAGATATACGTCCGCAATAAAGTGCAGAGCTGCGCGGAGCTGGGCATTTACAGCGACCTTATCACTCCGCCGGCAAGTGTCACCACGGAAGAGATGCTGACGCTAGTGGCCGAGCTGAATGCCCGCGACGAGATTGACGGCATCCTGATCCAGTTGCCGCTGCCGGCACAGGTCGACGCGAAAGGCCTGCTCGACGCCATCGATCCCGCCAAGGACGTGGACGGTTTTCACCCGGTCAATGCCGGACGATTGCTCGCGGGCCGTCCTACGCTTGCGCCTTGCACGCCTGCTGGAATCATTGAGATTCTGCAGCGCGGCGGCATTTCCATCAGCGGCCAGCACGCGGTCGTCGTTGGCCGCAGTGACATTGTGGGCAAACCCGCCGCGATGTTGTTGCTGCATCAGAACGCTACCGTCACAATCTGCCACTCCAAGACTCGTGATCTTGCGGCCATCACGCGCCAGGCCGATATTCTGGTCGCCGCCATCGGCCGCGCCGGCTTCATCACCGCTGAGATGGTCAAGCCTGGTGCGACGATTATCGACGTCGGAATGAATCGCATCACCGATCCAGCGGAGTTCGCCCGCATCTTTGCCGGCGACGCAAAGCGCGAAGCCATCTTCGCCAAGCGCGGCTCGACGCTGGTGGGCGATGTGCATCCGAAGGCATTCGAAATCTCTGGAGCTTACACGCCGGTTCCCGGCGGCGTTGGTCTGCTGACGATTGCGATGCTGATGGCCAATACTTTGCGCGCGGCAAAGCTGCGGCGAGGGCTGCCGGTCTGCATTCCGGCAACTGGCTGGTAGGTGGAACAATTACACTCACGTAACACTCCGACAAAGCGGAAATCCGGTCGCCGGATGGCTACACAGCGAAGACAACAATTCTGAAGAGGAAACGAATTCAATCCTAAACCTCTTCGGCATTTGCGATTTCCACTTGTTTTGCTCAGCGCAGGATCAGCAAAGCCCGCTGTGCATCTTCATCGAAATCAGCCAGGCGAATCGCGTTTCTGCGAACAATGGATAAGACGTCATCCGTGGAGCAATTGCCTGTTTGCAGGAGGATCACCTTGGGAGGCGCGCCTTGGGCCAAACTGAGGTTAGCGAAGTCTTTGTCCTTGGTGAGAAAGACGAATCCATGCATTTGGGCATAATCCCAGATGAGTCCATCGGGAGTACGGCCAAATCCAATCGAATTGACGTGTACTGAGTCAGGAAAAAGATCGGCCAGCTCTTGGACGAGCCGAGGAGGAAGATTCTCATCAACGAGCAGCTTCAAGGACCGCGATCCTTTCCGGGATACTAGCGAAGAACTCGTAAACGGCCTGAAAGTCTTCCTTTTCTAAGTAGGGGAACTCGCGGAGAATTTGCTCTTCGGTCATTCCTGAGGCAAGGTAGGAAGCCAGATCATAGACGCTGAAGCGCAGGCCGCGGATGCAGGGCTTTCCCCCCATCTTGCCGCCTTCAACCGTGATTCGGGGGTTCAGGGTGACCATAGATTGCCGCACCTCCTGCCATGGTTTCATTCTACGGCACATTTGGCTTGATCGCCTATACTGCGGTCAGCGATGGACGCGATTGAACAACATCCCGCAGTGGCTAAAGCCGGCGTTTTTTTGTGAAGTTTTGCGGCACGGCTAAAGCAGTGCCCATTCAAAGCTTCGACTTAATTAGAGGTCTAGAAAATGCTTCGAGTAGGTCTCACAGGCGGTCTGAGCAGCGGTAAAAGCACCGTTGCGGGCATGCTGCGCGCGCACGGCGCTGAAGTGATTGAAGCCGACGAGTTGGGCCGCGCGCTGATGGAACCAGGGCAAGAGGTTTTCTTGGCGATTGTCGAGCATTTTGGCGCTGGGATCGTCGGCGCGGATGGGCGGCTGAACCGCGCTGGTCTGGCCGATCTCGCCTTCAAATATGGCCGTCTGCAGGAACTGAACGCTATCGTGCATCCAGCGGTGATCGCCGCGCAACAACGCTGGATCGATCAGCTCGCAGCCCGCAATCCCTCGGCCATTGCAGTGATTGAGTCGGCGCTGATCTTTGAAGTGGAGCGCGACGCCCGCGCTCGCGGTGAAAGCGAAACGGTTTTGGCCGATTGGCGGCATCGCTTTGACCGCATCGTCGTCGTCACCGCGCCAGATGAGCTGAAGATTGCCCGCTATGCCAACCGCGTCTGCAGTGAGGCTGCTTGCCGCGAGGCCGCCGAAGCCAGCGCTCGCCTGCGTCTGAGCCACCAGATTCCCGACGCCGTCAAAGCCGCCAAAGCCGACTATGTGGTGGAAAATGCGAAAGATCCTGCGAGCCTCCGCGATCTGGTAAAAGATTTATGGCAACTGCTTCAAGCTGACAGCAACAAATCCTCCGCAAGATGAGTCTTTAAAATAGGGAAGAAGAGGTTCTCAAACAATGAAACTTCGTCCAGTTCTTCTTGTAGTTCTGCTGGTAGGCGGCTTCTGGTACGTCACCTCGCATCTCACGCCTGTCTGGAAATCGTGGCCGCTGCTTCGCACCTCTGGCTCCATGACCGCGCTGAACCTGACTGAAGCGCAGGCCGCGCCAGGCTATGACGCCGAGGAGCAGAACAACATTGCCGTCTACAAGCGCGTTCTTCCGTCGGTGGTCAACATTACGTCCACAACGCTGGTCTTTGACTTTTTCAATGGCGTAGTTCCAGCGCACGGCCAAGGTTCGGGCTTCATTCTTGACAAAGCTGGCCATGTGCTCACCAACTACCATGTTGTTGAGAACGCCAATCGCGGCATCGAGGTATTGCTCAGCAACAAGCGTCGTTACGCGGCCAAGGTTGTTGGCTCAGACAAAGTGCACGATCTGGCCCTGCTGCAAATTGACGCGCCCAATCTGGAACCGGTGATTTTGGCCGACTCATCCCAGCTCTCTGTTGGGCAGAAGGTCTATGCCATTGGAAATCCTTTTGGCTTCAACGGCACGATGACGCGCGGCATTATCAGCTCCATACGCTCGATTCGCGAGGCCGAAGGCGCGCTCATTGAGGATGCCATTCAGACTGACGCGGCGATCAATCCCGGCAATTCAGGCGGTCCGCTGCTCAACTCGCACGGCGAAGTGATTGGCATCAACACGATGATCGCAACTGGCGGAGGCGCGGACCAAAGCGCCGGCATCGGCTTTGCCATCCCTATCAATACGGCTAAAGCTGTGCTTGCCGATCTTACTCGCTACGGGCGCGTCAAGCGTCCCTCGCTGGGCATTGTTTCATACGCTATCGGTCCCGATCTCGCTTCGCAGATGGAACTGGCCGTCGATTCCGGCGTTCTGGTGCAGAAGGTGATTCCTGGCGGAGCTGCCGAGCGCGCGGGCATGCACGGAGGCAATCAGCAGGCTTACGTTGGCAACACGCCGATCATACTTGGCGGCGATTTGATTGTCGCGATCGACGGTCACGACGTGAGCGCGCCCGAAGAGATCAACGCACTCATGGAGAAGCATCAGGCTGGCGATACGGTGAGCGTCACTTTTTATCGCGGCCGCAGGCAGATCACGTTGAAGCTGATTCTGGGAGAAGCGTGAGACAGATTGAGGGCTTTCAGCTGCTAACTTCTAGCTTGAGTCACGCAGTAAGTCCGCTGTCGGCTGATCTGGGGCTTCGCTTTCTTCGAGCTTTCAAAAGCGCGTGGAATTGGGCAAATTTTGGCTCAAATATGAGGGTTTTGGGGCTAAAAACGGGGCAAAAACGAGGGTTTGCAGTTACTACTTAATTAACAGGGTGAAAATGCAAGATATTGATACTATGCTTGTTATTGGAAATTTACGCGTAAAAAACGGGCTCCACAGGGTAGGGGGGGTGGGGGTCGGCTGGTTTTTTGGCGAAGAAACGGAGAAAATGGGGCGGAAAACTGGGGCTGCGATTGTTCGGATTTGAGGGTGGACGGTGGTCATGGGAGCCTCGGATTGCTTCTGTTTCTATTGTGAGCGCATCGAGGATAATTATCTGCAAACCACCAGGCACTTTCGGTGGAGCAGACGCCCACCCGCGGTATGGCCAGCGGTTCGCCGAACGCTGGCATGAGGTACTCGATTGCCTACGGGCTATTTCTTGAAGCGGTCGGCGAGGGCGGCGGCTAGAACGGTTGCCTGGAACCAGCCGGAGAGAATCAACAGCCAGCGGGACCAGACGAGAAATCCGTAGCTATTGAACCACTTCAGCCCATCAAGCATGGGCAGTCGCGGAAACCACGGCTGTGGCTGGTGTTGCAGGTCCGGTGTCCAGCGCTCATCCATTCCCAGCTTGACCAGAGGCACGGCATTCTCCAGTGTGTAGATAAATGGCTGGAAGGCAGTGTAGTGGATGGAGACGGGCTTGTTGGATTCGTCCGGCTTTCTCGGCGCGCCTTTCGCGCTTTCCGCGTAGGTTGCGATCATAGCGGGTTGTGCCTGCACGGTCTCGATCATCGCTCCACTTCTTGATGCACCGGCAAAGACCAGCGTGCCCAGCAGCAGTGCGCATGAAATGGGCAGTAAGATGCGAAGAAGATCCTCCTCGAGCCAGGCAAAGGCGATCTTCCTCCAACGCCAGAGAGTCCAGCTTTCTTGTGCCTGCGAGCAGCGGAACTTGAAGATGACATGCTTTGCGCCCTTGCGATCTCCTTTTGCCTCTAAATGCTTTGAGAGTTGCACCCATGGCTGGGGTTCGTTGCGACCATCAACCGGCTGCCGCATCAGCCATTCCACGCGATCGTCCGCGTTGAGTTTCAAATCCTTTGGCAATTTGGGGTTATTGTCCGCTGTGGCTTCCTTGATTTCCTGCTCGGTGGGCCGGTTATAAAGGGCTACCTTTTCGTAAACGAGCCCATCGAGGCGGATACATCCCTCCTTAGGCCAGCTTTCCCGGTCCTCGCACAGATTCTTGAGTTCAGCACCGCTGAGATTGAGGAAGGTACTGTTCGACGTCCGAATCCCCATCCAAAGAAAATCTCTCGAGAGGCTCATATTCTTGCAGTTGACCTCTGCAACCTTTGCGCCAAGAAGGTCGAGATCTCCTCCGATTTGCGCACTTACGAAACGGATTGCGCCGGAGGACTCGAAGCTTCCGCGCAGAAGGACATTGCCGTCAATTTCAGCGCTGTCCGCAAGCAGAGCGCCTCCTTCCTTGGCACCGAGTTTTGCACCGGAACAGCTCAAATCGCCATTGATTCGCGCGCCTCCGAGCCTGACCAAGCCGGAAGGCTCGAAGCCTTGGCGGAGAAGCACGCTACCCCCGATCTCCGCGCTATCGAGCATGAGCGCATCTCCTTGTTTCACTTCCAACTTGGCACCGGAGCAGACCAGATGGCCTTTGATCCGCGCGCCCAGGAGCCTGATCAAACCGGAAGAAGCGAAGTTCTTGTCAAGGAAGACGTTGCCGCCGACCTCAATACTGTCCGCTGTCAGCGCATCGCCTTCTTTCACTGATAGCTTGGCGCCAGAGCAGACCAAATCCCGCTCGATTCGGGTGCCTTGCAGACTGATGGCACCGAAGCACTCCACGCCCTTGGCCAGAAAGAGGCTGCCGCCGATGCTAGCAGTAGCCGCAACCAGCGCATCTCCTCCATTGACTCGTAGTATGGCGCCGGAGAAGTTCAAATCGTTTTTGATTCGCGCGCCGATCAGGCTGATTTTTCCGGCGAAGCTACTCCTGCGGAATAGGACAGGGCCGCTGGCGTCGATCCAGTCGGCGCTGAACTCGCCCTCCACCAAAGAGTCGGCGAGAGAGATACCGTGGGCCTTTGCCGATTCAAGAACGACTTCGCCTTTAAGGTTGCACCAACGGAAGTCGAGCGAGACCGCGATGTGACATCCAGTCAAGTCAAGCGTGCCGGGGATGGTTGCGGCATAGACTCGCAGGCCCTTGGGATCGATGTGTGGCACGGTGTCCGGATCAGTGGCCAGCCAACGCAGGAAATCTGCCCGAACCGATGCCCCGGGGGCCGTCACATTTAGCACGGGCGGGTCTTCGGAACTGGCAGAGTCATGCAGTACCTTCTTTTCCGCGTCTGAAAGGTAGGAGCTGAAGCGTTCGCGAGCTAGCTGAATGAGCTTCTCTTCGCGGATTTGGTTGAGGAGGGGCATAGGGGTAATCGCCTTTCATGAGAGGCTTTGAGGGTTACTGTACACCACGGGAAGGCGGATCAACCGATAGAATCAGAGTTGGAGTGGTTGCGGGGGAGTTTTTGTTTTCTTCCCGACGCGGGATGTGTTTTGCCGCTTACGAACAGCAACCGCGGATCCTTCGACTCGCTGCGCTCGCTCAGGATGACAGATTTGCAGGGGATGACGGTTTTTTGGTGCTGAGGGCGGTTTTAAGGAAGCTCTATTTGGTTCGTTGCATAGAACCTTCCCTCAGGGGCTAAAGCCCGGGCTTTTTTGTTCGGTTTTCGGCACGACTGAAGTCATGTCGTTACAACGCGGCTGGTTGAGGTTGATGATATCCCAGGCGCCAAAGGGGGGACATGGGGCACGCGGGGCCAGCTTCAAATCTTGTGAAGCCGCTTGAGGATCTCTACGGGGTCCGTTCCATTCTTCGTGAACATGTCAACAAAGTACGGATCACAGACGTGATCTTTCTCTTCCCGCATTAAGCCGGATTCTTCCTTAGCCATACCCACTTGGCGTGCGCAGAATCTGCAAAACGATTCCTGATACGGTTCCATATAACGATGAATAAATTGGCCGGGAACCGGCATGGTGCGACCTCCCTCATTCTATGTGGCGAGTGGCTGGCACCCCAGGCCCGGTTTTTCGGACCTTGTGAGAGGAAGGGGGCATCTCTCAGAAATTCACAGCCTTCTGGTCAGGTTCCACAGTGCACAGGGCCCCATGAACAATCATCTGCAAATATGTTTCGTATGGCAGACCGCGTTTTTCCGCCTGCACACGTACTTTGGCAAAGTCTTCAGGATCAAGGCTGATCGTGATGCTTGACAGCGAGGCGCTTCATCGCTGTGCCGTGGCCGAGACGGCCCTCTTCTCCCGCCTTTTCAAATTCGCCGGCGAAAGCATCTTCGTTCGCTTCCCACCATGCAGCCTCTTCCGCCTCATTCGCGAATGTCTTCTGCTTCAGTTCTTCCAGCATCGCGGCTCCTCTTCTGTGTTGCGAAGTAACGCCGGATTCTTTCCTTTGCCGGCCACGCGGTAACTACCCGTGTCATTCCATTGCGGATTGTTGAAACGACAGCCAGTATCCGGCCTTGGTCTGTTTCGCCGGCCTGAACAACCCGCTCCTCACCGTTGCGAAGATAAGAATCAAGGTCGATCTGCCAGTGAATCAAGACTTGCTGGGCATCGTACGCGAAATCCCATGTCGCGCAAGGTGGCCAATGTTTTCTTCGCCCCGATCGAATTGAACGGTCGCCATTGTCTTTCTGGCCGTCTTTTTTTCATTCCTAAACAATCGCAGCTACGTGGCAGCTATTATGCAACTACTGTCGCAGCTCGACGATTGTAGCGCCTTGTCCGCCTTCGTTTTGGGGTGCTTCTGTGATGGTGGCTACGTGGGGATGGGATTTCAGGAACTCGCGCACCCCGCGGCGGAGAACGCCCGCGCCGTGGCCGTGGATAATGCGGACGCGGGGAAGGCCGGCTAGGAAGGCGTGGTCCAGATAGGTTTCGAGCTCGCCGGTGGCTTCGTCGACGGTGCGGCCGATGAGGTTGATCTCCATGCGCAGCGCGTCGGTGTTGGCGCTGGTGACGGTGACGTGGACGTTCTTCTGCTGGCGGGCGGCGGCCAACGGATTTGCGTTTGCTGTTATTGCAGCGGCCTGGGCAGGTTGCGGAGCGGAGCAGTCTTCGCGCTTGACGCGCATTTTGATTGGGCCAAGGGCAACTTCAAAGAGGTCTTTCTCGACTTCGCGCTCGACGAGGGCGATTCTGTTCATCGACTTGAGGAGGACGCGATCGCCGGGGGCGATGTGCTTGAGCAGATGCGGCTGGGCGTTGGTGTCGCCAACATCCGCGCCGGTGCGGTGGGCGACGACGGTCTGATTGAAGCTCTCTTGAAACTCGCGGCGGAGGCGGAGGATGCGGCGCTCGGCTTCTTTGGAGAGCTTTTGCTGCGCGGCGCGGTCTTCAATGGCGCGGACGGTCTCGCGCATTTGGAACTCGAAGTCTTTGAGCAGCGAGGCGAGTTTGATTTCAAGCTCGCGGGTGCGGTTGCGCAGCTCGGTATCGCCCTCGCGGGCAAGGCGGGCGCGCTCTTGATTGAGGGAGTACTGCTCGGCGCGGGCGGCTTTGCGGTCTTCTTCCAGCTGGGTGAGGTCGTTGTGCAGCTTGTCAAGAAAGCGGCTGATGTCTTGCTGCTGCGAACCCAATCTCTGACGGGCGGCAGCGATGATTTCAGCGTTGAGGCCGAGACGCTCAGCGGTTTGAATTCCGGCGGATGCGCCGGGGACGCCGAGGCGGAGCTGGTAATTGGGCGCGAGGGTCAGCTCATCGACACCGGCGGCGGCGTTGAGCACGCCGGGGGTATTGGCGGCGTAAATCTTGAGCGAGGTGTGATGCGTGGAGATGAGCGACCACGCGCCGGCGGTGAGGAAGTGGCTGGCGATGGCGACGGCGAGCGCGGAGCCTTCCTCGGGATCGGTAGCCGAGCCAAGCTCGTCAAGCAGTACGAGGGCGCGGGGGCCGGCGAGGCGCGAGAGGCGGTCGAGGTTGACGATGTGCGCGGAGAAGGTGGAGAGCTCGGCCTCAATGGATTGGGCGTCGCCAATGTCAGCGAGGAAGGCGGTGAAGATGGGGAAGCTGGCCGCGGCGGCGGGGACGGGCAGGCCAGCCTGGGCCATCATGGCGAGCAGCGCGGTGGTTTTGAGGGTAACGGTTTTGCCGCCGGTGTTGGGGCCGCTGATGATGAGCTGGCGGTGAGTGGCGGTGAGCTCAAGGGTGAGCGGAACGACGCGCTTGCCTGTGGGACGCAGATGGCGTTCGAGAAGCGGATGGCGGGCCGCTTCAAGGCGCAGCAGATCGGGAGCGATGGCAGGGGCTACGCAGTCGTAGTCGCGGGCAAAGCGGGCGCGGGCTTGCAGGCTATCGACCAACGCGAGGACGCGCGCGCCGGCGACGAGAGCCGCGGCATAGCCGCCGACCTGATGGGTGAGCGCAACAAAGATGCGATGAATCTCAGCTTGTTCCTCGTCGATGAGGCGGACGAGTTCGTTGTTCTGCTCGATGGTTTCAAGGGGCTCGACGTAGACGGTTTGGCCGCTGGAGCTTGCGCCGTGGACAACGCCACTGATGCGGCGCTTGAGCTCAGCGCGAACGGGAATGACGAAGCGCTCGCCGCGGATGGTGATGAGGTCTTCTTGCGTGGAGCCTTCCGCGGTGAGCTTGCGCAGGGCGGCGCGCAGGCTTTCTTCAATGAGGCGCTGCTGGCGCTCCTGCTCGCGGCGGATGCGGCCGAGTTCGGGCGAGGCGTTGTCGGCGAGGGAGCCGTCTGGCTGGATGGTGCGCTCGATGGATTCGGCAAGTGGACGCAGGGAATTTGTGAGCGTGGAGGAGAGCTGCGAGAGGCCAGGCATTTTGCCGACGAGGCGCGCGGGCGGCGATTGCAGCAGCGATTGCCAGGAGGCGACGTCGTTGGCCAGGCGGGCGATAGCTTGCAGGTGGCTGGCTTCAAGGGCCGCGCCGGGGATCTGGGCTTTGGCGGCGAATTGCGTGGGATCGAAGAGGCCGCCGACGGGAATGGAAGTCTGCTCGGCGAGCAGGAGGCGCAGCTCGGCGGTGAGCTGGTGCTGGCGGACGATCCAGGCTTGGTCGGTGGAGGGTTTGAGATCGAGAATGGCGTTGCGGCCGACGGGCGAGGCGGCGAAGTTGGCGACGAGCGCAAGGAGCGGCTCCCATTCGAGAGCGGCAAAGTCTGCGAAATCGACTGGGGACGGGATGGGATCGAGGAGCGGCATGAGTTTTTCTAATCGGAAGCTGGTTTTGTGTCGCGATGCGTGTTGAACAGTCTTGATGATAGTGCAATGAGTTAGCTTACGGGGCGCGGGGTTGGCGAGTTAGCAAAGGACATGGCGAAGCCACCCTAGCCGCAAAAACAAGAACCTGCGAGGGTGGGGCGCCCGGAGGAATGCGGAGCGCGGAGAAGCTGCCCAAGCCAAAGCCAGCTTTGGTGCGATAAAATGTTGGCCATGGACACCATCCAGTACAACCTGCCGCCCGACCGTATTCCCCTTGCGTGGTACAACATTGCCGCCGACTTACCCAAGCCGATGGCCCCACCGCTGCACCCTGGAACGCTTCAGCCCTTGGGGCCGGACGATCTGGCGCCGCTGTTTCCGATGAGTTTGATTATGCAAGAGGTGAGCACAGAGCGGGAGATTGAGATTCCCGGCGAAGTGCGGCAGCTTTATGCGCAGTGGCGTCCCGCGCCGCTCTTCAGGGCACGCCGCCTGGAGAAGGCTCTGGATACGCCGGCGCATATTTATTACAAGTATGAAGGAGTAAGCCCGGCGGGATCGCACAAGCTGAACACCGCGCTGCCGCAGGCTTATTACAACAAGAAGGAAGGCACGAAGCACCTCTCGACCGAGACCGGAGCGGGACAGTGGGGCTCGGCCCTGTCAATGGCCTGCTCGTTCTTTGGGCTGGATTGCAAGGTCTATATGGTGCGGGTGAGCTATGACCAGAAGCCGTATCGGCGCGCGCTGATGGAGGCATTTGGCGCGCAAGTGACGGCGAGCCCGAGCAACGAGACGGAGTCGGGCCGCGCAATTCTGGCCGCGCATCCAGACTCGAATGGGTCATTGGGCATCGCAATCTCAGAGGCCGTGGAAGTGGCTGCGAAAGATCCGAACACCAAGTACGCGCTGGGCAGCGTGTTGAATCATGTGCTGCTGCATCAGACGGTGATTGGGCTGGAAGCGATCGAGCAGATGGCGATGGCCGGCGACGATCCCGATGTGGTGATTGCTTGCGCGGGCGGCGGCTCGAATTTTGGCGGGCTGGCGCTGCCCTATGTGGGGCGCAAGATCAAGGGTCAAAGCTCGGCGCGCATTGTGGCCGTGGAACCGGCGGCCTGCCCGAGCATGACCAAGGGCAGATTCGTTTATGACTTTGGCGATACGGGGCATCTGACTCCACTGGTGAAGATGCATACGCTGGGTTCGACTTTTGTTCCGCCGGGAATTCATGCCGGGGGATTGCGCTACCACGGCATGGCGCCGCTGGTTTCTCATGTGCTAGAACTGGGACTAGCCTCGGCCACGACGGTGCAACAGTTGGATGCATTCGCAGCGGGAATTCAATTTGCGCGCTCAGAGGGAATCATCCCCGCGCCAGAGGCGAATCATGCGGTGGCCGCGGCCATTACGGAAGCCCTGCAAGCCAAGGCGGAAGGCAAGGAGCGGACGATTCTTTTCAGCCTGAGCGGCCATGGGCACTTCGATATGCAATCGTACATTGCCTATCAGGCCGGCAAGCTGGAGAACTACGAGTATCCCGCCGAGGAGATTGCGATGGCTTTGGCGGGGCTGCCGCCGGTGGGATAAGTAAACGCGGCTATGAAGGCGCGCTACTCTTTCCGGGTCTCCGCGGAAAGGGTAGCGCGCCTTTTTCACAATATCCTTGGACTAGATATATAGGCGCGCTGATTTACACTTCTGGCTGGAAGACTGGGGGGCTGCGCTGGTTGGTCGCCTTTCCGTTTCCGGAGGGAATCTCTTTGATATTTTCAACCCTGCCTCGTTCAACCCTGCCTCGTTCAACCCTGCCTCGTCATTCCTTTCTCTTTGCTGCTGCTTTTTTGCTTGTTGCGCTTCCCTTGGCCGCACAGGCACCTGCCAAGCCCTTGGGCGTAGAGGCGATCTATGCGCATGGACCGCTGATTGGAACGCAGCCCGAGGACCTGAGTTGGTCGCCGGATGGCAAGCGGCTGACCTATATGACAGATGGAATGTTAATGGAACTGGATCAGGCGACCGGGAGAGCGCGCGTGCTGGTGGGCGACTCCAAGCTGGCCACGTTGGCAGCGGGGCAGGATACCGAGCAGGATCGCGATCATCGCGAGCGCTACAAGATGCCTGGCTACCAGTGGGCGCCAGACTCGCAGCATCTTCTCTTTGACCGGGTTGGCCGGTTGTGGCTCTATGACCTGAAGAGCGGCAAGGGCGTACAGATTGGCGATTCTGGAGAGGCTTCGGGCGACGATCCGGAGTTCTCACCCGACGGCGCGTCGCTCAGTTTTATTCGCAATCATAGTCTCGTGATCGCGCGGCTGAAGGAGCCCGGCTTGCCGGTGACAGTGGTGGCCGCGGCTGAGTCGCCGGCGATTCTGAACGGCGAGGTGGATTGGATTTATTTGGAGGAGTTGGACGCGCGCAGCAATACCGCCTGGTCGCCGGACTCAAAGCAGTTGGCGTACATGCAGATGGATGAGAGCGCGGTGCACGAGTATCCGATACCAGATTGGCTGCCCAGGCACGCGACCGTGGAGATGCAGCGCTATCCGCAGCCGGGCGATGCCAACCCGGCGGCGCGCGTGGGCGTGGTAAGTGGCGAGGGCGGCCAGACGATTTGGATGCGGACGCCGATTCGCGCGGGACAGGATTACATTCCGCGCTTTGGATGGGTGGATGCAAAGACGCTGTGGATTGAAACGCTGACGCGCGACCAGAAGCATCGCGATCTTTATTTTGCCGATGCGGGGACGGGCGAAGCGCACGCGGTGCTGCAACTGAGTGACGAGAAATTTTTCGACGACAATTACGATTTATTTGTAGGCGACGGCAAGATTGTGCTGACGAATTGGAGCGACGGGCACAATCACATGTATCTCTACAGCTATGACGCGGCCGACTTGGCCCTCGAACGAGGGGAGCTTGCAGGAGCAGCAGATATGGCGGGTAAGCTTCAACGGCGAACGCAGGCAATTGAGCGCGGGCGCTGGGCATCACGACTATTACTTCGCGCCTGGGGGCAGTACTTTTATCGACAAGCAATCGTCGCGGATGGAGCCGCCGACACTGAAACTGTGCGCGGAGGCGGAGAAGTGCATCGTCTTCTGGAAGACGCGGACGCTGGAGCCTTACCATCTGCGCGCGCCGGAGCAGATGGAGGTGAAGGCCAAGGACGGCACATTGCTTTATGCGACACTGCTGCTGCCGGAGGACGCAAACGATGCGGCGAGTGTGCCGGTGATTGTGAACCCTTATGGCGGGCCGGGGTCGGCGGATGTGGTGAACCGCTGGAGCAACGATTTGCTCTTTGACGAGCTACTGGCCGAGCATGGATTTGCAGTGCTTCATGCGGACAATCGCGGCATGGCGGGACGCGGGCGGAAGTTTGCGCAGGCCGCATACGGCGACTTTGGCCGGGTGCAGTTGCAAGATCAATTGACGGTGCTGGACGCGGCGCTGAAGCAGCATCCGCAACTGGACCCCATGCGGCTTGGCTGGTGGGGATGGAGTTGGGGCGGAAGCTTTACGCTGTATGCGATGTCGCACACGGACCGCTTCCGTGCCGGGGTTGCGGTTGCGCCTGTGACCGACTGGCGCAATTACGACTCGATTTATACGGAGCGCTACCTGGGTCTGCCCGGCGACTCCGGCTCGCATTACGAGGGACTTTCGTTGCTTGGGACTGCTTCACATGTTAAGGGGCGGCTGCTGCTGGCGCATGGCACCGGGGACGACAATGTGCACATAGAGAATACGGTGCAGTATGTGCAGAAGCTGATTGAGGCTGGTATTCCCTACGACTTGCAGATCTTTCCGCGCAAGACGCATTCGATTCGTGGCGAGGATGCACGGACGGAGTTATACGGGCGGATACTGGCGCATTTTGAGGAGTATCTGAAACCACCCGCGGTGGGTAAGCGATGAAGGCGGGGTGTTTGGGGTTGAGGTACACATGTCCGAAGATCCGGATCTGGCGCACCCGGCTCCCGGGCTATTCCGCACGATTTATGGCTTTGGAGGATTTGAGTAAAAAACAATATCCTTTTGAAGTCCTTTTCGAAAAGAAATACCATCCGCAGCGGGAATTATCAAAAGATAATCGTATATTTTCCATTGACCTTGTTCGGGAACCAAGGTGTATTGGATGGTGCGCGCGTCCGTATTCGGCGGAATTTTTGGATCGAAGAGTTTGAAAGAAGCAGTGACATAAGCCAATTCCGGACTCACCACTTTGATATCCATGTGAAGATTCCAAATGCCATCATATTCCTGGCAGTCGCAGATGAAATCGTAATCGCCGGCATAGGGCTCATCCGTGCCGGCGGCGGCTACGATTTTGAAGTCTTCTTTGACCAAGGCCAGAAGGGAAGAGTGAATGAAGCGATTCTCCAGAATCTTTCCAGAGATACCGTGTCCTTTGTGTTGGTAGAGTTGGAAGGCGGAATCCATAAAGGCCTTTGCGGAAGCCGCATCCTGCGACGCACAGGGCGTGACGGCGCAAAGAATAGTGATCAAGAAAACGGCGAGCTTTTTCATGCGCGATACTTTCATTTCGCAGTATTGCACTTTATCAGTCTGGTAGGCCGGGATAAATTCCCGGCCTACCGATCCGGTTATTATTTCTGTTCCGCGGGCGGCGGCTTGGGCATGGGAATGGTGATGTCGATTGGCTGTGCCGGGCCTAGCTTCAGGTCATCGAGAGGCGGCTTGATCTGAGGACCGTTACCGACGACGAGCACGGCTAATTTGGCTGGCGCGATGTACTTTTTTGCCACGCGATCCAGGTCGGCGAGAGTCACTTTTTCCAGCCCGGCTTTGTAGGTTTCAAGATAGTCTGGCGGATAGCCGTAGAACTCGAGACGCACACTTTCGGCGAGAACTTTTTCGCGCGTGTCATAGCGGAAGAGGAAAGAGTTGAGAATGTTGTCCTTGGCGCGGGCCAGTTCCTCGGCAGTGAAGGGGCGCGAGGTGACGCCGTCGATCTCAGCAAGCGCGGCTTTGGCGGCTTCGACGGTCGAGGCGCTCTTGGTGAGCGCGGCGACGTGGAACTCGCCCGGATGGTCGTAGTCGAAGCCGAGGCCGCCACCGACCGAATAAGCCAGGCCCAGTTCGGTGCGCACTTTCTGGAAGAGACGGCTGGCAAAACCGCCACCGAGAATTTCATTCATCTCAGCGATTGCGGGAACGTCGGGATTGCGGCGGTCGATGCCGAGGGCAACGATCTCAATATTGGATTGATTTACATCTTCCTTGTCAATGAAGTAAAGGCCGGGCTTGGCGCCCGTAAAAACCTCTGTCCGCGCAGGCGAGGGCTGCGCCGGCGGCAGGGGCTCGAAGGCCGCGCGAAGCTTGGCTTCCATCGCGGCGGGATCGAAGTCGCCGCTGACGGCGACGATGAGCTTGCCGGAGATGGTGCGGTCATGCCAGGATTGCAGGTCGTCCAGCGTAACGGCGCCGATGGTGGCTAGCTCCGGCTGGCGGGCGTAAGGGCTGGCCGGGCCATAGACGAGCTTGGAGGCCTCGCGGCCGGCGATTTCGCTTTCGTCGTCATTGCGGCGGACGATGCCGGTGGCCTCCTGCTGCTGGGCGAGTTCGAGCTTTTCCGCGCTGAATTTTGGATGGAAGAGCAGATCCATTGCGAGCGCAAAAACCTGATCGGAGTCGCCTTTGAGAGAGTCCCAAGAGAGCGCGGTTGAGTCAACGTCACCGCCGGTTTCAATGTGCGCGGCCTTGGCTTCGAGCAGGTCGTCCATTGCGTCGCCGCCGATTTTGGCTGTTCCGCTGGTGCGCCAGGCCTGGCCGTAGAGATCGACGAGGCCGATCTTGGCGGGGTCTTCATCGCGCGAGCCGCCGGGAATGTTGACCGAGCCGGAGATGAAGGGCAACTCGTGATCTTCCTGGAGGAAGAGGACGATGCCGTTTTTGAGTTCGATGCGCTGGGGCTGGTGGGGTTTGAATTCGTGCAGCTTGGGGATGGGGATTTGTTCCCAAGGTTTGGACTGTTGGGCGGGGAGGGTGAGTGGAGCAAGAACGGCTAGCGAAAAGGCTGGAAGGGCTGTCTTCATGAAACGGGAAAGCCGATGGCCATACATGGAAGAACATACCTTGGGGGCTGAAGCTCCGGTCATTGTAGCTGGCCAAATGTACGGGCTATGGCCCGTACCCTTCACCGGGAAACGATAAGATAAACTCTTCATTCCGCACCTCCATCTTTCTGCGCGGGCTTTTGAGCGGGCGCTGTGGGAGCATCGGTTTCTATCCATGCCTCGGTGCGATTGCTGGGGACAAAGACCTCGTTGGCGACGCGGCGGATGTCGGCCTTGGTGACCTTGTCCACGCGATCGAGCTGGCGGAAGAGCTCGCGCCAGTCGCCGTAGCGGGTCTGGTACTCGGCCAGCGAGTTGGCCAGGCCCTGGTTGTCGGCGAGTCCGCGCAACAGGTCGGCGCGGGTGCGGGTCTTGTACATCTGCAACTCGTCGTCGGTGACGTCGGCGGTCTTGAGCTTTTCAATCTCCTTGTGGATGGCGTCGCGCATCTCGGCAGGCGTGTGGCCGGGCAGCGGGAAGGCGTAGAAGGCGAAGAGCTCAGGATATTTTGCGCCGGGAAAGCCGCTGAAGCCGGCTGACTGCGCGGCGATTTGCTGGTCGCGCACCAGGCTGCGGTAGAGGCGCGAGACGCGGCCGTTGGACATGATGTCGCTGATGGCGTCGTAGACGGCGTCGTCGGGATCGGTATATGCGCCCCGATGGTAGCCCTCGATGTAGACGGGCTGCGTGGCCTCATGGATGACGACTGTCTTCTCGGCGAACTGTTTGGGCTCGACTGTGGTCATCTCTTGCGGCTTGGCTCCGGCGGGGATGCGGCTGAAGTATTTTTCCAGCACCGGAATCGCCTCGCTGGCTTTGACGTCGCCGACGACGGCGATGACGATATTCGAGCCGACGTAATACTTTTTGTGAAATTCCATGGCCTCGGTGGCGTTGATCTGGGCTACCTCGCTGGGCCAGCCGATGGTGCTGCGGTGATAGTTTTGCGCCACGTACGCGGTGGCCTGGAACTGCTCGATGAGGCGGCCGATGGGGTTGGAGTCGGTGCGCATACGGCGCTCTTCATTGACCACGTCGCGCTCCTTGTAGAACTCGCGGGGCACGACGTCAGAGAGGCGGCCGCTCTCAAGCCACGCCCAAAGCTCGAGGCGATTCTCCGGCATCGACCAGAAGAAGACGGTATCGTCGAGGCCGGTTTGAGCGTTGAGGCCCTCGGCGCCATTGCGCTCGGCCACGTCCGTGAACTGGTTGGGGATGACGTATTTGTGCGCTTCTTTCTGGGCGTCGAGGAAAGCCTTCTTCAGCTCGGCGAGCTTCTTGTCGTCGCGGCCGATGGGCTTCAGGTACTCGTTCTCATAGGCGTCGTTGGCGGCTTCGACCTTGGCCAGCGCAAGCTTCTCCGCGGCATAGTCTTTGGTGCCGATCTGGGTGGTTCCCTTAAAGGCGAGATGCTCAAACATGTGAGCCAGGCCGCTCTCACCCGCGGGGTCGTCCACGCCGCCGGCATCGATGAAGGTGGTATAGCTGAAGACCGGCGCGTCGGGCCGTTCGCAAATGATGAGCGTGAGGCCGTTGGGCAAAACTTTGGTGGTGATCTTCTGCTCGAAGCTCTTGAGGTCTTGAGCCCGCGCGCCGGCGGTTACCAGAGCCGCCATCATTAGTATCCAGATGCATTCCAAAATCCAGGGGAGTCGATTGCGTCGCATCCAGCCTCCTTGTCCGGGGCGCGCAACTGCGGCCTCGCACTCTTCCAAGCTAGCGGCAAGGACCAAGGAGGGTCAAACCGGCGGCCGCGAAGATGAGAAACTCTTCCGAGCGCCGGAGATTCATCGTGAAGAAGGAGCACGAATTGTCAGCAAACCGGAAGATTATTGGCCGGCCGCGGAGTTTCCGTTCACCTTGAATTTGTAGGTGAGCCCAAAATGCCCTACCGTCAAGTCGGCTCCGTGCGCGTTCTGGACCATCAGCGCTCCGGGCGAGAAGCGGGCAATGCCGAAGTTCAGCGTGAGGTTTTTGCGCAGGAAGACATATTGGCCGGAAGCGTCGAATTCGCGGCCGATGTCATCGCTTTTGAACCCACCTGTGGGCGCCTTTACGGTCGCCGATCCCGACCCGCCGTAGACGCCGTCGTAGATCGTGGCGACCCGCATCCACTCCTGCTCGATCAGCAGCGACAATTGTTTGACCGGCGCCAGGTCCAGATGGATTCTGTCCATCTTGATGTTCTGATAGCCGAACAGATCGGTCATGCCGAAGGCGTTGTGGTTGCTTGGATACTGCTGATCGAAGGTGCCGATCCGGGTCGATGCCGAGGTCGATTTCGGATTTCCGGAGGCGTATTTGTACTCGCCCGTCAGACGCGGCTTCCAGTCCAGATGCTCGGCGTTGTAGCCGAGCTTGGCATATCCCGCGGCGGCTTGGATCGAATCGTTGGCGTAGCTGCCGCGTTGCAGCGCTCCCAGGGTCTCGAAGTAGAAGCCGCCCAGAAACTTTCCCGAAGCCTCGACGCCCGGGGTCGCCTCCGTCTCCGTGCCGTAGGTTCCTTGCCGGCCCTTTACCCGCGGGAAGGCTTTGACATAGACAAACGGCTGAAGGACGGTATGCGGCACCCAGGTCGTGATCGTCCCCACCGCGCCGTGGAAGGTCAAGCCCGCGCCGTGTTTATCCAGCGACTCAGGATGGACCGCGACCACCGAGGTGCTGAAGAGATCGAGCCGGTTCTTGTCTCCGAAGCGTCCCAGGAATCCATCCCAGGTGCGGCTGTTATTGGTCCAGTTGCTGATACCCACCAGCCGCTCCTCGCCGTAGCGCAGCTCCTGCCGCCCGGCGATGATCTTGACGTACCGTGTGTGGAACTCCAGAAAGGCCTGGCGGTCATCGAAGTCGTCGCGCATGTTGGATGAGACATAGTGCAGCGGCAACCCCAAGGCGTGCAAGTCCATGAACTGCATATAGGCGAGCAGCCACTTGCTGGGCCGCACTTCCATCCCGCCCCAGACGCGCGACAGGACGTACACCGCGTCGTTGCCCGAGACGTACCCATCGGAGCTCTGGTTCTCCAGTCGTTCACGGATCTGCATATCCACAGTCGCCCACTTGGGAAAGTTGTTCACCTTGAATGGTTCCACACGGCTGCTGGGAATCGGGTAACCCATGTAGACCCACGCCTGGCTATTCAGGCCGGATTGTTGAGCCAGCGCGCCGTGGACCAGGAATAAGCATTCCACCAAAGCTGGGAGGACTCTCCACCGTCGCCTCGCGCCCTTTGCCGCCTGTGCCGATTGTCTGAACTCTTTGCTTCTCATTGTGCCCATCCCTTCCGAGTCTTCCGTAACTCAGACTCATTGCCGAGAACGAAATTGAATTACCGCCTCTGACCAGTTCTGCAATCCGCGGGAGCGCATCATGGCGAAGCGTCCATCCCAAGATGCGGCTGAATCGAAGTTTTCTTAGAATCGCTTATCCAAGCAGATTGAAAAGCCTTCAGGTGCACGCCCGTCCAGCAGTGGGGACTGGAGTACTCGTTGCCTGCCGCATCGCTGGCGTCATGGCAATCTGCGGTGACGCCACGCCCGCCCGCGCCCAGATCGTAGTGCGCGTACTCGTCGTTGTAGGTGCCTGCCCAGTCGATCGAGAGGGTGTCGGCTTTGCCGATGGTCTGCGTAGCGGCAAGCGTCAGGATATGGAAAGTGTCCGGATCGACGCTGCTGGCCGAAGGCGCGGTTGAGCCGGGGCGCGTGCCTGGAGCGGCTGGCGGCTTGGGCGCTTGAACGATTGTGGATGCGGAGGACTGCGTCGCGGCTGCTGCCGCGTCGGCCTGCGCCTCGATCGAAGTAGCCGCTGCCTGAATTGCGGTTTCATTCATAACTCTCATGGCCATTTCCTTTCGGGTGCTACCGAATTCAGATTGCGAACCGAAGAATGAAGCTCATCTCCGGTTGGCGTTAAAAGGCGCGATGCGGCATGGAAAGCTGCGCCGTGCGCGGGGCGCTGCGCAACAAGCCGCCCTGTTGTTTTTCGTCGTCGAATTGAAATTGGCGGATGATTCCGTCCAGTTCGCTGGCCAGGCCGGAGAGGTTCTTACACGCGAGGGAATCTTCTTTGGCCGCGAGCGAACTCTCCGCAGCCAGTCGCGAGATGTGGTTGGCGCCCTCGGAGATTTCATAGGACGCGGCAGTCTGCTCGATGGAGGCCGTGGCGATCAACTGGATCTGCAATTCGACTTCTTTTGACGACTCGATGATTGCCTCGAGGCTGGCGCGGGCGCGCACTGTCTCGCTGAGCCCGGTCTCTACCGCGCCGCGACTGTGCGACATGACCTCCAGGGTTCCCCGCGTTTCTTCTTGAATGCCGCCGATCGAGCCGGCGATCTCTTCGGTTGCGCTTCTGGTGCGCTCGGCCAGCCGCCGCACCTCGCCGGCCACAACGGCAAAGCCGCGTCCATGCTCACCGGCGCGAGCGGCTTCAATGGCGGCATTGAGAGCCAGCAGGTTGGTCTGTCCGCTGATCTCCTGAATCACTTGCACCACCCTGCCAATGCCCTCGGTTCGCGCGGCCAGTGAGGTCATTTTTTGCTCGACCGAAGAGCTGGCCGAAGAGATTTGCTGCATGGTGGATGCTGCCTCCCGCATCACGGTTCCGCCAAGGTTGGCCGCTTCAGCGGAGTTGCGGCTGACGTTGGAGGCGGTTTCAATGTTCTTGCTGATCTCGCCGATGCTCGCCGTCATCTCTTCAGCGGCCGCGGCAATCTGGCTGATCTTGCCAGCCTGGCTCAGTGTGTTGGCGCTGGACTGCTGGGAGCGCGCGCTTAGCTGCCCGGCGGCACTGGAGAGCGTTTCCGCGCCGGTAGCAACAGAGCGCAAGACTTCGCGCATGGAGGCGACCGTGCTGTTGAGCGCGACGGATAGCCGCCCGGTCTCATCTTGGCTGCGCACCTCGACGGACACTGTGAGATTCTTCTTTGCTACCTCTTCCAGAGCCGTTGTGGCCTGTTCCAGCGGAGGCACGATGGCGCGGGTGAGCACGAAGCCAATCGCCATGCAAAGCAAAAGCGCAATCGCCATCGCGGCACTTACAACCAAAATCTCGGTGTGGACCAGTTGGACGGTGCGCGCTCCCTCATCCATGCCAATCTTGTTGTTGAGCGCCACATCGGTTTCAACCGCATCCGCCACCGCGTTATAGACCTTGACCGCATCGCCTTGAAGCAGCAGCTTAGCGGCTTCTGGCATCTGGCCGGAATCGGCGAGCTGCCTGCTTTGAGCGCTGAAGGCAATGTAAGCCGCCGCGTTTTTGCGGATTGCCGCCAGCAGTTCCGGCTCGCCGGGACGCGTGGCCATGGGCGCATACTCGGCAATCGATTTGTTATAGGAGTCGATGTAATTCTTTCGCTTGGTTGTCAGGCGGGTTGTGCAGGCGCTGGTATCGCAGAGCAGGAGAAGCGCATCAGTGCGGCGGATGGTGGCCACCGAATAGCGAATGTCTCCCAGCGTTCTCATGGAGGACATGGAGCCGGCCACAACATTATTGAAGGCGGATCGGACCTGCAAAAAACCTACCAGAGAGGACAATCCCAGCAAGGTGCAAAGCAGGCAGACTCCGCCGAAGGAATAGTTGAGCTTGCGCGCGATACGTAGATTGCGAAAGACCGCCATAGGATTCAGCTCCTTCGCTGATCGATTTCTTGCAGGGAACGCATGAGTATCCCTTTTTCTGCTATCGGTTGAATTCAGAAAGTGAATACGGAATATTTTGCAGGCGGAAGATAAGAATGCTTGGCCGCGGAAGTTTCTTGGAGCCCTTTAATCTTCATCGGTCCGCGAAGATCGATCCTTGGTATGATCTGAAGTACGTGAAGATTGAACGCACAAACCGGTCTCGCCTGACCGCTCTTTTACGCGCGGTGATTGAAATGGGATTTATTATCTTTCTCTTTTATTCCAATTTATTGATGGGCGAATTCACGGTGGGCAACAGCCACGGCAAGACGATGCAGGCGGCGCTGGTGGATATTTTCACCGGGACGAACTTCGGGATTGCTTTGATCTCGGCGCTGATTGGGTATCTGGTCTTTGAGTATCTGCGAAAAAAACTTTGAGGAAAGAGGTCAACTTCTGAAGCTCATTCGGCGTCTGCCGGATTGTGCGGCCTTGCGTGCAACTTTTGGCTGGATTTGGTGTCTAATTTCTTACGCGGTTGTTCCGCGACCGGCTAAAAGATTCCTGGGTCTTGGAGGTTCCGGCATGTCATTTTCCCTTTGGATTTCGCCAGTGAAATATATCAATTTTCTTGGGATCGCGGCGGTTTTTGCGGTATGCACGGCAGTGGGTGCGGCAAGCGCTCAATCCTCGTATTCCCCTAGCCTTTTCTCTTCCAGCCCTGTTACGCCTAATGAAGCCAGTTCCAACCCGTTTCACCTGGATAGCGGCTTCAACCCGGATGCGGCGGCGCGGTCACTGTCTTTGGCCTTGGCTCCCGCCGGCGCGGGCGGTGGCGCGGGGCAGTCAGGCGGGAGGCATATAGCGTCTCACGGCCTGGCTTTTGAACTTGGCGCAGGATTCAACGCTCCCATTGGCAACGACACGCCGTACATTACCTTCGGCGGCAACTTCACCGGCGGCGCCGGACTGCGCTTTTCAAAGCATCTGAGTCTGCTGGGCGAATTTCAGTTTATAGACGACAAGCTTCCTGGAGCCTTTGTCGCGGCTGGAGGCGGGCAGAGTGGCGACGCGCACATTATCTCAGTGACCGCCGATCCGGTCTTCGAGTTGTTTCCCAAACGAACCTACGATGCCTACCTTACGGGCGGCGGCGGGTACTACCATAAATCGACGAACTTCAATACGCAGGAGTGTTGCGACTTTTACGGCTACCCGGTCAACGTCACTACCAACTCATTCTCATCCGACCAGTTGGGCGGCAATTTTGGCTTTGGCTTCTCCCGCAGGGTGGGCGGCGTTTACGGCGATGGCACCATGAAACTATTTGCCGAGGCTCGCTACCTCTATATCGACACTCCGTCCATTACCCAAACCAACGGCCTGGGAAAGACCGAATTGATCCCGGTGACCTTCGGTGTGCGTTTTTAGGTTTCGGGAAAGCGCGGTTGGGGCGGCGTCCGCTACAGAATGCCCAGAACTCGCAACCTGACCAAGCCGCCGGCTAGAACGCCGAGGGGCGAGACGGCTACCTGCGCCAACTGGAACCAGACCGGCTGCTTGCCGCGCGATTGCAGGGCGCTGACGGCGGCCAGAGCCAGGACCGTGATGCCCAGCGCGAGGACGTGGATCAGCGGGTTGCTGGTGGCGGCCAGTGACGTGATGTAACCGCCCGCGGCGCTTGCCAAGAGCGAGGAACCGAGTGTCACGAAGGCGAAGGCGGGGTGCGGCGCGGCCTCTTCGGCAGTCCAACTTGGGACAGCGAGTTTAACCAATGCGTTGATTGCGATGGAGAGCGCGACGATGACGGCAAGCCCAGCAGCCAGCGCAAGGAATGCGTGCAGAATTACCACGGCAGATTCTTCCCTTCCGGCTGCGCTCCGACCTCGCCGCGCTCGATGCGCTCAAGAAAGGCTCGCGCGAGTTTGCGTTCTCCGGGATGGCTTTCGCCGTGCATCGAGCAGAGGTCGAGGAACTCGTCGCAGAGGGCGTTGCGCTCTTCCTGCTGGGCGAAGATGCCTTGCAGGGCAAGGGCGAGTTCGCGCAGGCGCTCGGCCTCCGGCCATGCACGTTCCGGCGCGTCGCCGCGCTCGTCGTTGAGCAGTTCGACACCGGAGAAAAGACCGCGCCGGCCGCGAGCGCACTCATCCAGGCAGGCCATCAACTGCTCACAGAAGACCCGCGCCAGAGCTTCCAACTGGCCGGGCTCTCGATCGTCTTCCAGTTCATCGCGCGGGTCCATTTTGTCCTCTGATTCTTCTATTGCAGCACACTTTATTGATCATGGTTCCGGTCCTCGGTGCAAAACTTGAATTTCCTGGAGGTAGGGCGGAGATCGGCGCCATCGAGAAAGAAGTGTCGCTGGCGGAAGGTAGTTTGCCATTGACTCAAGAGACTTTTCAGGCGCCGGCTTACAGAGCGCGAGCCGGCTCGGGGAGGGGCGCGTCTTGCCCGGCGGGTGACACACTCTCCAGTTGCGCTGTCAGCAGATTCTCGAAGTCGTTGACGGGCACGGCGCGACCGAAGAGCCATCCCTGGGCAAGAATGGCATTGCCGGCCTTGGTAAAGTATTGGGCTTGCTCGCCGGTCTCAATGCCCTCCGCAATGACCCGCAGGTTGAGCGCAGCGGCCATGGCGAGAATCTGCGGCAGAATGGCTACGGTGACCGCATTGGTGCCGATCGACTGGGTAAAGGATTTGTCGATTTTGATGGTATCGACGGCGAGTTCGCGCAGGTAGGAGAGGCTGGAGTAGCCGGTGCCGAAGTCGTCGATGTGGACGCTGCAACCACGGTCGCGCAGGCGGCGGATGGTCTCAATGGCCACCTCGCGCAGCGCGGTAGAGCTTTCAGTAATCTCAATGGCCAGGCTTTTCGCCTCGACGCCGAAGCGTTTGAGCATGGAGTCAAGCATGTGGAGGAAGCCTGGATCGGCGAGATCGGAGGCTGCAACATTGATGCTGA
Organism: Occallatibacter sp.; assembly: GCA_050014335.1. Classification (GTDB taxonomy): domain Bacteria; phylum Acidobacteriota; class Terriglobia; order Terriglobales; family Acidobacteriaceae; genus Telmatobacter. The sequence continues at coordinate 838 of JBEKDN010000009.1, read as the reverse complement.
GATGAAAGCCGGGACGGTCGCGCAGCATGTTGGCAAAGTCGCGCAGCGCATGGCGGAAAACCAACTCAGTGATGGAGTTAACAAACCCGTGCTGCTCGGCAATTCTGATAAAGGTATCGGGGCCTACGACGAAGCCTTCCTCATCCGTCCAGCGGGCCAGCGCCTCGGCGCCCACGATCCGGCCGTCTGGCAGGTCCACGATGGGTTGATAGACGACCTGCAACTGGTCCTTCCGGATGGCGCGGCGCAGTTGCTGTTCCATGCTGCTGTTGCGCCGGTAAAGAAAAGAGAGCAGCAATCCCAGAAGGCCGCCGACGAGCGCGCCCGAGAAGATTAGCACCTTTAGCATTCCGCGATTCAGGGCCAGCGCTTCAGAAACGGAGAGCGAGGCGGTCATGCAGGTGTTGTAGAGCAGGGAGCAGCGGGTCGAATACAAGACATCGCGAATGCGAAAGTCGTTATCCGAGGTTAGCAAACCGGGGGGAAGCAGGACTTGATTTGGGTGGGCGGGCAAATTGCTGGGGGGCTGCGACGGCGAGGCGGCATGGCTCTGGCTTTGAGGCTTGTCGATCACGGTGGTCTTGAAGTGCAGCCCCTCATCTTGCTGGATGAAGACAAAGGGATTCAGAGTGACATAGGAGTCATTTGCCTGCAGGCTGGTGACGGCGGCGTTCGGCAAGCGGAAGGGGGGAAGATCCTGATAGACCTTTACGCCATCCGCGCCGATGAAATCGGGCTTGGGCAGCTTTTCGTTGGGTAGATTGGTCCGCCCCAGAGCCGTCGAGCAGACAATCTTTTCATCGCGAATGCGGCCAGCCTCTTTGAGAAAAGGCGAGCT
>JBEKDN010000008.1:0-36140 GCA_050014335.1 Occallatibacter sp. | reverse complement strand
TCCTGATCGCCAACCAGACTGAGTGAAACCTTGAATTTGCGGGCCTCGCGCTCCAGCAGTTTGCGGCCGATATCGACGGCACGACGGCGGCGATCTTCATTGAGCCAGTGCTTGATCTTGTTGCGCGCGCGCGGGCTCTTTACAAATGTCAACCAGTCGCGGCTAGGTTTATGGTCCTTCTGCGTGACGATCTCAACGATGTCACCGGTCCGCAACTTGGAGCGAAGCGGCGCCATGCGCCCGTTGACTTTGGCGCCGACGCAGGTATGACCTACTTCCGTGTGGATGGTATAAGCAAAGTCGACTGGAGTGCCATCGGAAGGAATTACAACGACCTTACCTTTCGGCGTGAAGGTGTAAACCTCGTCGGGATAGAGATCCATCTTCAAGCTGGAAAGAAATTCGTTTGGGTCGGTCATCTCCTTCTGCCACTCGACAAGCTGGCGAATCCAATTGAGCCGCTCTTCGTCGCGCGCCGTGACCACAACGCCGCCGCCGGCCTTGTACTTCCAGTGCGCGGCGATGCCCTCTTCCGCTATGCGGTGCATCTCTTCGGTGCGGATCTGCACTTCAAACTGATGGCCTTCCTGACTCATCACAGTGGTGTGCAGCGATTGATAGCGGTTGGCGCGAGGCATCGCGATGAAGTCTTTGATGCGTCCAGGCACAGGCCGCCATTGCGTGTGAATCAATCCGAAGACCGCATAACATGCGGCTACATCTTGCGTGATGACGCGGATTGCCAGCAGATCGTAGACCTGATCGAAGCTGACCTTGGAGCGTTGCTGTTTTTGATAGATCGAATAAATACGCTTGATGCGCCACTCGACCCTTGCTTCAATTCCGTTCTCGCGCAACTGCTCGTTGAGTGTATCTTCCACGCTGTGCAAAAACTGTTCGCCCTCGGAGCGGCGCGATTCAACTGCCGCAGAAACCTGCTCATAGCTGACAGGATCGGTGTAGCGGAAGGCCAGATCTTCCAGTTCGCCGCGTACTTTGCCCATGCCCAACCGATGCGCCAGCGGCGCGTAGATATCCAGAGTCTCCCGCGCAATAGCCTCTTGCCGCTCCGGCTTCAAGTGCTCCAGGGTGCGCATATTGTGGAGCCGGTCTGCCAGTTTGATCAGCACCACGCGCACATCGCTGACCATGGCCAGCAGCATCTTGCGCACATTCTCCGCCTGGCGGTCTTCGCGATTGGCGAATTGAATCTTGTCGATGTTGGTGACGCCTTCGACAATATGCGCGACTTGCGAACCGAACTCGGACTCGATCTCTTCATTGGTGGCCGGCGTGTCTTCGACTGAATCATGAAGAAGTCCGGCGGCGATGGCCGTCGAGTCCATCTTCATCTCGGCCAGCACCTCGCCCACCTCCAGCGGATGGATGATGTAAGGCTCGCCGGAGGCCCGCATCTGGCCTTCGTGATGGCGGACGCAGAACTCCCAAGCCTTGCGGATCAATGCGATGTCGTCGCTGGGGCGATTGGCGTGAACGCGGCGCAGAAGCGCATCGATGCGCTTCCCAATATCATGCTGGTCCATCAGGTGATGGCTGGAGGCATGCTGCTCAGGGGTCGCGTTACCCACAGGAGCCAAGGGCTCGCCAGAGATCTCTGCCAACTCGGACGGATGCACAGTCGCCATGCTTCATTATAGGCCGGGTTTGTTTGAAACGTTTGAGAGTGCCGATTGCCGGTACTGAGTAGATGCAAATCAATTGCCTCCATGTGAACGATGTTTGTTGGTTTTTCAGGCTGCGGAAGAAGTCCGTACAAGAGCCAAATCGGCGAAAATTACCCGCGAAAAGCGACGAAAAAGCGGTGGTTTCAAAGCAAAATGACGGGTTTTCTGGCCAAAAAGCGGGCAAAAATGGGGGGTTGCAGTTACTGATTAGTAACTGTGTAAAAATTACAAATCATTGATTCCTATATTGTTACAAGAATTTCTAAACCAATAATTGCCATCCACAGGGTAGGGGGGGTGGGGGGTGGACGATTTTTGGGGGTTCAGGGAAGTGGAATCTGAGAGCAGTGAGTCGAGAATCATAGACCCCTCCAAGTGGATTTCTAGTTTGATTCTCCTCCTGTGAGCGGTAATTATATGCAAGGCGCGGAAAGAAAAATGCGGCGGTGGTCGGGGGATGACTTTGGCTTCCCGTGTCCTAAAAGCTGAATTTACGAACCATGGCGGGGCCGAAGTCCAGGTTCACTTCGACTTTGCTCAGTAGAGGCCGTCGAATGCCTTCGCTATGGCCGGTCAAGATGGAGAAAATCCCTTTAAGGGGTTGCGCCATCCCACCCACTCCGCAAATACGCGGAATGGATGGGACACCTAACTTTGTAACCCGTTCATTTTCATGCGCGATACTAGATTGCGGTCGATCCATTGATCGAGACATTGCAGAATGAGCCGCTGTAGGTTTCGTTTCCCGTGCCCGTCTTGTCATTGACCGATGCGGTAACAGTCAAGTCGGTACTGCAACTGGAAGAGCCTACAGTAAGACCTCCGGTCATGGTGAGAGACACTGTGGTGGTGGTTCCATTATCCGATCCATTCAATGAGAGTGTGATATTTGGATCGCCGTTCATTACAATACCGTCGTCGTGGCAACTATTGATGGTCTCGACGATGTTGGCCGATTCGGAGGTAGAGGTATCCGAATAGAAGCCTGTCACCACGATTGTCCCTCCGGAGGGGCATTGATAAGTGAAGGTGGGGATGGTTGTGGAAGAATCCGGCAAGACCATTAGAGCCGAAGCAACGGAGCTGGTTGAGTTGGGCATCCGGGCGCCATTGAGGAGGGCATTCCGAATTGCGGTCGCCTCTTCCTTGCGGAAGCTCGAAATCGGGTTGGGACGATCTAGAGGGAGTGCCGACGATGCATCCTCCATCGCGACGAAGACCTCAGAGAAAGCACTTGCGGCTTGAGCCTGAGTCATGGCTGCGCCGCCGCTGCCACTGCTGCCACTGCTGCCGCCGCAACCGACGACCGACAGGGTGAGAAGAACAAGGAAAAGGGCAATTAGATTTTTGCGATCCATTGAATCTCTCCTGGGTTGAAATAGAAAACTAGCCCGTAAAAATGACAAGTGCGAGAACGGCAATAATCATAACATAGGTTCATCTTGCTCGCGATTCATGAGCCAGGCTGAAAGTGTTCTTCTCCGCACAGTCCAAAATGCGGCGGGAAGGCGCATCGAAATTTCAGCGGACGGAACACAATGACCGAGAGTTGGACCGAGGGAGATCACCATGCCCACGCTTGAAGTTAGTTTTCCGCGGGAATCACCGTAAGCTGGCAAACGGAGGCTGGAAGAGGCGGTTGCCTTCGCGTTGCGAACTCCGGCTTGGCTAGCGTGTTCTAGATGCGGGCCAAGCGCCGCAGGCTATTTGCGGGGCAAGAGCATGAGGTCGTTACGAAACTTGATTCAGGAGACGATAAGGCAAGGCATGTGCTCTGACTAGCGCTTTCAGGATCTGAGATTGTAGATACGATCGCCGCGCTTTATCTGGCGCGATGAAACGCTTCGGTCACTTTGGCTGCACCGAGCACGTTTGCGATGCGCTTGGATATAGCTCATGTTGGGAGAATGCCTCCAATTGGCGGAAAGAGCTGACAGAGAGCCCCCGCGAAGTTCTGCAATTTGCACTAACTGATTTGAACCGCCGGATAAGCTTCGATGTATTCCTCGCCATTGCAGCCAAGGTAGGCGACGGTACGGGCAGCAAAGTCAACGTCATAGCGGACAACTCCGGCGCGCCAACTTGCTTCGAGAAATTCTGGGAAAGTGCTTTCTCCGGCCTGATCGATCCGCAGTGCTGCGATCAGGGCATCTTGGTCAAATGCCGGCACGTCCACCGCACCAGAGACTAAAGGCGCACCCTGCATCACGACTGGCCCTTTGTCAGTGAGGAACAGACTTTGGCAAGCTGGCAGGGACCAGATGTTGCGGCTGGCTCCTGCCAGGCGCAGGCTCTCGGCCAGATAGGGAAATCCTCCCGCCTTGGGACGGCCTGCGGCCGCTCGTTCCATCGCGCTCATTAGATTCTCAATTGCTTTGCTCATGAGATTTTCCTTTCGGTGCAGTGTTCTTTGGGATGGGTTGAAATATTGTCAAGGGCATGTCATTCGACCGGAACGTTCCGGATCTGATGATGTTCTGCAAGTTTGGAAAGCAGATCTTTCAGAACATATCTTTCGCCGGCATCGAGACAAGCAAAGAACTCTTCATCGTTCTGATCGGCGATCTTCGCAAGTTCGGGGAGATTGCGCCGCCCCACGGGCGTCAAAGACAACAATTGGCCCCGATTGTCTTCGGGGTTCACCTTGCTCCTGATCCAGCCCTTTGCCTGGAGCTTGTCAATAATCTTCGAGATTGCTCCTCGGGTCATTGTCGAAGCTTCTGCAAGCTCGCCTGGAGTTGTTTGCTCTCGCTCATAGAGATGACGCAGCAAGACCCATTCGGCGACAGACGTTTGCCTCGCATGCAGGGACCGGGCAAATTCCCCCGACACCTTGTTGGAAACACGCCGCAGCCAATACCCCAGATGGCTCTCAAGTCCTGAAATGGAGCGTTTTTCTCTAGATATAGTTTCCATAGAAACTATTATGATATCCGTGGAAACTATATGTCAAGCATTTTTTTACGGAGCGCGGAGGTTTCGCAGCAGTCTCAGAGCATGCCCCCGCAACGCCGGGTGTTCAACGGCGGGGCGGGTTCAGCTTGTCTGAAAACTCTTTGGCAAAGTCGTGCGATGCTTTCTCTCCAGCCAGAATATTTGCTTCACGAGAATCGAATTCCGACTTCGTTTGTGCTTTGTCCGCCGCCATGATGTCGTTGAAGGTTTTCTGATCTTCTTGTTGCATCTTCAAAAATGTATCGTTGATCGTCTTCATTTGGTCCGCGGTCACGTTCTTCCACTGGCCCATAATCGGAGCCGATTGGCCTTGCGGGGCCGGCTTAGGCGCGGGGGCCGAAAATGCGGGGGACGGCGGCGCAATCGGCGTCTTGAAGAACCCGTTGGGAACGGGAGCATTGAGAGCGCTGGATTGACCTGCGGCCACAGATGCTGGAAAGCCGAGCGGCTGCGGGGGCAGTGCGGTTGGAACGTAACGGCGCACCATCAATCCATCGTAAAACTGGATTGAGTTTGGCAGAACATTCAGAACCGGATGCATCTCAACCTGTTCCGCGGAGCCATATACGGACATTAACTCGGGTGGGTTCGCGCCTTGCGGCCTGAGGGTAAGGAAGATCGATCCCGATTGCTCTTCGATTCCCCATACGCCCCAGTGAGTTTGCGCGCCGCCCCATACGGCTTGACCGTAAGTGAAATCCTCATGCAGCACAAGCTCCACCTGAATTGGGCCGGAGTAGACATCCCAGTCGCCGTAAAAACTTGTCGGGTCTATTTGCACACATACCCCTTTTCCGCCGGTCATCTTGCGGGATGACCGGCTGTTGGGAAGAGATCGTCAGGAAATCGACAGCTAGCTTGAAGAATCGGTAGAGGAATCGGTGGAAGAATCAGCCGAAGTATCGGTTGAAGGATCGGTCGAAGGAACAGTCGAGGGATCGCTAGGAGGATCGATTGTCGATGGGGGCGGATCCCAATTTGTTGTAGTACCCGCGGTCGTCCCATCCCAATTATTGTTGGAACCCTGGTGTTGGGTTTCGCCATTGAGATGATTCGATCCATCGTCGGTTGAGAGGAGAGTGCAGGTGTCAACATGCTCAACAGGATCGTTGGCGTAGTAAAAGTTCAGTTTTGCCTCGCAATGTATGGCCAAGAGAATCCCCCGTTAAAATGGATAATTTGACTCCGCTTTGGGTATACCATTTGTTCGACGGCGCAGTCAATTTGTGTGAGTCTTCACAGAAAGGGTGGTGACGCAGTCAGGGCATCCCAAACTCCTCCGATGCCGGGACTCTCAGTGGCGTTGCCTGGGAGATGAAGAACAGGGTCTTCTATTCTGCAAGGAAGCACACACGATTTATCCAATCCCACAATAGCGGCGCGGTTGGCATGTCACCGAGGTTATGCGCCGATGAGAGCCGGAGCACCGAAGTCGGCTTCAGCACTGATAGTGGAGGCCTTGTCCTGGGAAGTGTCGGCAACGGAGTTCTCAACGTCCACATGGGCCAGCTCCCAGGCGGAACGGTCTTTGAGCAGCCGCGAGACCAGCGCGGTGTGCATGGCATGGCCTGCGCGCTCGGCAACAACATGGCCCTCGATGCGGCGGCCGGCGAGGGCGAGATCTCCAATCAGGTCAAGGATTTTGTGGCGCACGTATTCATCGGCAAATCGTAGCGGTCCATTGACCGGGCCTTTGGCGTCGAGGATGATAGCGTTCTCTGGCCCTGCTCCGCGGATCAGGCCCATGTCGCGCAGATGCTTTTCATCCGCTTGGTAGCCGAAGGTGCGAGCGCCGGCGATGAATGCGCCATAGGTCTCCGCAGCCAGATCGATGCAGGCGCTCTGCTGGCCGACTGGCGCGGGAAAATCGATGCTGTAAAGGATGCGATAACCTGCGCCGGGATAGACGCCGATGAATTTTTCTCCCTCGCGCACTTCAACCGCGCGCAGCACGCGAACAGTCTCACGGCGGCGGCGCTGGAGCCGGATGCCGGCGCTGAGAAGCGCCTCGACATAAGGCAGCGCGCTGCCGTCCAGGATGGGCAGTTCCAGGTTGTCGAGCTCGGCAATCACGTTGTCAACGCCCATGCCGATGAGCGCGGAGAGAAGATGTTCGGTGGTTTGAATCAGCACGCCCTGGCGCATAAGACTGGTGGCGTAGCTGACTTTGGCCACATAGCGGCCGATGGCGGGAATCTCAAAATTGTCCAGATCCGTGCGGCGGAAGACAATGCCGGAGCCGGCCGGCGCGGGCAGCAGGCGCAGGGTCACGGGCGCGCCAGAATGCAGCCCAACTCCTGAGAACTCAAGCGGCGCGGCAATGGTCTGCTCCAAGTGCGCGGCGCTCAAATGGGCTGAACTGGGCAGAGTTTCATCTCCAATGGTGCAAAAAAGCAGTGCAACCGTTAGATTAGACGCAGAAGGTTATCTCTGTCCTGTGGCATTTCAGCCACACTTTGCGGGAATTGCCGCATTTTGTCTCCCGGACGTCGTGAGGTCATTTTTCAATAACTATCGTAGAATCATGGCGTCATGACTTTTTGGTTCCGGCAGCCACCTGTGAGGTTTTGAAATGAATATCTCCGCTGAAGTTTCTCTTCCGATGCGCGCGCTGCTGGCTGGAGCGCGGAAGAAGGAATCCGCTTTGCTCGCGCTGGCCCAGGAATTGGTGCGCGCCGAGTCGCCGTCAGATGAGAAAGCCGCCGTGGATGCCTGCATAGCGCTGGCGGCGGCTCACGCGCGGTGGCTGGGTGGGCGTGTGAAGCTGCATCGGCAAAAGAAGTTTGGCGATCTGCTGGAGGCGCGCTTTGGGGTGAAGTCCAAGACTGGAGCGGCCGGGAAAAGCATGCTACTTGGCCATCTGGACACTGTCTGGCCGCTGGGAACTCTGAAGACGATGCCGTGCAGGTTGGGGAACGGGCGCTTGTGGGGGCCGGGCGCTTTGGACATGAAGGCCGGCGTGTCGATGGCTCTGACCGCGCTTGAAATCCTGATTGAGGCAGGAGCGCTGGACCGCGAGATTGTGTTGCTGCTGACCAGCGACGAGGAGGTGGGCAGCGCGGTGTCGCGCTCGTTGACCGAGCGGCTGGCGGTGGACTGCGCACGGGTTTATGTTCTGGAGCCGGCACAGGGGCTGGCTTGCAAGACCGCGCGCAAGGGCACGGGCAACTGGCGAATTGAAGTGACAGGTGTGGCGGCTCACGCGGGGGTGGACTTTGAAAAGGGAGCAAGCGCCATTCTTGAAATGGGGCGCGTGATCCAAAAAGTAAGTGGCTGGAGCGACGTGAAGCGGGGAGTAACGGTGAGTGTGGGCGTGGCTGGCGGAGGGACGAAGAGCAACGTGATCCCTGCCCAGGCCTGGGCGGAGGTGGATGCGCGCATCCCTCGCAAAGCCGACGGGCCACGCATCGAACGCAAATTTGCCGCACTGAAGGCAATTGACAAACGCTGCACGCTTGAAGTCGCGGGCGGCATCAACCGTCCGCCGATGGAACGGACGCGAGGAACGGTTCGGCTTTACCGGCAGGCGCGATTACTGGCAGCCGAGTTGGGATTTGTGCTCGAAGAGGCTTCAACTGGAGGGGCATCCGACGGGAATTTTACTTCGGCACTAGGAATTGCGACGCTGGATGGGCTGGGCGCGGTGGGAGAAGGCGCGCATGCACGCCATGAATCCGTTGTGCTGGAGCATCTGGCGCCGCGCACCGCTCTGCTGGCTGGGATGCTGGCTGGAGTGCGAGCATGATGAGACTCATTTTTTGACCAGCATTGCCCTGGAACCAGATTGAAAAATCGGTCCCTTTAACGGCCAAGTCCGCGTTCGTATCGTAATATTTATCTACAGGTTACATCAAACGCCCTACAAACCGACCCACTGCCCATTCAAGAGATGGGATGCGCACCTGTGGGAGCGCCTGATACACTTCCGACAAGAACTACCCGGAGTCTGAAACCACCATGAAGCATACTCTCCTGATTTTGTTGTTAGCGGCCAGCACTGCGACCGCAAGCGCGCAAACCACTGCGCAGCCGGCGGCCTCGGCTGCCAAGCCCTCCACCCCCGCCACAACCGCGGCAAAGACAACCGCCAAGCCGGCGGCTCCCGCAGCTAAGGCGGCCTCGACGTCAGCACCATTTTCAAATATAGCGCCGCTCATCAAGACGCCCGCCAATATCCCTCAGTACAAGCAACCGCAGAAGCTGGTCTTTTCGGCCATTGCACTGCGCTACCAGGATGCCGCTGTAGGCACTGGGCCTGAGGCCGTAGCCGGCAAGCAAGTCAAGTATAAGTTCACACTATATGTGGCAGCCGATGGCCATAAATTCGATTCAAGCGACGACCATCCCGGACCTCCGCTAAAGGATAAGGATGGCAAGCCGGTTCTAGGTGAAGACGGCAAGCCGAAGCCCAGCGACCCTCAGCCGATGACGGCGGTGATGGGACAGGGCCGTCCGCTGCCCGGTTGGGATTATGGTGCGGCGGGCATGAAGATGGGCGGAAAACGCCGCATTTTTATTCCCTGGCAATTGGGCTTTGGCGAGCGCGAGATTCCCGCCCGCGATGCAACTCATCCGGCGACTCCCGCCAAATCCGACTTGATTCTGGATGTCGAGTTGGTTGACGTGGCCGATGCGCCTGCGCCTCCGCAGCATGGCGGTATGGGTGGTCACCCACCGATGGGCGGCGGACATCCTCCGATGCCGAGCGCACCCGGAACGCCAGCCTCCGCCACGCCCGCGGCAGCCCCCGCAGCAGCGCCAGCCGCCGCGCCCAAGGCCGCGGCAGCCCCTGCCGCACCCGCTGCTCCTGCTGCCGCTCCGGCCGCAACCCCAGCCCCGGCGCCATCCAAGTAGCATCGAATGATTTGGCACCCATCCTTTCGGCGATCTTCGCGAGAAGGGTGGGATGCCAAAAACAGCTTTGAAGCCTTCAACTACGGATTATTTAGGAAAATCTTCAGGCCACGCCAGCGGGTAACTCAGGCGTGGCCTGAATTAGTTGGCGTGTATAGGCCTCTTGCGGATGAGCGCAGAGAGCAACCGCCTCGCCGGTCTCCACCAGCCTGCCGCGCTCCATCACCGCAATGCGCGTAGACAGATAGCGCACCAGCGGCATGGAGTGAGAAATAAAGAGATAAGTCAGTTTGTGCTCCCGCTGCAAGCGGCGCAGCAGATTGATAATCTGTGCTCCCACGCTTACGTCCAGAGCGGAGACCGGCTCATCGAGGATCAGCAATCTGGGCCGCAGCGCCAGCGCGCGGGCAATGTTGATGCGCTGGCGCTGGCCTCCGCTGAACTGGTGCGCGTAGCGGTCTAGCGCCGAGTCATCCAAACCCACCTCAGTAAGCAGCTCAACGGCCTTGGCGCGCAGGGCGGCGGGTGCCGTATTAATATACGCCCCAGCAGAACCTGCTTCCGAGCGATGAATCAGCAGCGGCTCGGTAACAATCTCCAGCACCTTCATGCGGGGATTCAGGGCGGCGTAGGGATCTTGAAAGACAGGCTGCATCTGGCGGCGCAGACGGTGCAGTTCGGGGCCTGACGCGCGGGCCACATCGACACCGGCGACGCGTATGCTGCCTGAGGTGGGCGTGACCAGGCCGAGAATCATCCGCGCCACGGTCGTCTTGCCGGAACCCGACTCACCCACCAGACCCAGCGTCTCGCCTGCCTCAATGGAAAGAGTCACGTCGCGCACCACGGCGCGCTGCTCCGTCCGCCAACCCACTCGCCGCGGATAGCTCTTGGAGACCGAATCCACCTCAACCAGCGCCATGGTGACATGGTACAAGGCCGGGGGACGGTGAACCTGTTAAAGTGAAATTCCACGGGGGATAGAAAGCGATGGCGGGTGAAATTCCGCTTCCCGGCAACGGCGAGACGGGCAATGCCGATACGATTGGGTTGCAACAGCAGGTGGCGCGGTTGCAGGCTCTTTTAGAGGCTTCGCGGCAGGTCCACTCCACCACGCGCGAGGACGAGGTGCTGGAGCAGGTGCTCCGCATCGTAGTGCGCGAGTTGGAGATGGCCGGAGCGGCCTTTCCCTCCGAGGAGATGAGTTACGGCGATTCGCTGCCAGCCGCCGGTCCCGGAGTTTCTCTTTTCTCATATCCGCTGGAAGATCGCGCCGGAGCGCGGATGACCGAGCTTGTGGTTGCGCCTCCAGATGGCCGCGCGCTGACGCTCTATGAGACCGACTTTCTTGAAGGCCTCGCCTTGCAGGCGGCCGTGGCGCTGGAGAATGCGCGCAACCACAAACGCAATGTCGAATTTGCCCGCGTACAGCAGGATATGGATGCCGCGCGGGCGATTCAGCGCTCACTGCTGCCGCACAAGCTGCCGGAGATTGCGGGCTACTCGCTGGGCTTTCGATCGGATACCTGCTATGAAGTCGGCGGGGATTATCTGGATATTGTGGAGCAGCCGGACGGCAGTTTGCTGATGGCTGTGGCGGACGTGGCCGGCAAGGGGATGGCTTCCGCGATCATGTCGACGAGCTTCCGCTCGGCCTTTCGAGCGATGGCCGCGGAGGGTCCGCCGCTGGACGAGTTGGCGGCGCGCATGAATCAGCATCACTGGGCGGAGGGCGAAGAGGCGCGGCGGCGCTATGTGACGGCAATCTTCTTGCGGCTGCATCCTGAGGCGGGCGAGATTGAAGTGGTGAATGCGGGGCATAATCCCGGGTTTCTGATTCAACCGGGTGAGGCGCCGCGGTTGTTTGAGGCCGCAGGCACGCCGCTGGGCATGTTGCCGGGAATGCGCTACGCGAGCGAACGGGGCGGGTTTCCACCGGGAACACGGCTGCTTTTCTATACCGACGGACTGACGGAAGTCTTCAAAGGGGATGAGGAATTTGGTCCCGAAAGGCTTCTGGCGGAATTTTTGAGATGCCCGGCCTATAAGGCCGATGGTATTCTCGATGCATTGTGGGCGGCTATCGAGGAATTCTCTGAAGGCGGGCCGCAGGGGGATGACATGACCGCACTGGCGCTGTGCCGCGAGGCAAGCCGGATGGGGATGTCCGCGTGAACGCGATGACGGCAGCGCCCAAATGCACAACGGTAGAGGTGCGTCTGCCTTCAAAGATGGGCTTTGAGAAGGTGGCGATGAGCACCGCGGCCGCGGTGGCCAAGCTGATGGGCTTTCGCGAAGACCGGATTGAGGATCTAAAAACGGCCGTGGCCGAGGCTTGCATCAACGCGATTGAGCACGGCAACCGGCTGAATGAAAGATTGAGTGTCGGCGTGGTTCTGTCGGCCGGCGTGGACTCGCTGGAAGTGAAGGTGCTGGACGATGGCAAGGGCATGAGCAAACAGCCCGCCAAGCCGGATATCGACCGCAAGATGCATGGCGAGGAAGATCCGCGCGGCATGGGAATGTTTCTCATCCAGGCGCTGGTGGATGAAGCCGAGTGGGTGGCTGGCGCCGAGGGCAAGAGCAGCTACGTCCGGCTGGTCATCCGGCTGAATAAAGAGACGGAATAACCAAAAAGAATACGGAGAGTCTATCGTGCAAAGCGAAACCAAGGCGCGCGTTGAACAGCTTGTTTCCCCGGCCGGGCATCCGGTGTCCGTCCTGCGCTTTGAGGGCGATATTGCCAGCACCTCGAAGGAGGCCGTGCTGGGCTCTTACCACGCGCTGCCCAAAGAGACGGCCAAGCTGGTGCTGCTGGATTTCACCAAAGTGGATTACATCAATTCAAGCGGCATCGCGCTGGTGATTCAGATGCTGATTGAGGCGTCGAACTCCGGGCAGAAGGTCTACGCCTTTGGGCTCTCAGCGCACTTTACCAAGGTCTTTACCATGGTAGGGATCACCAAATATGCCGGATTGTTCAAGACTCAGGACGACGCGCTGGCGGCGCTTTAAATCCTTCTTCTCCGATTGAGACGCGAGCTTCCAACCCTGTCCCCTGCACGTTCACCGCGCTGCTGTGGCGTGGATCAGTTGCGAGGCCAGCGAGCAAAGTCCCTGCCTGAAAACTTCGCGCACAGCTTCCGGGTTCCATCCCGCGGCCTGTGGCCCGCCGTGCGCTTTGAGCAGCAATGCAGTTTCCTCTGTGGTAAAGCCGGCCACGGCGCGCAGCACAAAGACAATGCGCAGGCTGACGGGCAGTCCCGCTAGCCAGTTGCGCACGCGGTCACGCTCCGGTCCCGCAATCATCGATTGCAATTCCTCGGCGGAGATGCCTGCTGAGGCCAGATCGTCGTCCTCGATGCAAACGGAGACGGGCGACACGCCCTCGGGTGCGGCCAAGCTCTCAGGATCGCGTTCGGCCAGCAGATCGATGGCCGCGCTGCCGAGTTCGCGACTGCTGCTTCTGCGCGCCTCTTCGGGGTCCTGGCAGACGGATATCTCCGCATTGGCGACCGCGGCTTCCACCAGCCGGATGCTCGCCTCGCCTTCACCCACAAGCATGGAAGCAAGGCTGTAAAGGCCGCCGGCGATCCGCTCCAGTATCTCTTCCATTTCAGCCGAGAGTGGACCGGCAGGGAGCGGCTGAGACGAATTCAAAATTGCGTGCGATGCGTCGGGCATGAAAGCAGCTCCTCGGGCGGAGCCAACCAAGACAGGCTCCATTTCTATGGTCACCCTCCCGAGCCACGGAGTCAATCCCATACGTGGCCCAGTCCCGCTATTCTCTCCCGTTCCGTGTCTGCTCATTGCGGAAGAATCTACTGCTCGTCGGTATCTTTGGCGGGTTTGGCAGGGGCAAAGACCGGCTCATTCTTGCCATTCTCCGGATCGTACTGGTGCCTCAGCATCCAGCCTTTCCACTCCGCTGCCGGCACTTCCACAACCGAGCCGTTGCGCCTGCGGTAGACAAAGCCGTCCTTCATGACAACCTTCAACTCGCAGGACTCGTCGGCGTTGGGTTTGCCAAAGGCGGGCAGGAGGATTTCGACGGACTTACCTGGCTTCTTCCAGCGCGCCAGATAGGTTTCATAACCGCTGGAGGTGCGCAGCCGCTCTGAGCAGCGATAGCCGAAGTCGAAGCCTTTCGGATCGCCATTCTCATAAAGAGTTGCCCGGCCTTCGCCGTCCACGTAAGAGATGCTGCGCTCCCAATAGTGCGAGTGCGCGTTATAGGAATAGATGTGAACGCGCAGCGGATAGTCGGCGAGTTTGTAGCCTCCCGCCTGTGCGGCCGTTGACCAGAGCAGGCATAGCGCAAGACCGAGTAGAGACGATAAAAACGTGCGACGCATGATATTCCTCCTGAGCTTGGTCGATGGTAATGGGCCGGTGGCCGATTGTGAAAAGTTGAAGAAAACTGCAAGTTGCCAAGAAAACGGAGGATGCTAGCTTGGACCGATGGGCTGGACCAGAAGCCGCACCTCGGATTTGATGTCGTTCATGGAATCTACTTCAGAATAGACGGTGACGGTCTTTCCCACGCGTACATTTGCCGCGAAGATTCTTCTTGAAGGAAAACGCCGCGCGGCAAGTATCTAAAGTATCGAATGCGAGTTAAAGTCTCGGCGCAGGGTGAAAAGTGTAATCTCTGGCAAACAGTCGAATCGAAATGGGAGCCCCGTTGTGCCCAGGCCGCGATTGACGTACAGTTGCAAGTTCTGAAGCTGGAACCATCCCTCAACATATTTCAATCCCAGCGGGGGCAACTGCATCGCCCCAAGCAGCGGCAAGCGTACCTGTCCGCCATGAGTATGGCCGCTCAACATCAGGTCAATCGATCTCCCCACGGGAGTTGCGAGCAAATGGTCGGCGTAGTCTGGAGCGTGACACAAGAGAATAACCGGTTCATTGGCCAGATTGCGAATTGCGTCGGGAATTGCCAACTCCGGGTGCGGATGGCCCTCCACCGGATCGTCCACCCCCGCAAGCCAGAATCGTCCGTCGTTGCGTTCAATTGGCAGGTAGCTGTTATTCAGTACAGCGATGTTATTGGATTTGAGCGCCTCGGCAATCTCTCTGGGACCGGCGATGACGTCGTGATTCCCTAGCACCGCGTAGATTTGTTTGCACTCGAGCTCCTGAAGAATGTTGGCGCATTGCCACGCGGCTCCTATGACATATTTGTGGGTGCCGACCCCATGGCTGACATAATCGCCAGTGAGAAAAACAACGTCGGGCCGCAGGCCATTAATCTCCTTGATTGCCCGGCGAAGAAAGAAAGGCTCGGTATATGCATCCAGATGAATATCGCTGAGTTGCGCGATGCGGAATCCATCAAAGGATGCGGGCAAACCGCGCAGAGAAATCTCGCGCTGAACAATCTCGATGCGGTGACGCTCAATCTCGCCTGAATAAAGCGCCAGAGCGGCAGCGCCGCCAAGGCCCGCTTTGAGAAAACGGCGGCGGCTAATGGGCGGAAGTGTATTGGATTCAGAATGCCCCATACAAAATTATAATCGACTTGGATTCTCATTGAGGACGTAACGGCAGACGGGCGACGCTGGCAAATCTCCGCTATTCTTCGCGCCTTAACATTTCCGCCGCCTCCAGGATGTATTCATTGATTGGATGGTTGTTTCGCTCTTTCTGGAGAGTTTAGCTTCAGTTTTCCGCTGAATCGGCGTAGACTGCCATCTACGGCATACGGAACGGATGCAATGGCCAGATCGACCCCCAAGCAGAAGCTCTTCAACGGGCGCGACCACTCCTGGATGGAGTTCAATAAGCGTGTGCTTGAAGAGGCGGAAGATGCGGCAAACCCTCTGCTGGAGCGGGTAAAATTCCTTGCCATTACCGCCTCCAACCTGGACGAATACGTGGAAATTCGTCAGGCCGGGCTGATGCAGCGCATTGAGGATGGCTACCGCGAGCCGGGCTTTGACGGGCTGCGGCCGGACGAATCGCTGACCGTGCTGACGGCCGACATTCATGAATTTGTTGCCGCGCAGTACAAGTGCTGGAACGACCAACTGCTGCCCGAGTTGGCCAAGCAGCGCGTTCGTCTGCTGGAGTGGGAGGAACTGGACCACGAAGCCCGCACCTATGCGCAGAGTTATTTTCAGCGCGAAGTAGACCCCCTTCTGACGCCCATCAGCATTGACCCGGCGCACCCGTTTCCGCGCGTCCTGAATAAAGCTCTCTGCCTGGCGTTGCTGTTGCGGCTCAAGCGCCGCAGTTCCGGCCCGCAAGTGATGGGCGTGGTAACGGTGCCTCGCGCGCTGCCGCGTTTTGTCCGGCTGCCATCGGCGGACGGCGCATTCGATTATCTGCTGCTGCAAGACCTGATTGCGCAAAACTTGGCCGGCATGTATCGCGGCTATGAGGTATTGGGCCGCGCAGCTTTCCGCGTTACGCGCAATTCAAATCTCTATTTCGAGGAAGAAGAAGCGCGCTCGCTGCTGGAGACGATTCGCGTGGAGCTGCACAACCGGCGCAAGGGCGACGCCGTGCGGCTGGAGATTGAAACCGGCGCGGATGCTGAGATTATCGAGCGGCTGCGGGTCAACTTCGAGCTGGATGAGGATCAGGTTTTCCGCGCCGACGGCCCGGTGAATCTCTCGCGGCTCTTCTTTTTCTATGACGACGTGAAGCGCCCCGAGTTGAAGTTCCCGGCCTTTACGCCAAAGGTTCTGAAGTTGAGCCGCAAGTCCGCCAACATCTTTGACGAGTTGCGCCAGCGCGACGTGCTGCTGCATCATCCCTACGATTCCTACGACCCAGTGGTGGACTTCATTCAGCAGGGCGCGGAAGACCCGGCCGTTGTCAGCATGAAGCAGACGCTCTACCGGACCAGCCACGATTCGCCGGTCTTTGGCGCGCTGATCGAAGCCGGCGCCAACAAGGAAGCGACCCTGGTAGTCGAGTTGATGGCGCGCTTTGACGAGGCCTCGAATATTCGCTGGGCGCGCAGCATGGAAGACGCCGGCGTGCAGGTCTTTCACGGCGTGGTGGGGCTCAAAACGCATTGCAAACTGGCCATGCTGGTGCGCCACGATGAGGACGGGCAGACGCGGCGCTACTGCCATTTGGGAACGGGAAACTACAATCCGGTGACCGCGCGTTTCTATACCGACCTCAGCATGTTGACCAGCGATCCGCAGATTACCGAGCGCGTGCACATGGTCTTTAATTACCTCACCGCGCATGCCGAGATAGACGACTACCGGCCATTGCTGGTTGCGCCGCTGACCATGGCGGAAAGCTTTCTGGGGCTGATCCGGCGCGAGCAGGAACACGCCCAGGCGGGACGGCCGGCGCACATCGTCGCCAAGATGAATGCGCTGCTTGAGCCCAGCGTCATTGAGGCGCTTTATGCGGCTTCGCAGGCCGGCGTTGAGGTGGATCTTATCGTGCGCGGGCTTTCAATTCTCCGCCCCGGCGTCAAGGGACTCTCGGAGAGAATTCGCGTGCGCTCAATTGTGGGGCGATTCCTGGAACACTCGCGCATCTTCCACTTTGCCAATGGCGGCAAAAATGAAACCTATCTGGGTTCAGCGGACTGGATGCCGCGCAATCTTTTCGAGCGCTGCGAAGTTGCCTTCCCTGTGCGCGACCCCGTGGCGCTGGCGCGTATCCGCGATGAAATTTTGACCGCATATCTGGCCGACACAACCAAGGCGCGGCTGCAACAACCCGACGGCAGCTACCTGCGCGCAAACAAAGTCATCAAAGACGCAAAGCCCTTCAGCAGTCAGGATTTTCTGATGCAACTGGCCGAGGGCAAGGCGGAACTGAGCGCGCTTCCAAAGGCCGTGGAAGCCAAGCCGATTGGCAAGGCTCCCGCGAAGAAGATCCGTGCCTAGGAAGGCCCAAGCTCAGATCGCGTGCGAATCGGCGGATGTAGCGGGAACGACCAGCACCTGATGTGGCGCGCTCACATTCGCCCCCGCAACGCTGAGCTTGACTTTCAGCGTCTCTACTTTTGGTTCGGTGCTGCCTGCTCCGCCCACAAAGCCAAGCTGATACTGATTCTGGAAGCGTCGCATTATGTCCTTGAAGTACGGCGCAAAGGAGACTGGATTCCCGGTTCCCTCCCAGTAGCTTGTGCCACCGGTTGCCGTCGTCAGGTCATTCAGCAGGCTTTCTCCCGTAAGGCTGCCGCCATTTCCATTGCTGAAGCCCGGGCTCATCCAGTAGATCGAGTAAACAACCAGTCCTGCGCGGGCTGAATCGGCGATTGCCGCGGTGAGATCGGGAGAATTGGGATCGTAACCCGCCTGAAAATAGTCCGCGCCATCGGTGACCATCACCACCTCGCGCCGCGCATTGCCGTCCTTTGAGGGCCAGTGCTTGGCAAGGTCCGAGAGGCAGAAATACGGACTGGAGTCCGACCCTGGAGCCCCTGAGGGCAGACGCAACCCGGTCAGCACCGCGGCGTGATCCGCGCTCAGTGGCCCAGCCAGCACAGCTCTTCCGTACTGCATATAGCCGATGGCGGCCTTGACGCCCGGAGGCAGATTGTTGATGAACTTCTCAATATCCGTGCGCTGAGTTCCCAGGCCGTTGAGGGAGGAATCATCAAAAAGCAAGACCACTTCCAGGCTGCTCTCAGGAGTTTTATACAACTCCCATTTGGTGACCTTGGCATCTTTGCCGGCGACCTTCACGGTCAGATTGGGCGCATTCATGGCTGAAGGGCTCGCGCCCGCATCCTTGGGAAGAACCGTCACCACTGCCTGGCCGTGATTGCCCGCGTCCTGTGAAAATGCCGGCATCGCCGCCAGCGTTGCCGCCAACACCATCAAAATTGCCGTTCGTGAGTTTTTCATTCCATTCGTCCCTTCGAGGGGGCGGAGCCAGCACACGCTTGCTGGTTCCAGCTCCTTGTGCCTCAAGCCGTCCCTCACTGCCATCTTAGACACAATGCGGGGGGAATCGTTTCAGATCCACCGCATGGGGTGGATCGAGAAGCCAGTCTCGCAACCACCCCATTCTCCACCCAGAAAACCCACCGTGTTCTTCCTCAGAGTCCAGGGACTACCAGCACTTCGTGCGGCGCGTCCACCTTTGATCCTGGAACGTTGAGTTTCACATTCAAGGTCTTCACTTCCGGCTTGGCGCCGCCCGAGCCTACAAATCCGAGCTGATATTGATTTCGGAAGCGGCGGTTCAGTTCGTCAAAATACGGCCCGAAGCTAACCGGATCGCCCGCTCCCATCCAGAAATTCTTGCCGCCCGTGGCATTGGTCACGTAACTCAAAGTGCTTTGGCCCGCAAAGCTCCCAAACGCTCCTCTGCCAAAGCGGCCCTGATCGGCCCAGTAGATTGAGTACACCACCAGTCCCGCGCGAGCGGAATCTGAGATTGCGGCCATGACGTCAGGAGCGTATGGATCGAAGCGCGCCTGATAAAAGCCCAGCCCGTTGGTGACCATTACCACCTCGCGCCGCGCATGGGTGTCGTTAGAGGGCCAGTGCTTCGCCAGGTAGGAAAGACAAAAATACGCGCCGCCCGACGTACCCGGAAGACCGGCCGGCATGCGAATACCGTTCAGCACCGCGGCATGATCCGTGGTTAGCGGCCCCGCAAAGTCAACCTGTCCATAATTCATGTACGCGATGGCCGCCTTTGTGCCCGGCGCCAGGTTGGTGATGAATCTACCAATTTCCTTCCGTTGGTTTGCGATGCTGGCGCGAGCCGAATCGTCGAAAAGCAATACAAGTTCCAGGTTGCTCCCGGGGCTCCTGTACAACTGCCATTTCGTAACCTTGGCATCCTTGCCGGCCACCTTCAGTGACAAGTCCTGAACGTTAGAGGCCGACGGGCCCGTGCCAGCTGTTTTGGGTAGAACCGTCACCACGGCTTGCCCGTGATCGGTCATTTGTTCTGAAAACGCCGGCGTTGCCGCCAGTATCGCTCCCAGTGCCACCAAAATTGCCATTCTGTAATGCTTCATATAACTTCCTCCCTTTGAGGGCTTTGCGCCGCTTGCGCAGATTGATCGACCCAGTGCGTTTCGCCTCTCTGGAGTGTTAAACACGGAATGAAGCCAATTGTTTCGGAGTTGTGAATGAGCTATAGAAATCGCGACAGGCCGAGGGTGGGAATGAAAGGCCGGCAAAGGTAGAAATAGGCAACGAATAGGATTGATTCCTAGTATTTCCGAGAGAAAACCGAGATCGAGCCCATCTCAGTCCGCGTTGTCTTCATCGATCTTCGCGAAAAGTTCCTGAAGTGAAAGGTAGATCGGCGAGTTCGCAACCTCCAACCGCTCCTTCCGAAGCCAGTTGCCGTCGCTGCAATCCCAGCCCGAGCGCTTTGCGGGATCAACAACCCAGATATTCGGCACGCCGAAACTGCCAAAATTGTTCAACCGCTCGTCTATGCGAGAAAGGCGGTCCTCAGGCAACAGAACCTAGATGGCGATCATTTGCGGCCTGGTAAAGACTTGCTCAATGGGCAGATCGCGAGAAAAAACGCAAACGCCGGGAATGCGAACCTTCGTGGAACCAACCCGCGTTCTCTGCTCTTGAATCGTCCGAATGCGCCACTCCTACCGTGTTGATGGAACCAGAAGAGGGTTGCCATCTGCACTAAGTTGTGATCGCATTCACCACGTTCCGATCTTCCAGTACGCCATCGAAATAATCGCAGTCCGGCTCATAGAAGTGGTCAGATAGGTTTCCAGTGAAATCTGTGCAGCGGTGGCCATCTTCCCTCCTTCTCATCTCTCCGATGCGTTGATTCTACTCCCGATTTAATTTCTTAGGCCCCGGCGGAAGCCAACGCGACCCACACGCAGCCAGTCTCCCACAAAACGCCGGGCGCCCCAGGCTCCCCTCCGCCGGGACGGAAAGGAGCCTGGAACGCCTCTTGAATGGTCCTCTGGAACGCGCTTTAGTTCTGGGGCTTTAAAGGCGCGCCTGTGTACTCGTTGAATTTGGCCGGAGGCACGTGGCCGTGGCTAAGCGTGCGCATGGCAAAGGGAGCGGCCGCGGTCTTGGGTCCAGTGGCCTTCCACCATGCGGGCAGCGTCTTGAAGGCGAAGACCATGTCGAAGTCCGTCGCAATCGAGCCGGTCTTGGGATCGAATGGCTCAGTGCCAAGGCGATCTTGGAACCAGCGCCACCAATCCGGCGATGCCGGCGCGGGCGAGCAGACATACGGATCGCTGGCCAGGCCGTTCGGGCAAGGCTTGAAGGGAGGCTGATTCGGTTTTGTGTTCGGGTTAGGGTAGGAGGGAAAGAGGAATGTGACCATCTTATGCTGCGTTGGCTGCCACTGAGCAGGACTGTGACAGCTCATGCAGCTCGAGTCGGGGTGATTGATCATCACCTGCTGGCCCACCTGAATGTCGTTGCGCGCGCCATCGTTTGGGCCGCTCAGGCGTCCACCCCAGCCCAGCGTCTGCGTTGCGTAGAGCGGCGCGCTGGGGTTGATCCAGTTCTCCTGGAGCTTGGCCGCGGGATCGGTCTCCGGATCGATGCCGGGGTCGTTGCCCCACTGCGCGCCCAGCGGTACCATCTTGTCCCAGGCATCGCCTTGTGCATTGAGGTCATAGACCAGCGTGCTGAAGACCCAGCCGGTCTTGGGCGCGGCCACCGAATCCTTGACGATAATGTCGAACTGCATCACATATCCGGTCTGGACGATCGGCGGATTGGAGGGGTCGGCCTGCTCGGGAATCGAAAAATAGAGCGGCCAGGCGGCGGCGCCATTCGTCACCGGCCACCAATTCTGCTGAATGGCGGGATTATCCGAGGCAAAGATAGCGGCCTTGACAATCACCGATCCCTCGGGAAACTGGAAGTTTGAAGTGAATATCTGCGGATTAAGGGCCTTCTCACCCCAAACCTTGGTGAGAGCGTAGGCGGCGCGCTCGTCGTAATAAGTGAGCACATGCGTATCAAAGGTGACCAGCAACCCGGTGCCGGGAAAAACCGGCGGGGCGAATTGGCTGGCCGAATAAGTGCCGTGAATGCTCTCGCGGATAGAGCCCAGCCAGGGTTCCGTGTACCACTTGGCCTTGGCCGCATCCCAGTCTTTATAGTCGAGCAGCAGGACGCGGGCGTTGGGGGTAACGTACTGCTTCAGCGCATCCACGTAGGCTTGGGCGTTCTGCGTGGTGATCTGCCCGCCGCCGATGGCCTTCTGCCAGGGTGGATCTTTCATCGGCAGCGGCGGCTTGATGGGCCATGCATGGCTGAGGCTGAACATCGGACCTGAATACTCCGAGGGCGGTGGAATCTGGCCGTTATTCGTAACAAATGGGGCGTTGGGAATCACGGCTTCTCTTGCGGTGAAGGTGTGCTCTTGCGCCGCTTCAACAGCGGGGATGCGATGGCGCGCGCCAGACAAGGAACAAGCCAAGGTCAGGATAAAAGAAAAGGCAAAAATGCGCCTCGGCGAGAAGCGCATCAAGAGGGATTTCATCGGACGACCTCCATGAATTGGGTTTTAGGGAAGTTGTTTCTGCGCCGTACCCCTGGGGGAAAGGGGGACGGCGAACTTTATTCAGGGTTGCGGCGACGCGAATGTCAAGAAGTAATCATGCCTTCAGTAATCATTTTTTAAGTATTCTATATTCCCGTTGGAAGAGCTTTGATGTACGGTGGATACCAGAAGTACAGAATTTCATCCGCGCCACCCATGGCTTGCAGCCTTTCTTACAATGAAGATGTGGCTCATGCCCTCTCCAATCCGGGCACGCAACAGACTGCCTCAAACTTGACGCTCAGATTTGAAGCGCCTGTTTTGCTCCGTCTCTGGCATTTGACCAGCCTTGACGCGCCCACGGTCGCAGTTGTTTGGACGCTGGGTTTCGCCTGGGCGGCAGGCGTTCGTCTGCCGGCTTGGGTTCCGATTTTGGTAGCCCTTGCCACATGGGCTGTGTATATTGGTGACCGATTGCTGGATGTCCGCACGGCGCGGCGCACAGGAAAAATGCAGCAGCTTCGCGCACGTCATTTCTTCCATCACCGTCATCGCGCGGCTCTTGGCGCGGCAGCCTTGGGTGCGGCGTGTGCGGCTGCGGCAATTATCCTCCGGCTGATGCCGGTCGAGGCCAGGGAGCGGAACTCCGTGCTGGCTCTGGCTGCCATGACTTATTTTTCCGGCGTACATTTCAGTCGCGAAGTTCCACAATTGCCAAGCCTACTGCGATCGCCCATTCGGATCAAAGAATTCATTGTCGGCCTGTTGTTTACCGCGGGCTGCGTGCTGCCGATCTTTGGCCGCGCAAGCTCAAGGTTTGGTTTGGGGTATTTACCCATGTGGGCCGCAGCCACCTACTTTGCCGCGCTGGCAGCGCTGAACTGCTGCGCCATCGAGCGCTGGGAGCGGCCGGGACCGGCAGTGCGGATCTCTGGCACGGCCGGCGCTCTGGCGCTCGCGGGCCTTCCGCTGGCAGCGCTTCTTCTCCCTTTTCAAAGCCGCGTGGCAATTCTGATCGCCTTGGGAGCGGCCAGCGCCGTGCTGCTGGCGCTACTGGATCGCATGCGCGGCCGACTGACTCCGCTGACCTTGAGAGCCGCCGCGGATCTGGTTCTTCTGACTCCGCTCTTGATTCTCGCGGTCGAGCTGTGAGCGATGCGCCAAATTTCGACCGGCTCGCCCGTTTCTATCGCTGGATGGAGGTTTTCAGCTTTGGCCCCTGGTTGATGCGCTGCCGCTGCGCCTTTCTGGACCGGTTTGACCGCAGTTGCCACGCGCTGCTTCTGGGCGATGGAGACGGACGCTTTGCTGCTCTCTTGCTGGGCATAAATCCAACCGTCCGAATTGAGGCGGTGGATGCCAGTTCGGCAATGGTCCGGGCACTCGTCCACCGCGCCGGTTCTCATGCTGGGCGAGTACGCGCATATAGGGCCGATCTGCGCCAGTGGCAGCCGGGAGATTGGAACGTCGATGCCGCCGATTTGCTTCCTTACGATTTGGTCGTCACCCACTTCTTTCTGGATTGCCTTGCGACCGAAGAAGTGCGCACCCTGGCTGACAAGCTGCGGGCCTGCGTTGCGCCGGAGGCCATTTGGGTTGTCTCCGAGTTTGCTGTGCCCGAGGGCTTGTTGGGGCTTCTAGTGGCCCGGCCAGTGATTTGGGGACTTTATTGTGCCTTTGGATGGCTTACGGGGCTGAAGCTCCGCCGCCTGCCGCGCTACTCCGATGCGCTTCACCTGGCTGGATTCACTTTGAAAGAGCGGAAATGGTGGTTGGGAGGGCTACTGGTAAGCGACCTATGGTTTCCAACCCCAACCGATTCACCCCACGCAACTCCCAGCGGCGCGAATTATCATTCGTAATGTTACGAGCGTGTTAATATCGAAGCTCAAGGAGTCGGCGGACTCGCTGTATTCCCCCCGCCGGACGGCCTGATGAACCTGTACCTGATGCGCCACGCCAATGCTGGATTGTCCCGCGACAATCTGGCTCTCGATGCCAAGCGCTCTCTGATCAAAGAGGGTAAAGACCAGTGCATCCTGATGGCGCGTGTCTTGGCGGCGCTCAATGTGCAGGTGGACGCAATCTTGTCCAGCCCCTTGAAGCGGTCGCTGCAGACGGCGCAATTGGTGGGCACTGAGCTTGGCTTTGACGGTCGTGTGGAGATTTGCCCGGCGCTTGGCCCTGACGCGGATTACGCGGATTTCGTCGATCTGCTCAACAAGTATGCCGCCTATGAGGGCATTCTGGTCGTCGGCCACAATCCCAATATCTTCCAGTTTCTAGGCCGGCTCATTACCGGCAACGGCGGCGCGGCTATCCGCATGAGAAAAGGCTCGGTGGCGCGCGTTGACATGGACCGCCATCCTTCCCTCTTGCAGTGGCTGATCGATCCGCGCACCGCCCGCGGCCTCTACGCCAGTATGCCCAAGGCCCCGCGCCCCAAAGCCAAGAATGCCCGCCCCAAAGCAAAGAAATAGCCCGTAGGCTGAGGCGGAAATTCCCCCTAAGGTCTGACCTGTTATCATCTCTCCAAATTCTAGAACCAAAATTGTGTGCGCGGATTGACAGGAGAGGACTGCTTTGTCACAGACAAGGAAGACAGCAAAAGTGTGTAAATTGGGCAATTACGTTTGGAGTTGCCTTGCGGCGGGGTTCATAGCGGCGATGCTTTCCGGCGTCGCCGCGCACGCCACGGAAAACGGCGGAAGCGTATATCCGGTGGGAGCGGAGACGGTTTTGCAGGGCATGATGCCGCCCCCGCATGAGACCGGGCTCTATACCTTCCATCTGGTATATGTGGCAAACGAATTGGACGATGCCTCCGGCAAAGCTCTGCCCATCGATTTCAAGCTGCGCGTCTTTGCCAATGCCGTCAAGATCGAGCACAACTGGGGTATTCCGGTTTTGGGTGGAAATCTGGAAAGCATGTTTGCGGTCCCGATTCTTTATGAGGGATTGCGCGCGCCAACCGGGCCGGATACGACGGAAAAATACAACAAGTTTGGCTTGAGCAATTGCCTTCTGGTTCCGCTGGGAGTGACTTATAACAAGGGAAACTGGCACGGCTTCATCCAGGGCGATTTCTACACCCCCGGCGCTCCCTTCGACAAGAACTCGCCGCTGAATGTTGGGCAGCATCACCTGGCCGCCGGGCCAACAGGCGCATTCACCTTTCTGGCGCCAAAAGCCGCATGGGAACTCAGCTCCAAGGTGGACTATATCTTCAACTTCCAGAATGGAACCACCAAGTATCGCAGCGGCAATGAGCTGACCTGGGAGTACACCGGCATGAAGGCCGTCTCAAAGAAAGCCGCCGTCGGCGTCAATGGCCTCTTCTACAAACAATTCACCGACGATCAGGTGAATGGAGTCGCGGTTCCGGATGGCGGTTATCGTGGACGCGATCTCTCCATCGGACCCGAATTCCGCTACTTCTTCGGCGAACACAAAGCCCTTGCCCTCAAGTACAGCCGCGACACGCTGGTCCAGAACAAGCCGCGCGGCAATTGCTTCTGGTTTCAAGTGGGGCTGCCGCTCAGCTTTGGAGGGCGCAAGTAGGGTCTATTGCCGACCTGTCGTGTCGTGACTTTCAAACCAGCCAATGACCCGGAGAGTAGCCTGCTCTTCAGTGCCCGTGAGTCTGCGGCAACTGTGCCCCGCTCATCACTGTTTTCTCGTGATGAGCGGGCGGGCGCCGAGGATATCGATTTTGAGCCTCTGGAAACCCCGATCTTTTCTCCACGCATTTTGCCGATAATATTCCATTCCCGGAGCACAATAGAAACAGCATCAAACCCGAGCCCCAAATGACCTTTAACCAACTTCCAACTCGCTCAATCTCGGTCGCAGATCCCAACTCGCCGGTTCGCGTTTTTCCGCCAAATCTTCTCCGCCTCTTCGCCAAAAAATCCGCACACCCCCACCCCCCTACCCCTATGGAGGGCCTATTTTTGACCGTATGCTGCTCGTAAGACATTACATATCAACTGTTTGTAATTTTTACACAGTTACCAATCAGTAACTGCAAACCCCGTGTTTTGCCCTTCTTTTAGCCCAAAAAACGCCGATTCGACTCCAAAAACCCTCCTTTTTCTCCGATTTCATTCCCTTTGATCCGCCGCCAAATCCTGGCTGCGATCGAAGCCAAAAATCGACCGGAGATTCTTTCCGCCTTCCATAACTCCCAATTCCGTGCCTTGGCAACCTGAAGCTGAATCCGCGCGGCAACGCTGCTCCATTCAATAGTTTGTTCGCTTCATTCGCGGGCGGTATCATGAATCTTCATGGGAACGCTGCAAACAATTGAAGTTGCCAACCTCGGCATGTGGGATTCACTGATCCTCATGGTGATGGCGCTCGTCGTCTTCGGGCCAAGGCGACTGCCTGAGATTGGCCGTCAGGTCGGCAAGCTGATGTACGAGATTCGCAAAGCCTCCAACGACTTCAAGTTCCAGATGGAAGATGAGTTGCGCAAGTCCGAAGATGCCGAGCGGCAAAAAAAGGAAGATGAGCGGCTGGCCGCTCTGGCGCTCGCGGCGCCAGCGCAATCCACACTCAACGCTCAAATTGCTGGAACACCAACCAGCGAATCCCTCGACAGAACGCCACTTCCAGACGGCCAGTTTCCAATTCCAAATCCCTATCCGGAAGAGGCCAATTATCCGCCTGCCATCGCTGCGGCTACTGCAACTCAAGCGGAAGAGCCATATCCTCGCATTCAACTGCCTTCAACCGGTCAACCTGTAGAAGCCGCGCGGCCACACAGCGTGCCGCAGGATGCTCTTCCATCGCAAGCGCCCGCTGGACCAGCAGCCGCGGAAGACAGGCAGGCAAATCATGGTTGATCCCGCGGACGCAATCGGCAGAGCAAGGGCCGCAGTGGCCGAGCGCGCCGAGCTGCCTGGCATGAGCCTGATGGAACATCTGGACGAACTGCGCAAGCGCATCGTCCGCTCTTTCATCTTTCTGGTAGTGGGTTTCATTGCGTCCTGGGCCTTTCATGACAAGTTCGTCGGACTCATCCAGGCGCCGCTTAATCGCATCGGCAAAACGCTCGTCTTTACGCATCCCATGGACCCGCTGAACCTGGACCTGCAGGTTTCGCTCGTCGCGGGAGCCATTCTGGCCTCGCCCTTCATCCTCTACCAGGTCTGGCTTTTCATCGCGCCAGGGCTTTACCAAAAAGAGCGCCGCTTTGTAATTCCCTTCATGGCGGCAACGGTGGGACTGTTCTTGACCGGCGCTGCCTTCGGTTATTTCTACGTGCTGCCAGGCGCGTTGCAAATTCTGATCGTGAACTTCGGCCACAACTTTACTCCGATGGTCACCATTGAAGAGTACACAGGCTTCTTTCTCTCCATCATTCTGGGCCTCGGCATCAGCTTTGAACTGCCGGTGCTCATCTTCTTTCTGGCGCTCTTCGGCATCGTAAGCCCGCGCTTTCTCTGGAAGAATATTCGCTACGCCATCTTGGCGGTCTTTGTGGTTGCGGCCATCATCTGTCCCAGTCCCGATCCCTGGACCATGTGCATCTACGCCATTCCCATGCTGGCGCTCTATTTGATCGGGATCGGCGTTGCGTGGTGGGTGCATCCCTCGCGGCGCAAGGCCAAGGAAGCAGCAAAAAACGAAACTGGGCTCTAGCCCCTGAGGTACGCTCTTTATGCGCCGTTTCCTTATTTCGAATCTTTGCAAGATAGCAACCGCGCTGCTCCTGCTCACTCCCTTGTCCGCGCCAACCCAGCAGCACTTCAACGGCGCCAAGGCTTTGGAATACGCGCGCGAGTTTGTCTCCATTGGCCCGCGCTGGCCCACCAGCGAGGGCCACCTGAAGGCTGAAGCCTTTCTGCGAAGCCACTTCCAGCACGACCAGTTGGAAGAAGATACTTTCACCCCGATGACGCCCATCGGCCCAGTGCCCATGCGCAACTTCATCGTGCGCTATCCAGGCAAAAAAGACGGCGTGATTGTGCTGGCCACGCACTACGAGACCAACTACTGGCTCAAAAACATCAACTTCGTCGGCGCCAACGACGGCGGCTCGACAACCGGTTTGCTCATGGCCATCGGCGACCTGTTGCGCGCACAAACAGCCGGCGGCAAAAAGCTCGAAGGCTACTCGGTCTGGCTGCTCTTCGATGACGGCGAAGAGGCAATCCAGAGCTGGACCGACTCCGACTCGACCTACGGCACCAAGCACCTCGCCGCCAAATGGCAGCGCGACGGCACACTTGCCAGAATCAAAGCCTTCATCCTCGCCGACATGATCGGCGACAAGGATCTCAACATTCTGCGTGAAACTCAATCCACCGATTGGCTCGTTGCCTTGGTCCGTCAAGCGGCCAAGAAATTCGGCTACGAGCACTATTTCTTTCAAACCAGTAACGAAATTTCGGACGATCATCAGCCCTTCGTCCGTCGCGGCGTCCCATCGATCGACATCATCGACCTGGACTACGGCCCCAACAACAGCTACCACCACACCGACAAAGACACCATGGACAAAATCAGCGCCCATAGCCTGACGATCGACGGCGACGTCTTCATGGAAACGATACGGCTGATAAACCAGCGGTGATATTCTAGCTGCTTTTCGGAGCATTCAACTATGATCGCGGGCGTCTCGTGGCAATGGTGGTTGGGTTTTCATGCGGGGATTGCGGCGCTGCTTTTCGCCGACTCACTGCTTCCCGGTCATCGGCGGGAGACGCGCCATCCGCAACTCGTTGCCTGGCTCTGGACCGCTCTTCTCTTCGCCACGGCAATTGGCTTTGCCGCCTGGATCGCCATCGCCAAGGGGCGCCAACCAGCGCTTGAATTTGTCGCCGGCTACGCCATTGAAACCTCGCTCAGCGTGGACAATCTCTTTGTCTTTCTGGTGATCTTTCAGGGCTTCCGCATCACGCCGCGCCGCCAGCACACGGCCTTGCTTTGGGGCGTGGCCGGAGCGGTGGTTCTGCGCGCGCTCTTCATCGCCGCGGGCATCACACTCCTGCGCCGCTTTGACTGGATCACCTGGATCTTCGGCCTGATTCTGCTCTATGCGGCATGGCGGCTGGTCAGAGGCGGCTCGGCCAACGCGGCTATCCCGGAGTGGATTCGGCGATTGCAACCGGCCAAGGGATCTTTGCTGCCCGTGATTCTTGCCGTCGAAGTCACCGACGTGCTCTTTGCCGTCGACTCGATCCCCGCCGTGCTCGCCATCAGTCACAATCCCTTTGTCGTCTACACGTCGAATATCGCAGCCATCCTCGGCTTGCGTTCACTCTACTTTGCCCTGGCATCTTTGCTTGATCGCTTCCGCTATCTGCATTACGGCTTGGGTGCTCTCTTAGCCTTCATGGCCTTGAAAATGCTCTTCGTCCGCTGGATCGAGGTATCGATAATTCCGTCGCTGGTTATAGTGGGCGCAATTCTTACGGTCTGCGCGTCGGTTTCATGGCTCGCGGCAAGCAAAGAACTGAAAACCGACCACTGAAAGCCTTCTCACCACTCTTCAAACGCAACCTGCCCATCGCTTCTGAATATCGAATGCTTCCGGAAATTCGCATCGTCGCGATGGGGAAAGTCATTCCGGAAGTGAGCGCCGCGGCTTTCAGTTCTTGCCAAAGCCGAAGCCAGAATCGCATGAGCCACGCAACTCATCGCCTGCGCCTCGGCCAGTCGGCGGCTGCTTTTATCTTGTCCAGCCAACTCAGCCAATGCCGCCGCACAAGTCCCCTGCGCGGCTAAGCCCAGGCGTAGCGTAGACTCCTCGCGCAGCAGTCCGGCATAAGACCACATCGCGGCCTGCAACTTGGCGATAATCTCTTCGAGGCGCGTCTCTTCTTCGGTGGTCAGAGGTCTGGGATACTCCAATGATTTTTCGGAATTTTGCCCCCACGGCAAGCGGTCGTCGAGCATCGACAGCGCCGCCCGCGCTCCAAAAACCAGTCCCTCAAGCAGCGAGTTCGATGCCAAACGATTCGCCCCATGAACGCCAGTGCAAGCCGCCTCGCCCGCCGCGTAAAGACCGCGCAGCGTAGTGCGGCCGAATAGGTCGGTCCGGATGCCGCCCATCAAATAATGTGCCGCTGGGCGCACGGGAATCAGATCGCGGCTAAGGTCGAGCCCGTATTGCGCCAGAACCGCGCTGATGCCAGGAAAGCGATGGTGCGGGTCGATTGCCTTGACGTGCCGCATGTCCAGGTAGACCATACGCGCTTCTCCTGGCACAGTGCCCATCCCTTCGCGGGTAATAGCGCGAGCAACCACGTCGCGGGGCGCCAGTTCCAGCAGCGGATGGTAGCGCGGCATAAAGCGTTCTCCGCGATCGTTCAGCAGAATTGCGCCCTCGCCGCGCAAAGCCTCTGAAAGTAAAAATCGCGGCGCATCCGCCAGCGATAGCGCTGTTGGATGGAATTGGTAGAACTCCATGTCGGCTAGTTCCGCGCCCGCCAGCGCAGCCAAAGCAATGCCGTCGCCGGTCGCCACAGCCGGATTTGTAGTGTCTGAGTAAACCTGCCCCGCGCCGCCAGCAGCCACCAGCACGGCAAGCGCGCTAACACGCTCCCGGCGATTCTCGCGATCCAGCAAATCGGCGCCAACTACGCGACCATCGGCCACAACCAGCCCGGTGACTGTGGTCCACTCCGCAAAGCGTATGCGTTTGTGGACGCGAGCAAAGGCTGCCAGAGATCGGCTGATCTCCGCGCCTGTGGCGTCTCCGTTTGCATGCAGAATTCGAGGTAAGGAATGCGCGCCTTCACGCGTGCGCAGTAGCTCGCCGGCTTCGGAATCGAAGGCGGCGCCCCATTCAATCAGCTCCGCCACCCGCACCGGCCCTTCGGCTACCAGCGCTTGAGCTGCCGGGCGATAAACCAGCCCATCGCCGGCATTGACCGTGTCTTCAAGGTGCAGAGCAACGTCCGCATCGCCCTCCATGGCCACGGCAATTCCGCCCTGCGCATAGTGGGTGTTGGACTCGCCTACCGACTCCTTGGTGACCACCAGAACGTCGCCGTGCCGCGCCAGCTCAACCGCTGCGCGCAGCCCGGCCACGCCTGCCCCCATCACCAAGAAGTCCACTTGCAACGATGCTGCCATCAGGGTTTAGGCTAACACCGAAGGGTAGGCACTACTGCCCATGGCATGCCTTAGTACATGCCGTCCATGCCGCCGCCGCCGTGTCCGCCGCCCGCTGGGGCCGACTTGGGCTCCGGCAACTCGACGATCAATGCTTCGGTGGTCAACAGAAGGCCTGCGATCGATGCCGCATTCTGCAGCGCCGTGCGCGTAACCTTGGTCGGATCGATGACGCCGGCCTTGACCAGATCCTCGTACTCGCCCGTTTGGGCGTTGTAGCCGAAATGCTGGTTGGCGTTTTCCAGCACCTTGGCAATCACCACCGCGCCCTCTCCGCCGGCATTGATAACAATCTGCCGCAGCGGCTCTTCAAGCGAACGCCGAACGATGTTGGCGCCAATCTTCTCGTCGCCATCCAGTGTCTTGATCAACTCGTCCACTGCCGGAATTGCGCGAACCAGAGCCACGCCGCCGCCGGGGACGATGCCTTCCTCCACAGCTGCACGAGTCGCATGCAGCGCGTCCTCGACCCGAGCCTTCTTCTCCTTCAGCTCGGTCTCGGTTGCCGCGCCAACCTTGATGATGGCAACGCCGCCCACCAGCTTGGCCAGCCGCTCCTGCAGCTTCTCCTTGTCGTAATCCGACGTGGTCTTCTCGATCTGTGCGCGGATCTCCTTGACCCGGCCTTCGATCTCGCTGGCCTTGCCGCCGCCGTCAACGATCGTGGTGTTGTCCTTGTCGATCGTGATGCGCTTCGCCTTGCCCAGATCCTCAAGCTTTACGCCTTCCAGCTTGATGCCCAGATCTTCGGTAATGGCCTTGCCGCCGGTCAGAATCGCAATGTCGCCCAGGATAGCCTTGCGGCGATCGCCGAAGCCTGGAGCCTTCACGGCAGCCACGTTCAGCGTTCCGCGCAGCTTGTTCACCACCAGCGTCGCCAGGGCCTCGCCCTCAACGTCTTCGGCGATGATCAAGAGCGGCTTGCCGCCGCGCGCCACCTGCTCCAGCAGGGGAAGCAGATCCTTCATCGCGCTGATCTTCTTCTCGTAGATCAGGATGTAGGGCTCTTCCAGAATCACTTCCAGCCGCTCGGCGTCGGTGACAAAATACGGGCTCAGATAGCCGCGGTCAAACTGCATTCCGTCCACAGTCTCCAGGCCAGTGTGCATCGTCTTCGATTCTTCAATCGTGATGACGCCGTCCTTGCCCACAACCTTCACCGCCTCGGCGATAATGTCGCCGATCTCCTGATCGCCATTGGCCGAGATTGCGCCCACCTGGGCAACCGAACCCTCGTTGACGGGCTTGGAGAGCTTGCCCAGTGCGCCGTCCGTGGTCCACTTGCCGTCCTTGTCGCGCGTGCCGATAATCGCCGCGACCGCCTTGTCGATGCCGCGCTTCAGCGCCGTCGGGTTCGCGCCCGCGGCCACCGTCTTTACGCCTTCGCGGAAGATCGACTGCGCCAGAACCGTTGCCGTCGTGGTGCCGTCGCCGGCCACGTCGCTCGTTTTTGAGGCCACTTCCTTCACAAGCTGCGCGCCCACATTTTCCAGCGGGTCCTTCAACTCGATCTCTTTGGCCACCGTTACGCCGTCCTTGGTGATCGTCGGCGAACCGAATTTCTTCTCGATGACGACATTGCGGCCCTTGGGGCCGAGCGTTGCCTTAACCGCGTCCGCCAGCGTGTTCACGCCGCGCAAGATCGCCTGACGGGATTCCTCACCGTGCAAAATCTGCTTTGCCATTGCTGTAACTCTCCTTAAAAGGGTTCAGGGGTCAGGGATCAGGGGTCGGTTTTTATGATCCTTGGACCCGTGTGCTGTTTTCAGTAAACGATGCTCAGAGCCGGGACGATGAGGTCTACCAGACTGTCAGTCGTTCGAGCGCCTTGACTGACCCCTGACCCCTGATCCCTAATCCCTGCAAAGCT
Organism: Occallatibacter sp.; assembly: GCA_050014335.1. Taxonomy (GTDB): domain Bacteria; phylum Acidobacteriota; class Terriglobia; order Terriglobales; family Acidobacteriaceae; genus Telmatobacter. Next base: position 3,215 of record JBEKDN010000008.1, on the reverse strand, counting down.
ACTTCTTCACAATTCCCAGAACTTCTTCTTCGCGCATGATCAGAAATTCTTCGCCATCGAGCTTGATCTCGGTGCCGGAGTATTTGCCGAAGAGAATCTTGTCGCCCTTCTTCACATCCAGCGGGAAGGTTTCGCCCTTATCGTTGCTCTTGCCCTTGCCCACGGCGATCACTTCGCCTTCCTGGGGCTTCTCTTTGGCGCTATCGGGGATGATGATGCCCCCACGGATGGTTTCGCCCTCTTCCAAACGGCGGACCAGAATACGATCATGAAGCGGTGTAAACGATGTTGCTGCCATTGCTTTGCTTCTCCTTCACGCGCGGCCGGGGGATGACCCGCCGCGGAATTTGGGGTTGGTTTAAGAAAGCACTTCGGAATCTGCGAGTTGCGGCTCTTTGACAGGAGCGGCGGAAGTGTTTGAGCACTTCTTCCAGCATATTGCTAGCACTCTCGCCTTCCAATTGCTAACGATAGGCAACCATCGCCTATTTTGTCAAGCGCCAATTGTTAATATATGAGTGTATCGCACTAAGAAAGTTTGATCAGGCATCCTATGGCAATAGCGCCGCGTATGCAGCCGGGCACCCCATCCATTCCGCTAGCGAACCCCGGCGAGCGTACCGCGAGCCGCTGCCCACCGCAGATGCTTACGGCCTTGCCGCCGAAACGTGAAATCATCCTCACGACTCTGACCCCACCGCAAGCGGTTTGCAGATAATTAATTCCCGAGCGCGCACAATAGAAATATGAACCCAAAGGTCCGACTCCGGCCAACCCAAAGCCGTCATTTGAATACCAAAAATCCGCACACCCCCACCCCCCCTACCCTGTGGAGCCGGTTTTTTGCTCGTCAATTTCCAGTAACAAGCTTAATATCAATGGCTTGCATTTTAAGCATATTTACCAATTAGTAACTGCAAACCGCCCATTTTGCCCACTTTTTGGCCCGAAACGCGCCGTTTTCATCCAAAAAACTCGCCTTTTCACCACTTTTCGCAGCCGCATCTATCGATCTCGCCCACACTCAAACCGTCTTCCAGAACCTTGAAAGCGCTCCATCGATTTTCGCCCTCAAACCTCAAATGCGATTGCCCTGGGGGAACAGGAAACCGAGAACAGGAAAGGGCTGAAATCGCACAGCATTTCGGCGTATATTAGGCGAAATGAGGAAGAGGAATGGCGATGCAGGATTTGATAATTGGGATTGTCGCGGTGTTGGCCGGCGTGCTGCTGGGTTACTGGCTGGGAAAAAACTCTGGCCAGGCAGAGAAGCAGTTGCTTAGAGAGCGGGTGATGGGACTGGAAGCGGAGAAGGCCGCGCAGACCGCCGAGTTGAAGGACGCGCAACAGAACGTTACGCAGCTGACGGGAGAACTAGGTACAGCCGAAGCGAACATAACGGCGGAGAAAAATAAATATGCGCTGATGAAAGTGGAGATCGAGACAGCATTTGGAGATCTGGCGGCGCGGGCGCTGAACGCAAACAACCAATCGTTTTTGACACTGGCCAAGCAGGAGTTGGGCGGACAGAGCGCAGCGGCAAAAGAGACTCTCGAAGCCAAGGAACTGGCGATTAAAAATATGCTGGACCCGCTTGGCGCGGCGCTGAGGGCTTTTGACGAGCAGGCGCGCGCAATGGAGACGCACCGCGCCGGAGCCTACTTCAAAGTGGAGACTCTGGTCGAGAATATTCAGAGAACAATTCCCGCATCGCTGGATGCTCTGAAGATTGAGACTGCGCAGTTGATCACCGCGCTGCGCGCGCCCAAGACGCGCGGCAACTGGGGTGAACTGCAACTGAAGCGCTGCGTGGAATTTGCTGGAATGGTGCAGTATTGCTCCTTCAGCGAGCAGGTGACGGCGCGCGACGAAGACGACAAGATGCTGCGCCCCGACATGACGATTCAACTGCCGAATGGCCGCGAGATTGTGGTGGACGCCAAGACTCCTCTGGATGCCTTTCTGGACGCTGACGGCGCAACGGACGCCGCCACGCAGACGCTACGTTTTGCGGCTCATGCGGCGCGAGTCAAATTGCATTTGAAGGAGTTGTCGGGCAAGGCTTATTGGAAGCAGTTTGATAAGGCTCCAGATTTTGTTGTGTGCTTTTTGCCGAGTGAAGCGCTCTTCAGCGCGGCGCTCGAGGCTGATCCGTCGCTGATTGAATTCAGCGCGCAGAACCATGTGGTGATGGCTACGCCGACAACGCTGATTGCTCTGCTGCGCGCCGTGGAATTTGGCTGGCAGCAATCGGAGATTACGAAGAACGCAAAGGCGATTCACGAGATGGGCCGCAAGATTTATGAAAAGCTCGTGGTTGCGCAAGGGCATGTTGCGAGGCTCGGGAATGCGCTGGGTAGCAGTATGGATTACTACAATAAATTTCTTGGCACAATTGAAGGCAAAGGCGGGATTTTTTCTTATGGAAGGCAGTTAGGCGAGTTAGCGCACTCCGATGGGGAGTTAGTCGAGGTAAGGAAACTTCAACCGGAGGTGCGCGAGATGGAATCGGTGGAATGGTCGCAGACTGGGTTGGCCTTGGAGGCTGGGGCGGAGGAGAGCGGAGATGCGCAATAATATTCTTTTGTTCGATTTTAAAGCTGGCGAAAAGAGGAGATTGTGAGCGCTGGCCTTCAAGTGAAGTATCTTTGGCACGACATCCATGTTCTTGAAGCCGAAGTGACTGCCTCGAATGCTATTTTTTCCGGGGCAGCTAGAACCTACATTGGGATTGAATATCTTGCCGAAGCAGCCCAGTTACTTGATGGATTTCCACGAAACAAAATTGATATTCGTGAGCTTGAATTTGGTGCTTTTGGAAGAAGATTCGCCGGGGGCGCAGCGCATTTGCGTTTCTTTTGTAACGACTCTGCTGGTCATGCAGTAGTAGAACCTCGCATCGCGTCGGAGAATGAGAGTAATACAGGGTCAAATTGGAATTTCCCCGAACAAAATGCTCTTTTCTTCGAGGAGATTGAAGCTAGTGCTGTAGATGAATTCTTCTCTCAGCTTAGGCAATTGAACAAAAGTAAAAGTGGTGTAGCGTCGCTTCGATTTGCTGCCTCGCCGACTCGCTAACCTGCCAACTCCGCGAACGCAACGCGCATGCGCTTCCAAGTGGTTTCGAGGTCTTCGGGGAGGATGCGGGACTCGGCGATGGTGGTCATGAAGTTGGTGTCGCCGGACCAGCGCGGGAGGGCGTGAAGATGGAGATG
>JBEKDN010000007.1:0-38428 GCA_050014335.1 Occallatibacter sp. | reverse complement strand
CGACTTCAAAGTTTTCGAGAACGACACGCGCCAGCCGATTGCTTTTTTCACGACGGATTCTTTTCCGCTTTCTATCGCTTTCGTCATCGACCAGAGCCTGACCGCGGATGTAATGGCCAAGGTAAACAACTCGCTGGAGGCCATCCAAGGCGCTCTTACTCCCTATGACGAGGTTGCGGTCTTCTCTTACAACAACGGAGCCCAGGAGCGGACCGGCTTTACCGGTGCGCAGAGCAATCGCCTGCCCGCCGTGCTTGCGCTTACCAAAGCCACAGGCACTGAGATGGGAGCGCCGATCAACAGCGGTTCGATGACCGGATGCAACATTACCCAAAACGGCAGTTGCGTTGATCCCAATCTGGCTCCCGGCGGCTCAGCCGGCGGCACCACGTTCATGACCATTCCCAAAGAGATTCACACCCTGAACGACGCCATTCTGGCCGCGGCTAAAGAGCTTTCCACGCGCCCCAAAGGCCGCCGCCGCATCATCTACGTCATTAGTGACGGCAAAGAGTACGGCAGCAAAGCCAAGTACGGCGAGGTGCTGCGCTATCTGGAGACCAACAAGACCGCCGTCTATGGAACTCTGGTGGGCGACTCAGCCCGCTGGGGCGAGGGATACGTAAGCCGCATCCACCTGCCCTTTACCATGTATGACAACCTGCTGGTCAAATATATTCACGCCACCGGCGGAACAGCCGATTCCGAGAGCAACTTGAACGGCATTGAAAAGAGCTACGCCAAGATCGCCGAGGAAGCGCGCAACCAGTACACGCTGGGTTACTACAGCCACGAGCCGCTTATCGACGACAAGTTCCGCAAAATCGAGGTGCGTGTCGATCGTCCGGCAAATGAGGTGGACGTGATCGCCAAGACCGGTTACTTCCCTTCAGGGCAAGACGCTCACTAAACCTTACTCGGCACAACTCTGGCAGCAATGCAAAAGGCCTGCGCATCCGCACAGGCCTTTTGCATTGAATCGAGCGGCTTAGAGACGCCTGATCTGGGGATCGACCGGCGCTGCGGTGGGCTGAGGCGGAACAACATTCTGCTGCGAGGCGGTCTGTGCGGGCGGCGGCGCGGGAGGATCGCTAACACCCTTGAGGCCTTCCTTGAAGCCTTTCAGGCCCTCACCCAGGCCCTTGCCCAACTCCGGCAAACGCTTGCCGCCAAACAGGACGAGCAAAACGATCGCGATGATCAGCAAATGTGTTGGCTGCAACAGATCGCCCATGGCTGTTTCCTCCGCGCAGTGCACTTTGGCAGCCGCGCATTCTCAGAGAATATTGTCGCACAAAGCCAGATGCCCGCGCACAACCAAGCTAAGGAACTGCTGGGCAATCGCGTTTGAGGCTTTAAGCGAGGTTGGCGCCAGGACTTTTGAGAGCCTGGAAAAGTCTCGCCAGGGAATAGCGGAAGACATCCGCGAAAACCGACGAAAAGGCGAGCATTTTGAATGAAAACGGTGCTTTTTTGAGCGAAAATGCGGGCAAAAACGGGGGTTTTCAGTTACTGTTTAGTAACTGTGTAAAAATTACAAACAATTGAAAGCATGTGTGTTACATTGATCCATGCGCACAAAAGTAGGGCTGCACAGGGTAGGGGGGGTGGGGGTAGGCGGGATTTTTGGCGAAGAAACGGGAAAGATAGGGGGCCAGGCAATAGGAAGTCGGGACTGAAATTGCGCGGGTTGTAGATTGGTGAACGGTCATTGGGCCTCTTTTTTGCCACTACTTTTATTGTGAGCTCAGAACGGGAAATGATCTGCAAAAAACCTCGCAATAGAATTGGGCAATCTTGAAAGAGATGCGCGGATTCTGTTGCATGGTCCATTTTCAGGTGTGGTTGCCAGCGGGGAACCGCATTTGAAACGGATTCGCATACTACAATCAAACGCTGAGGGCGAGGGCTCGCGGCGTTGAGGGCTGAATGGTGGCAAAGTTTCTCTTGTTTTGCATTCTGCTTGTGTTGTGCTGGCCGCTGGCAATTGTGGCGCTGATTTTGTTTCCACTGGTGTGGTTGATCCTGCTGCCGTTCCGCGTGGTGGGCATTGCCGTGGGCGGCGCACTGGAGTTGGTCGGCGCCATATTCACTCTACCCGGGCGTGTGCTCCGCGCCATCTGACGAGCGGCTCTTTTCCGATCCGCACCGGCTGGCAGTGCGCGGTCAATCATCCTCGACATCCCTGTGAACAATGTTTTAGTTTGAGCCCAGGACTGAGCTTTTAGCAGGACATCGACGTCCAATCGTTTGACGTCCAATCCTTTGAGGAGATGAAGATCATGCACAGAGTTCTGCCGGTTCTGGTGGCCGTTGCGATGCTGGCCGCGCCGCTCAATTTGAGGGCGCAGGGTACCGAGGACGAGGCACTGAAGAACTCGCGGCAGGCGCGCGCCGCGTTGGACGCAATGGTGCAGGCTCTGGGCGGGCAAGCCTGGCTCAATATGAAAAATCAGATGCGGGAGGAACACGTTGCCGCCTTCTACCACGGCAATCCAGACGCCGGAACCACCGCCTATTGGGAATACCACGAATGGCCCGATCACGACCGAATTGATATCACCATACATCGCGACGTGGTGCAGTTTTACATAGGGCGCACGGGCACCGAGGTCACGTACAAAGGTAAAGCGCCGCTGCCGCAAGACATTTTGGATGACTACCTTCGCCGCCGCGATCACTCGATCGAGACGGCAATCAAGCTCTGGCTCAAAGACCCGAAGACGATTTTGATCTACGACGGCCAGCGGCTTGCCGAGCGCCACTTAGCCGATCAGGTGACGCTGATCTCCGCGCAGAATGAGGCTGTGACAATCCTGATGGATGTGGAGACCCACCTCCCGCTCCGCCGCACCTTTGAGTGGCGCGACCCGCTTTACAAGGACAAGAACGTAGACGCCGAAGAGTACGACGATTATCACACCATTGGCGGATTTCCTACCGCTTTTGCCATTACCCGCTTCAAGAACGATGAGATGACCCGGCAGTATTACCTGACTCATGCGACGTACAACCAGGAGTTGCCGGCTGACTTTTGGAGCGTGGAAGTTGCCACGCAGCGCATTAAAAAGAAATAGCCTGCGGAGTGAGTTGGATCACACTATACCGCGCCTTGAAGACGGTATAAGGTTAAACTATGTGCTTAGCGATTCCGGGAAAAGTCGAAGAGATTCTCACTGAGGGCGATCTCCGCGTGGGGCGTGTGAACTTTGGCGGTGTGGTCAAGCGCGTCTGTCTGGACTACGTGCCGGAGGTGATGGTCGGCGACTATACCATTGTTCACGTTGGGTTTGCGCTCTCAAAGATTGACGAAGAGACGGCCTTGCAGACCTTGGAGGACTTCCGCGCGATGGGAATGCTGGACGAGGAACTGGCCACCGAGGACGAGGCCTTTGCGCGGGCGGCGCGAATGCCGCAGTCGGCTTGCCCGGACGGTAGCTGTTCGCAAGCGACCGAAAACTGACTTTTTACTTGTTCTCGTTGCCGATGAGCCGGAAGGTGATGGTGCCCCAGAAGAGCCGGGCCCGCATTTGCACGGGTAGATGCCGATCATCGTCGGTATACCAGATCCAGATGTTGCCTCGATTTTTCACTACGCCGGCGTCCGCCGTGGGCTGGACTCGTATGGTCTTGAAGGCGCCGAGCGGGGTCTTGATCTCCTCGCGGCCTTCCACCTTCATCGTCACCGGCACAATATGCAGCGCGTCCACAACCGGAATCACAAAGTTGTGCCCCAAATCGATGGGCTGCGACGATGCATAAAAAATACCGGTCAGCAGGTCAGTGAAGCATCCGGAGACGGGCGTCTCAATGTGCTTGGTCTGCCCGGTGACCAAGTTCTTTTCATTCAGGATTGAGCGTTTGAGGGAATAGTCCAGATGAAGTGTCGAAGTAACCTGACGGCGGCCTTCAACCGTTTGCTTGTTGAAGTCGTCTGTGCAGCCGCGGGCGCGGTCAAAACTGGATTGGAAGCGGTCGGCGACATGGAAGAGCAGGTTGATGGCGCCGCTGGTGTCAGCGCTGGCGGTAAGATTCTCGCGCTCGCCGTCGGCCTCGAAACGGATCACTGCCGTTCCAGCGGGAAAGACACGCCAGTCTACCGCGTAGGTGAGAGTCTGCTTTTGCGGAAAGCTAAAGCCGGCGCGCGGCGGCGTTAGAGACGCAATCTGCTGCCCGCGAGCCACGGTGGCAAGCGCGAGAACGCTGAAAAGGACGGTAGCGGCTGTGCTCATCTTCACCGGCGGACAAGGCTCCTCAAAAATAGACTGCACAACGAACACAAGGTCGTCGAAACCGCTTATCGCGGCAAATTGACAAATGCGGCGAGCACGGGCCGCAGCAGGAGCAAGCTGAGGTAAAGCAAAATAGCCCCTATAGCTGCATTGTACTCGCGGTGACGGATGTAAAGCGACAGCGAGAAGCTTCGTTTTGCGGCTTGGCGGTGTGATTGGTTCGCCGCAGTAAGGCGCGGAATCAGCCGCGGAACCTGCCGGCAATAGTCATCGAAGCCGGCAAAGGTAGCGCGCAAAAAACGCTCCTCGGAGGCGATCACAGGCACATAAATTGCCGCAAAAACCAGGGCTAGGACAACTGCCACCAGCCAACTGAGCAACGCCAGCGCAAACCCAGCCGCGATCAGCATTGAGCCCAGATACAGCGGATTGCGGACGTAGGCGTAAGGGCCAGTCACCGTCAATTCACGGTTTTTCTTCACGTAACCGGAAGCATAGGCGCGGAGCCATAGGCCGGTCACGACCAGCGCCAAACTCCAGGCCACGGCGGTTGGCAGGGGCGCGCGCCGCCAGAGTTCAAAGAGATAAAGGGCGGCGGTAAGAAACCCAAGCGGAACGCGAACGCGCCGGGCCACACGCTGCCAGCGAGCTATCCAGTCTAGCGGGTGTGGATCAGGAAGCGGGGGCTGCGGTTGCGCGGAATTGGAGCTGGACGGACTGGCGATTGGATTCATAGGGCTGACTCAGGATAAAGCAACGCGTCGGCCGCGCGCAGCACGTCGGCCGGCTGGATGGTTAACAGGCCCGCTTCAGGCGCTTCACGGCGACTGTGATCGCGGCGGCTCCGCGAACTGCGCAAAACCTTGAATCGTGTACCGAAGGGACCATTGCGACTGGGGTCGGTGGGACCATAGATGCCTACTACTGGCCGGCCGAGGGCGCAAGCCAAGTGGAGTGGACCTGTGTCTCCGGCGACTGCCAGCGCAATGCGGCGCGTGAGCGCGATGAGCTGGGCCAGCGAACAGGTGAGCGCAAGAGCAGCCCCGCCGGTTTGGCTTGCGACGCACTGAGCGAGCGGCTCCTCGCCAGGCCCGGCATTGACCAGCACACGGCAGCCACGCGCGATAAGGCCCTGTGCCACAGCGGCATAGCGCTCCGCAGGCCAGCGCTTGGCGCCCCAGCCCGCACCGGGGTTGATGAGCGCAACAGGCAGACTGACGGCATGAGGCAGGATCTCCTCAGCCCAACCTTCCGCGGACGGGTCAATTGGCAGCCAAGGAGCGACGGGGGCAAGCGCATCGCCCGCGATGGCCGAAGCTAACTCCAGATCCTGTTCAATCACGTGCGCGCCGTGAGTGCGGATGCGCTCGGTGAAGAGCCAGCGCGCTGCCCGCTCGCGTGGCTCCGACTCACCAATTATTCGCGAGGAGCCAGCCAATCGGGCCACCACGGCTGATCGAATGGCGCCTTGCAAGTCGATTACGGCGTCGAACTCGCCAGCCTGGAGCTGTGCGCGCAGAGCTTTGATCTCATGAAAGGTTTGGCGGCTCAAGGGTGCGTTACGCCAGGTTTTGGTCGGAGCAAAATAGAGATTGTCAACCAAAGGCTGCGCTGGACTCTGCGCGGATTGCGGGCCAAGGCTTTCTTCAACGGAAAGCAGGGCTCGCCAGCGCGGCTCAACCACCCAGTCGATAAGCCAGTCGGGATGCGCTTGCCGCAGTGCGGTGATTGCCGGCAGGGCATGCAGAATATCGCCCATGGCGCCCAGCCGGACCACTAGCAAGCGAAAGTTGGAATGCGTCCGCAAGCTCTGATTTTCTCATGTTAGGGGCGAAGTGAACGACGGTGCAATCTGATCGACGATCCAATCGATCGCGACTTCCTGCTCTTGGATTTCGATGCTCAAGCGCACCGGCCGAGGGATGGATTCAAGGAAGATCGAGGCGAGCCTTCCCAACCGGACCAGATCTTTTTCGGTGGTAACGAAGGCGGTAGCTCCGGCGGCGCGAGATTTAGCCAGCAACTCTTCAAGAACGGCGCGGGTGTAGGGGAAGTGGTCTGGGAAGGCGCGCCGAAGTGCCAATTTGACTCCCGCAGCTTCCAGACCTAGAAAGAATTGTTCCTGACGCGCGATCCCACAGAAAGCGGCTACCGGCCCATCGAAGAATGGAACTTCCATTGTGCGGTGAATGCGCCAGATGGGATTTTGCCAACCCCACGCGCGCAGTTCGGCTTCCAGCTCGAGGTCGTCGGCTGGAATGGCAATGATGCTTGCGCGGCGAACGGCCTTGAGCGGCTCGCGCAGATCTCCGGCCGGTAGCAAACGATCTTGCCAGTCGCGGCGGTCGAGGAGCAGGATATCCACCTGGCGGGCGAGCTGGCGGTGCTGAAAGCCGTCGTCGAGTAGATGAACGATTGGCGGATCATTCTCGCCAACGGATTGCGGCAGGTCCGCCTCGGCCATCACGCCAGCATCATAGCGCCGCGGTGCTACGTAAACCGGAAGACCAGTTTGGCGGGCAATCATCAGCGGCTCGTCGCCGAAGTCTTCCGCGACGCCGTCGGCCTTGACGCGGGCTGCAAGCTTGCTCTTGCGGCCGTAGCCTCGGCTGAGCACATCGACGCGAAAGCCCCGTTGCTGGAGGGCTCTGGCGAGCGCGATGGTGAGCGGTGTCTTGCCCGAACCGCCAGTGGAGAGGTTGCCGATGCTGACGACCGGGAAGCGCAGGCGGCGCACCGGTTCACGTCCAGATTCGATGCGCCAGTTGCGAAAAGCCAGCCCGGCAGCGTACAGCGGAGTGAATGGAATAAGCAAGGGACGTTTCAACTCGCGGCCCTCCTCTCAGCTAGCAGATCCATGATCGCATCCGCGCAGCGGCCGGTTGCCCCGGCCTGACTGTCAAAGACCATCCTGGCCCTTTCTCCCATCGCCTTGGCCGCTTCGGGGTCACCGAGCAAGGCCTGCAAAGCGTTGGCAAGCTCTTCAGCCGTGGCGATGCGGAGGGCTTGGTGCGCCAGTAAATCCTCCGTGATGGCGCGGAAGTTTTCATAGTGCGGGCCCATCACGATGGGAACCGCAAACTGCGCCGGCTCCAAGGGATTGTGGCCGCCTGCTGGAATCAGACTGCCACCGACAAAGGCTACCGCAGCCAGCGAGTAGACTGAAGCGAGTTCGCCGATGGTGTCCAGCAGCACGATCTGCCCAGAGTTGAGCGGCCGGCGAGATTCTTCTTTTTCCGGTTGCCAGTTGGAGCGCGCCTCCCAGTTGAATCCGGATCGGTCCAGCATCGCGGCCGCCGCGGCAAAGCGCTCGGGATGACGAGGCGCTACAACCAAGATTAGCTTCGGATCGGTTTCCAGCAGCCGCGGCCAGGCTTGGAGCAGCGCGGCCTCTTCGCCTTCCAGAGTGCTGCCGGCAACGACGATGCGCAGACCGGCGCCGGCTTTCTTCAAGAGCCTAGTTGCTTCAGCCTCCTCAGCGGCGCGAACATCGAATTTGAGGTTGCCGCCAACCGTGACTCGCCGCGGCTGGCAACCGAGGGCGCTGAGCCGCTCGGCGTCGGTCTGGCTCTGGGCGAGGACTCGGCTGAGGCGACTGAGGAAGGGCTGCCAGAGGCTGCGCGACCGCCTGTAGCGAGGCCAAGAGCGGTCACTGATACGGGCATTGACCACAACGACAGGGATGTCACGGCTAAAGCAGTCACTAAGCAGATTGGGCCAGAACTCGGTCTCGGCCAGGACAAGCATCCGCGGCTGAAGAGCGTTCAAATAAGCGCGCACCGCCAAAGGCAAATCCAGCGGGCAATAGAAGACGCGATTGGCTCCGAAGCGCCTGCGGGCCAGTGCTTGGCCAGTGCGCGTGGTAGTTGAGACAGCGATGAAATAATCCGGGAACGCGGCGTCGAGACTTTTGACCAGGCGGCTGACGGCGAGAACCTCGCCGACCGAGACGGCATGGACCCAGATGACGGAGCGCTGTCCCGCCTGCTGAATCAGAGTCTGGGGCACCCGGCCGAGACGTTCCCGCAGCCCCTCGCGGTACTTTTGCGTGGTGGCCATGCGGAAGAGCCACCACGGGGCACCCAGCACCAGCGCCACCAGCAAGGCCAGATTGTATAGAAACAGAATCATGCGTAACTGATTTGCCTTTTCCAGTGTCTAACTTCAAATGATACAGTCGAGGACGGTGAGCATTTCTCGCGCAGTTTCGCCGATAATGATCTGGCTGGCGTTGCCAGCGTTGGCCAGCGACCACAAGCCGCCGCCGGTGCAGCCTGCCACGGCGTTTGCAGCGGTTGACACGCACACCGACGAGAAGATTTCAATTGCCGCCGAACCATACGACACAAAAGAGAAAGAAAGTCTCTTCCGCGTTGATTACCTCGGCCACGGCGTAATGCCAATCCGGATCGTAGTGACAAACAACGGCGATCGGGCAATCAATCTAAGCGAGGCGCGGATTCTTCTGTTCACCTCCGATGGCGACAAGATACGCGCCGCCGAACCGGAGGATGTGGAGCGGCTGATGACGCGCAAGGAGCGTGAGAGCACCAAGATTCCGATGCCGACTCCGCTGCCTCCCATTAAGCTGAAGCCCAAAGCCAGCAACAAAGAGATTGAAGCGGATTTCAACGACTTTGAATACAGCGCAATCGTGGTTGAGCCGCATACCACGCGCGCAGGTTTTCTCTTCTACGATGTTTCCGATCTGGACCGCCCGCTTGCGGGCTCGAGCTTGCAAGTGCGCAGAGTGCGCGATGCCGACGGCAAAGAACTCTTCTCATTTGAGATTCCCTTCGACCGCTATCTCCAATCAAAGTCCAACCAGATGAATTGATCCTTTGCAACTGGCAGGCTTTTTGAGGGTTCCGCGTATCTGAGACGGGCTGCGAAAAGCTTTACTCCGGCGTGCGCGCCAAGCAAAAGAGCCGCTCTGCGCGAGCGGCCCTTCTGCTTGCCTGTTAAACCGAGTCGTTAGAAAGTCGTCGAGACTGTCAGTCGGAAGGTTTTGCGCGGTTCGCGGAACTGGTCGCGCGCACCGTAGCCCTGAATTGCCTGACCGTAGGTGTAGTCGCCCGCGCCATCCGGCGGGAACATGTCCCGTGTAATCAGCTCAGCGGAGCAGCTCTGATTGTTAACCCCGTTGCCCAGATTGCAATAGGGCTTCTCATCGAGGCGAAACGGGTTATAGGCATAGAAAAGACGGAAGGGAGCGTTGATGACCGGCATGATGACGGAAATCTCAGCGCCGGTGGACATGCGCGGAACAAAGTTTGTGCCCGCTACCGGATGGATATTGCGCAAGAAACCTACATCCGACCCGTCTTTGGCAATGATGCAAGCTCCACTGGTATCAAAACCCGAGCAGCCGAAGCCGGCGGATATCAACGAATCGAAGCCCTGTGGGCTCTGCTTCAACTGCCCTTTGTTGAGGGCCGTGTCGATGCCGAAGTCGTCAAAGAAGGCGAAGGTCACTGGACCGGCGATGGGAATGCGGTATTCAAAATTGGTGACCAGATTGGTATCGCCGCCGATAGAAGCAATGCCGTAGACGGGAACCGCAATTTGGATGCACTTGCCCACCTCGACCTGGTTTGAGTACTGCGGAACGCAAGTACCGTCCGGATTGGTCAACTGCATGGTGGCGCGGGTAGGCACGTAGCCATACGGTGTTGCGGCGCGAACATCAAAGCCACGCAGTTCGCCTTCGCCGCCGGCGTAGAGGCGGTTATTGGGAGGCGCCACGTCACCGCCGTATCCCTGGATGTAACTCAACTGAGCGCGTATGCCCAGCACATTTCGTCCTGAAGCCGAAGGGATCAGATAGTGCATGGGCCGGAAGGATCTGTAAGCCACCGATGGCGTGTAGTAGCGCACATTGCCCCAGATGCCGGAGGTCTGGAAGGCGGCCGAGTACTCCTTGCCGGTGCGCGGACGCATCGGATTGTTGACTGTGTTATAGGAGTAGGTGAACGAGACCATGCTGTTGATAATGCCGTTCAGCGCATTGGATCCCTGGATACCCGAGCGGAAGCTGATGGTCTGGAAATAGGTCTGCGAGGCGGTCGAGAAGGCCGTGATCGAAGACTTGCTCCACGAGTAGGTGAAGCCCACGCGCTGGAAGGCATGCCGCTTCAGTGGGTAGCTCACCGAGAAGTTTGCGCCGTAGGAGCCCTGGTTGTAATTCTGCGTAAGCGATTGCTGTGCCGCGCTCAAGTTTGCCGATTGGCCGGTGGCGACCTGGTAATTCTTGGCCGCGTTGTAGTCCTGCTTGTTATTGAAAATCTGGAAGCCGATGTTGAAGGGGCGGTTGTGCAGATACGGCTGCGAGAAGCCGAAGGTGAATGTACGCGCGGAGGTTCCCAGATTGCCCTGCAAGCTGAGCGTCTCGCCCAATCCGAGGAAGTTGTTGGTCTGGTAGTTGACGCCCAAAAAGCCGCCCGACTGGCCATTCAGGCCGCCGTTCAAACCAATCGAGTTCTTGCCCTTTTCCTTGACCTTCAGCAGCAGCTCGACGGTGCCGGCTTCGGCATCCTGATGAGCCTCGGAGTCCTGATCCACTTTCAGCGGTTCAAAGTACTCAAGCTGGTTCAAACGCAGAAGGCTGTACTCCCACAACTGGGAGTTATAGACGCTGCCTTCTTCCACCATCAACTCGCGGCGGATAACTTTGTCGCGTGTGACGCTATTGCCCTGAAATTCGATGCGAGAGACGTAGAAGGGCTTTCCTTCATCGATGTCGATATTGAGAGAGACGGTGCGTTTTTGATCGTCGAAGACCGGCTTGGGGATGGCGCCGAAGTTGATATATCCCAATTGCCCATAGGCTTTTTTGAGGTTCTCCAGGCCCTTGGCGATCAGCGTTGCGTTGAACCACTCGCCATCCTTGACCGCGAATGTGGAACGGAGGGCTTTCTCGTTCTTTACGGCTTTATTGCCGGTAAACGTGATGCTGCCGAGCCGATAGCGGTCGCCCTCTTCAATGGGCATGAGAATGTCAATGCGCTTGCCCTTGTTGGGCCGGAAGGTAAGCCAGTTCAATCCGCCTTCATCGCGAATATGCGTCTTGGGCTCTTCGATGGCAGCGTTGTAGTAGCCCTTGTCGCGGAAGGCCTGACGCACCCGCTCGGTGTCTTCCTCGAGTTTGGAGGCATCGAAGGTCTGCGGGAAGATATTTTCAAAGAATATAGAGTAAGGGATTCCGATGGGCTTCAGATTCTTCATTGCGCGGCGGAGCAGCAGGCTGTTGATGTGCTGGTTGCCGGTGAACTTGATTTGGCCCACCTTCACCGTAGGGCCTTCCTTGATGTTGAAGTTCACCTGCACCGAAGCCGGAGGAACGGTCTTTACCTCGGTCTTGATGGTGGCAAACTGGTGGCCGTGCTCGGAAAGAATGTCCTTGAGCACGGTCTCAGCACGCTTGATCTTGGCCGGGTCGTATTGGCTCTCAACGGTCAGACCGACCTTTTCCTTCTTGAAGCGGTCGAGCACGTCGGAAACGGAGACTGCATTCAATCCTTTGTAGTTGATCTCACGGATCGTCGGCCTCTCGCGGACAAAGATGTTCAGGATGATCCCCTTCTCGGAGTCTTCGCGCTCGATGCGCAGATCGTCGAAGTACGAAGTGTTCCAAAGCGAATTGAAGTCGCGCTCGATCGAGATGGGATCATAGACGTCGCCTGGGTGTGTGAAAAGCCGCGCCAGGATGGTCTCTTTGGGAATGCGCCGGTTGCCTATGACCCGAATCGACTCGATGGTCTGAGGCGTCTGGGCAAGGGCTGCAGCGCCGGCGGTAAACATCAACGCAACCAAGATCATCGTCCGCGTCAGACGGCTCGCGGTCCGCAACGCATGGGTGACGGAATTGCGCTTGTTCCCCACCAGGCTGTTGCCCTGTGCGGAACACGAGTACTGTTGCGGTCCATAGTTCGCCATCAGATTCGGCTTCACGGCAAGAATATCGACACCCTCATTGCTGAAAATCTGATCCTGCATCAAGGAAAGCTTGATTTTACCATTCCAGCGGCCATTACCCGCCGCCAGGAACACTTGTTATCAGGAACCCAATTCCCAGTCTAACGGACGCAGGTGGCTTGGAGCCTTATCCCATGAAGCTGGGCCGGATAACTTTTTGTTTAGACGCAGGCCGACCCCACATGACATCCTCCTTTTACAGAGGTCTTCGGCAATGGGCGAGACGGACAGGACCGTCTATCAATTTTCGGCACAGATGCTGGATGGGCGCGAGATCTGCCTGGAAGACTTTCGAGGTCAGGTTCTGCTGATCGTAAACACTGCCAGCCAGTGCGGCTACACGCCGCAATATGTCGGCCTGGAGCAGCTTTATGGTGACTTCAAGGGGCGCGGCTTTACGGTTTTGGGCTTTCCGTGCAATCAATTTGGCGGCCAGGAGCCGGGCACGGCGGCGGAGATCGTTTCATTTTGCGAGCGGAATTATGGGGTAAGCTTTCCGCTCTTTGCCAAGATCGACGTGAATGGCCCCAATGCCGACCCGCTTTACCAGTTCTTGAAGACGGCCAAACCGGGAATCTTTGGCACGAAAAAGATTAAATGGAACTTCACGAAATTTTTGGTGAACCGGCAAGGCATGGTCGTGCGCCGCTTTGCTTCTTCAACCAAACCCAAGGCTCTGGCCGCCGCTGTCGATCGCCTGCTTGAGAGCTAATAAGGCGGCGCTGCCTCTTGGCGTTTGAGATGCGAGTTCCGCCAAGTCTCTTTCTTTTCCTGCGGATCGTATAGGCTTTGCGATATGCTTTTTCTGTCTGGTTTGCAGTCGGGCCCTTTTCGCAAGTCGATCGGGTATTCCAAGTTAGAGACCAGCGATTGGGGGCTGCGGTGCGCCAAAATCTACCCATGATCCTGATCCGGTTGATGGTGGGCCTGGTTTTCCTTCTGGAAGGCATTCTGAAGTTTGCACGGCCGGACCAAATGGGCGCCGGACGCTTTGCGACAATTGGCTTGCCACTGCCTAATTTACTGGCGCCGGTGGTGGGCGGCATCGAGATCGGCGGCGGAATCGCGATCCTGCTGAACCTTTACGCTGGCGATGCGGCCATTGCGCTGCTGGTAGTGATTGTCGTCGCACTGGTCAGCACGAAGTTTCCCATCATGCTGGGCAGGCCACTAGGCCCATTCACGCTGGATAAGTCCGACCATTACGGCTTGCTGACTTTCTTTCATCAGGCGCGCACGGATTTTTGCATGATCTTTGGGCTGATCGCGATCGCCATCGACTCCGGCGTCAGGCTGGGCCGCAGACGGCGCTGGTACCAATCGAAGGGGCTGTAACCTTATTGAACGCCTGAGCGTAGAGCCAGTTTTCATCCATTGAAGCGGTAGGCGCTGATGGCAGCGCCCATCGGTTCATCGGAAAAGATACGGCTGCCGGGCGCGTCTCCGCCAGCTCCGGCAGCAACCAGCAGCGGAATCAGATGCTCCTCGCGCGGATGGGCATAGGCGGCAAAAGGCGCTTCACGCCAGTTGGTCAACAGGAGATCGCGTTCGGCGGCGGGAGCTTCAACAGCTTGGGTCAGCCAGGCGTCGAAAGCCCTTGCGCGCTCCACGGTCTCGGGACGCAGATAGGCTTTCAAGTTGTGAAAGCTCATGCCGCTGCCTACGATCAGAACGCCTTGGTCGCGCAGCGTAATCAGTTCTCGACCGGCGGCAAGATGCAATGCGGGATCAAGCGAAGCGGCCAGCGAGAGCGTAACCACTGGAATCCGCGCCTCAGGGAAGGCCACCTTCAACGGCACAAATACGCCGTGGTCGAAGCCGCGATTTGCGTTTGTCGCGGATGGCAGGCCGGCCTGGGTCAGGAGGCTCACTACCTGCTCAGCGAGTTCCGGCGAGCCGGGCGCGGGCCAGGTGAGCCGGTAAGTGTGTTCGGGAAAGCCGGAGTAGTCGAAGATCAGCTCCGGCCGCGCCGCGGAGGTGGCCGTGAAGGCGGGCTGCTCCCAATGGCCACTAATGACAAGGATCGCCTTGGGTTCCGCGGGCAGCGTCGCAGCGATCCCTGCCAGGAAGCGCCGCGTCGCATCCCAGGTGTCGGCAGGGCCCCACGTCCAGTCCATAAAAAAACAAGGCCCGCCGCCGTGGGGAAGAAAGATAGCGGGTTGGCGTTGCGGGTTGGTTGGCATGGGCGATCTCTCCTGAAATCCCGCCTAAAAGATCGGGCCGGGAAGATAGTTGTGTAAACAAGTATCTATGAGATGCTTCCAGGTTTGGCCACGATTCAACCTTTCATTCCCCCGTTCAATGGCGAAGCGAGAAGGTAGACGTACACCAGCATAGCCACGCCGATGAGTCCGGGAATCAGGCCGCAAAGGTAGATCGACCCTGTGCCTCCGTTATTGACCGATCCCCCGCCGCCACCGAGCAACGCATGAAGGAAGATCATCAGCCCAACACCCACGCCTATGTTGATGAGTCCGCCGACCTTCAAGCCTTCGCGCGCCTTGAGCCTTTTGACATTTTCGTTTTCCTGCAACATTTCAATGGCTGCTTTTGCGCCTTCGCCGGAAGCTTCGGTAATCCGCCGCAGCGTCTCAGCTTTGTAGAAGGCTTCACGTTCCTTGTGCCGCCTGTCAATCCAAGTGACAAGGGGAAGAAAGAACACAAACAGAGCCACCGCGCCGATGGAGAGGAACGCAAACAAGCCTTGGGCCTCGGCGGCTTCGGGGTCTGTGAAGAGCAAGAATGCCAGAGATGCCATAAAATCCTCCTGATTGATTTGCAGCGAGTTTTCCGCTTGCAAACAGTGGGACAGGCGGCGGCGGATTCTGGTTGCAATTTGACAAAGACTTGCAACAAAACGCAACCAGACCAACCGGCTTTGAGTCCCACAGCACAGAGAGAGATGAATTTGACCTCGCCGCTCAAGAACGCAACGGAAGACCTGGCCGATGTGGACCGCGTGCTGGCCGGAGACCTTCGCGCCTTTGAAAGCATCGTCCGCCGCTGGCAAGGGCCGCTGATCAATATGGCGTGGCGCTATTGCCGCGACCGCAGCCGCGCCGAAGAAATGGCTCAGGAGGCATTTCTTCGCGCCTGGCGGGGGTTGGCGAACTGGCGGCGCGAATCCAGCTTTTCTACATGGCTCTTTGCGCTCGCCGCTAATGTCTATCGCACGGAGTTGAAGCGTTTTCCCACCGAGACGCTGCCTTTGGACACGGCGCCTGAGCCCTCAGGCCCAGCTACCCAACACCGCGAAAGTGAAAATGGGGAACGCCACGAGGTGGTGCGGCGAGCGGTATTGGCATTACCGCTCCGCTATCGCGAACCGGTAGTTTTGTTTTACTTTCATGAGATGGATCTGGCGGCGGCCGCCCGCACCATGGGCCTGCCGGAAGGAACAATGAAAGCTCGCCTCTCCAGAGCGAGGGCTCTTTTGCGGCAACGATTTCCGCGTCTGAAAGAAATGGAAAACGAGCATGATGCTATGGAATCTTCGTTATTGAGAACAGGAAAGGAGGCCACAAATTGAATTCAGCCGAATCAGCCCGCAATCAACATGAGCGTTTCGGAGCCGACCGGAATGCCGTGATCGAGAGTCGTGTCGATCAGATTCTGGCGGCGGAAGAGCGGCTGTTGCCGTCCTCCGGCTTCCTGGCTTCAGTGATGGAGCGCGTTCAGGAGGAGGCTCTTGCGACGCCGCCAATTGCATTTCCTTGGAGACGAGCTTTTCCTGGAGCTGTTCTTGCGATTTGTGTTTTTGGATGGGGTGGATTTGAGATGATCCATTTTCCTTTTTTAGCCGCTAGCCCAATCCAATTCACCTTGCCGCCTCTATCGGCCACAATCCTGCCCGCGGTCGAATCGGCCGGCTGGGTGGCGCTGGCTCTGGGCGCTTCATTGCTCTCCTGGCTGCTCTCGCGGCGGCTAGCCGGTCAAGGCGGGCTACTGTAACTTTCCGGCGATGCATTTGAAGGGTGCCTTAGTCCAACAACTTTTCGATCTCGTCCAGATCGAAACGGCTCAGACTGCCTGGAATGTCAAAGGCGCGCGCCTCCAGCGGCTCCAGACGCCCGCTCACGTAGCGATACTTGGGACCGTCCGGATCGATCACAAGAACGGTTCCGATGCCCATTCGCTCATACCTTCCGCACTTGGCCATCATGCGCTTGAGGGTGTCGGCGGGCGAGAGAATTTCAAAGACCGCGACCGGCGGATGGGTCACGATCTGCTCGATGGGGAGATTGCGGTCCAGGAGCGTGACATCGGGAACGAGGAAGCAGTCGGAAGCAACTTGCACTCTTAGCTCAGGGCAGACGCGAATCTGTCCGGACTTTGCCTGTAGCTCAAACCAGAAGACGATTGCCTTCTGCCAAATCGAGTGATCAAATTCTCCCACAGTCCGCTCCTCGATCTCGCCCTCGACGTATTCGGCATCGGGATCAAAGGAGCGGCGCAGATATTCTTCCACGGTGATAAAAGTTGTTGCCGCTGCCATAGCTCCTCCTTGAAAGTTATCTTACTCCCAACCTGAAAATACCAGGCTATCGAATTGATTGGCGAAAGCCTTCGCCAGAGGCGCGCTTTGTCCGCGATATACTTGAACTATCCCTTCCAGGCGTTTTTCAACTCCGGCTAACGGACGCTTGCCAGCATGGGAAAAACCTCTTGATCCGCCTTGTCGGTCCGCGCGGATGTAAGGAATCCGGCCTTGACGATCTCACAGAAGCGCTGGCTCTACGCCCTATGGCTGGCCGTCATTGTCGCCTTCGCGTTGCTCCATGCGCTGCATCTTACCGCAGACTTTCCCAACCACACGCAATGGTTCCACGACTGGGCCAAGTACACTGACGAGGGCTGGTATGGCAACGCCGCCATTCGCGCCCATCTCTTCGGAAACTGGTATCTTCCCGGTGACTTCAACCCCGCCCCCGCTGTTCCGGTATGGCCGTTTCTTGAGTGGGTGCTCTTTTTCTTTACCGGCGTCACGGTGCAGGCGGCACGAGGGCTGGCCATCGGCTTTTTCTTTTTGAACCTCCTATTAAGCTACCTTCTTCTTCGGGCGCGTGGAGCGCGCTGGATGGCGCTGCTGGCTTTGACGCTGATCGTCACCAGCCCATTTCTCTATGCATTCAGCAGACTGGCCATTCTGGAGCCCTCGCTGACGGCATTGACGCTTTCCGCTCTGAATCTTGCCGTCCGGTTGCCGCGCTTCCGCCGGCCCTGGGCTGCTTCGGCGGTCATCGGGCTTTTCTTTGCGCTGATGTTCCTCACCAAGACCACGGCCATTTTTCTGCTGCCTGCGCTGGGCTGGGCTATGTTTCAGCCTTTGTGGAAGCAATGTCGATTGGCCGCGCGTTGCGCGCTGGCCGCTGCTGCCACCTTTGCCGTAGTTTTCGGAACGTGGATGGCCCTGATCTTCCGCTCCGGCCTTTATCCCGACTACAAATTCTTCTTCTTCGTCAATCATTATGACAAGCCAAAGGAGTTTTACTGGCCGCTAATCAGTTTCTGGTGGTCGCTGCACGGCAGCCTGTGGGTGGACCATCTTCTGGTTCCGCTGGCTGGGTTGGTAATTCTGGGTGCGGTTCTGGCTTATCTTTCGGCGACCTCAATGCGGGCATCGGCTCGCAGTCTGCTGTTCAACCCGATTTTCGGCGCTTCGGTTCTGGCCATCACCGGTTACATCCTGTTCATGACCATGCAGAACCATCCGCAGCCGCGCTATTTTGCCGTGGTGGCTTTTTTCAGCTTTTTCGTCGTCGCGCTTGGGGCGGAGGCCATGGCGGGACTCTTGGGCAGGTTGCGCTGGCTGGGAGTTGGCTTGATTGCATTGACCTTGCTGACGGCTGCTTTCAATGGGGTCCAATCGCTGACCTACGCGGCGCACCCAGAGTACACCTTTGTGGACGCGGCGCAGCGGCTTACCCAATATATCGACTCCCACCCCAACGGCAAGCGGCTGCTGGTTTCCATCAGCGGCGACCAGATCACGCTGGTTACCCACCTGCCGACCCTATGCGACGACTTTGGCACCCCGAGCGCCAAGTTTCCCGATCTACCGGCAAAGCTGGCCTACTATCGGCCCGGCTGGTGGGCCACCTGGAACGATATCGATCCCGGCACTTTGGAAGATCTGCACACGCTCTACTCGATCGAGCAGGTCGCCAGCTTCCGCGCCTTCGACGACAATGACAGGAATGTGCTGGTACTTTTCAAGCTGCATCCGCTGCCCGGCGGCAGGGCGCGCGATTATGGCGGCCAAAACCTGCAAGTTCCACTTCCCGGCGACAAAATTGAGATTCCGCTGCAATAGATGCCGTAGGCGCGGGGTCTTGAAGGCGTTGCGCTTCTGGGACAGACTTCCCGATCACGGAAGCCCAATGGAATCGATGTGATTGCAATCACTCGACAGTGCCGAATGCGGATGATAGCCTTCGAGTGACCAATCTCCCGGAAATATCTCGTCGTGAACGCCGGGACCGTTCGTGGTAAAACCTCAATAACTTTGCGTCGGAGGACCTGTGACTGTAACCAACTCTGTTGAATTCTTTCTAGGCGTGAGCGGTCTCTCGCTCATTGGAGCCTTTATGAAACGTCAGTACAAAACCATGGCAGCCGTTCTGGGCCTGCTGCTTCTGCCCGCATTTGCCGGAGCGCAAGAAGCCGCGGGCGGCGAAGCCAGCCTGACACTGCCGAATTTGTCGACTGTCAGCTTTTTCGGCATCGACGGACATGCCCTTCTGATGATCGGATTGCTCTTCTGCTTCGGGGGCCTGCTTTTCGGGCTGGTGATCTATCGGCAGTTGAAGAATATGCCGGTTCACAAATCGATGCGCGATATCTCCGAGCTGATCTATGAGACCTGCAAAACCTATCTGGTGACGCAGGGCAAGTTCATCGCTCTGCTCTGGGTCTTTATCGCGGTAATTATCTCGGCGTACTACGGCTGGCTGATGCCAGTGGGAAATAGCCTGGTCACCTTGCCTATCATTTTGGGCTTCAGCGTGATCGGCATCCTGGGCAGCTACGGCGTGGCGTGGTTCGGAATTCGTGTCAACACCTTCGCCAACTCTCGGACGGCATTCGCCGGATTGCGCGGAAAACCGTTTGCAATCTCTGAGATCCCGCTCAAGGCAGGCATGAGCATCGGTATGCTGCTGATCTCTGTCGAGCTGCTCATCATGCTATCCATCCTATTGTTCATCCCGGCCAATTACGCGGGGCCCTGCTTCATCGGCTTCGCCATCGGCGAATCGCTAGGCGCGGCAGCACTGCGTATCGCCGGAGGCATCTTCACCAAGATCGCCGACATTGGCGCCGACTTGATGAAGATTGTCTTCAAAATCAAGGAAGACGACGCGCGCAACCCCGGCGTTATCGCCGACTGCACGGGTGACAATGCGGGCGATTCGGTTGGACCCAGCGCCGACGGATTCGAGACCTACGGCGTTACCGGCGTGGCTTTGATTACCTTCATTTTGCTGGCTGTTCACGATCCCAAGACGCAAGTGCAACTGTTGGTTTGGATCTTTGTGATGCGCGTGGCCATGCTGGTCTCCAGTTCGGGCGCCTACTTCATCAACGGCTTGATCTCCAAGGCGAAGTACGCGAATGCCGACGAGATGGACTTTGAGACGCCCTTGACCTGGCTGGTCTGGATCACCTCCATCATTTCCATCGCCCTGACCTTCGTCGTCTCTTATCTGATGATTCCCACCCTCGGCGACGGAACGCTGTGGTGGAAGCTGGCTTCCATCATCTCCTGTGGAACTTTGGCTGGCGCGGTCATCCCCGAATTGGTCAAGGTCTTTACCTCAACCAACTCGGCTCACGTGCAGGAAGTGGTTACCTCCGCCAAGGAAGGCGGAGCTTCTCTGGGAATCCTGTCGGGCCTGGTTGCCGGCAATTTCTCGGCCTACTGGTTGGGACTTAGCATGGTGGCGCTGATGGGCTTGGGCTATTTCTTCAGTCAGGGTCCGGCCATGGATGCCATGATGCTTGCTCCAGCCGTCTTCGCCTTTGGCTTGGTCGCCTTTGGCTTCCTGGGCATGGGCCCGGTCACCATCGCAGTCGATTCCTACGGCCCGGTTACCGACAATGCGCAATCTGTTTATGAACTGTCACTGATCGAAACCATTCCCGGCATCGAAGCCGAGTTGAAGAAGGACTTCGGCATAGACGCCAAGTTCGAACGCGCCAAGTACCTGCTGGAAGCCAACGATGGAGCCGGCAACACCTTCAAGGCTTCTGCCAAGCCGGTGCTGATCGGCACCGCCGTCGTGGGTGCAACCACCATGACTTTTTCCATCATCATGGCCCTGACTCACGGACTGACCGTGGACAGAGATAAGCTCTCGCTGCTGCACGCGCCTTTTATGCTGGGGCTGATCTGCGGTGGCGCGGTGATTTTCTGGTTCGCGGGCGCTTCCATGCAGGCGGTCACGACTGGCGCATACCGCGCGGTCGAGTTTATTAAGGCCAACATCAAGCTGGATGGCGCCGAGATGGCCTCGGTTACAGACAGCAAGAAGGTGGTTGAGATTTGCACCAAGTACGCGCAGAAGGGTATGTTCAATATCTTCCTGGCCGTCTTCTTTGCCACTCTCTCCTTCGCGTTCATGGAGCCGTTCCTGTTTATCGGCTACCTGTTCTCGATTGCCATCTTCGGCCTCTACCAGGCAATCTTTATGGCCAATGCAGGCGGAGCATGGGACAATGCGAAGAAAGTTGTGGAAGTCGACCTGAAGCAGAAGGGCACACCGCTGCACGATGCCTGCGTCGTTGGAGATACGGTCGGCGATCCATTCAAGGACACCTCATCGGTGGCCATGAACCCTATTATCAAGTTCACCACTTTGTTCGGCTTGCTGGCCGTTCAACTCGCCGTGACGCTGACGAAGGAAAACGCGATGCTAACCCATGTTCTGGCCGTCGCGTTCTTCGTGGTTTCGGCCTTCTTCGTGCACAAATCGTTCTATGGCATGAGGATTGAAACCAAGGAAAGCAAATAACTTCTGGCTTGTAAATCGAACGGCCCCATGTCAGTTTGCGTGGGGCCGTTCTGCGTTTGGCGGTGAAAGCTTTCCGCGGAGATTATTTCTGCGCGGCGGCAATCGCACTCAGGCTTTGCTGTTGCCGGCCATCGCTATCGAAGTTTCCCTGAGCCAGCCACGAAGCAAAGGCTTGCCTGCGGGCGGGCCATTCGCAGTCAAGCATCGAGTACCATGCGGTGTCGCGGCTTTGGCCTTTGATCACCATGTGCTGGCGGAAGATGCCCTCGAAGGTGAAGCCTAGGCGCTCGGCCGCACGCCGGCTAGGCAAATTCAACGCGTTGCACTTCCACTCGTAGCGCCGGTAGCCAAGGTGGTCAAAGACGTGGGTCGCCATTAGAAACATGGCCTCGGTTGCGGCGGTGGTGCGCTGCAGTTGCGGCGCAAAGAGGATGTTCCCAACCTCGATGACGCCATGAGCTGGCTCGGCGCGCATCAGGCTGGCCCAGCCGACGGCTTGATCACCTCCCGGACTAAGACCTGTCCGTGGGGATCCCGCTTGCCCGGTCACCTCCGGCACTATGGCAAGGAAGACGGTGCTGGAGTCGGCCTGCTTTGCTTCAATCGCCTGGCGCAGGTCGTCTTCGTTCAAGAAGGGACCGTCGAAAAGCCAGGTCCAAATCTCGTCGTAATCGGCAACGGCCTGCCACAGATCCCCCGCATGACGCGCGGCATTCAAGGGCTCAAGTGTGACGTGCCGGCCGCGCAGCGTAACCGGGCCGGGCAGCGGAACGGGTTTCCAAATGAAAGGAGTTTCTGCTGAAATCTTCACGCCATAAGGCTATCAGGGTTGGCGAACGATTCGTGAACAATTAGACGCCATTTGTTGAGTTTGGGTTGGCGTTCTCGGTGGGTCTTTTTGTCCACATCTGCACAGCCCAGCACAGCAATTTGCACCGTTCTTGCGCCTTGTTCCTGTCCGCAGCAAGGACTAGGCTTGAATCTGTGAGGTTGATAATCCTGGGCATCGAGCGTTTGCATCTAATTCAGGGCAATATTGAACGCCCGAACCCGCACCCCGCAAGGGGCTTTCGAGCTTTCCACAGGCAAATCCCTTTGTTTGGTATGTTGGTGCGGGGAATGTTAAGAAAATACAAGATATTGTGGTTTCTTGTTGACATCCACCACAGAGAGCGGTATTTTTTCATCTGCGGCTATTAACGGACTGTAACAGAACTCTAGCGCGAAAGCTCCACTGGAAGCAGCGCAGAGAAAAAGAGCTCGCGATACCCCCAAGACCCCGTTTCCTGTTCGTTTCGTGATATTTGCCTTGACTCTTGCCAGGCTGGTTAACGCCGGATGGAGCCGGAGAATCACCGATTTTTTCGATTGAGAGGATTTTTATGAATGAAGTACAGTTGCCAAGTTCCGCTGCCTCCGCCCAAACTCCCCGCTCGCAACGTGGACTGATCTTTACCCGCCGCTTCTCCACGGAGGGCGTCTCCCCTTACGATGAGATCCAGTGGGAGCAGCGCACGGCGTCCATCACCGACAGCAAGGGCAGCACCATCTTTGAGCAGAAGAATGTCGAGGTGCCGGTCGATTGGTCGATGACGGCGACAAACATTGTGGCCTCGAAATACCTGCACGGCAAGCTCGGTTCGCCAGAGCGCGAGACCGGCGTCCGCCAGTTGGTGAGCCGCGTTGCTGAGACGATACGCGACTGGGGTTTGGCCAACAGCTACTTTGCCACCTACGAAGACGCCCTCGTCTTCCATGACGAACTGGCGCATATGCTTCTGACGCAGAAGGTTGCCTTCAACTCGCCTGTCTGGTTCAATGTGGGCTGCGACCGGCTGGAACCGGATGCGGAAGGGCAGAACTGGCACTGGGATCCCGCGACGGGCGGCATCAAATATGCGGCAACCGGTTACCACAATCCGCAGTGCTCGGCCTGCTTCATCAACTCGGTTGAAGATTCGATGGCCGGCATCATGGAGCTGGCCCGCACCGAGGCGCTGCTCTTCAAATTCGGCTCCGGCACGGGCACCAACTTCAGTTCGCTACGCTCCAGCAAGGAAGCTGTCTCAGGCGGTGGCACGGCCAGCGGACCGCTGAGCTTCATGCGCGGCTTTGACGCCTTTGCCGGGGTCATCAAGTCCGGCGGCAAGACGCGGCGCGCGGCCAAGATGGCAATTATGAATGTGGAACATCCGGACATTATCGACTTCATCGAATGCAAAGCCAAGGAAGAGGCCAAGGCGCACTCGCTAGTCAAGGCCGGTTACGACGGTTCGGGTCCAGATTCAGAGGCATTTTCGTCGATCTTCTTTCAGAACGCCAACAACTCCGTCCGCGTCAGCGACGAGTTTATGCGCGCTTACGAGGCCGACGGCGAATTCACTACCTACACAGTCAAGGGCCACGAGCCGGTCAAGAACTACAAGGCGCGCGATATCATGCACAAGATTGCAGAAGCCACCTGGCTCTGCGGCGATCCCGGCCTGCAATTCGACACGATCATTAACAAGTGGCATACCAGCAAGAACTCCGGGCGCATCAACGCCTCAAACCCTTGCTCGGAATACATGTTCCTGGACAACTCGGCCTGCAATCTGGCCAGCTTCAATCTGATGAAGTACGTTACACCGGGCAGCGGCTTTGACATTGCCGCCTACCGGCACTCCATCTCTGTGGTGATTACAGCCATGGAGATTCTGGTCGACAACTCCGGCTATCCCACTGAGTCCATTGCCCGCAACTCGCACGACTACCGCCCGCTGGGCCTGGGCTACGCCAATCTGGGCGGCCTGTTGATGGCCTTTGGCCTGCCGTACGACTCCGCCGCAGGCCGCGATCTGGCGGGTGTGCTGACGGCGATCCTGAGCGGTCAGGCTTACCTGCAATCGGCCATTGTTGCGGCCAATTGCCCTTCGCTTGCCTCGGCCACACCACTTACGGCCACCGTCGAGCATCAGGGCGGCGCTTGCCCCGGCTTCTACGTTAACCGCGAGCCCTTTCTGGATGTGATCCGCATGCACCGCGCCGAGGTCAACAACATCGGTAAATCGCGCCAGAGCGGCGAACCCTTCACGGTGCCGCAGCTCGACGCGCTCATCGACGCCAGCCGCGAATCCTGGGATATGGCGCTGGTCTATGGTGAGCGCTACGGCTATCGCAACTCGCAGGTCACGGTTCTGGCGCCCACCGGCACCATTGGTTTCATGATGGATTGCGACACCATGGGTATTGAGCCGGAGCTGGCGCTGGTCAAGTACAAAAAGCTGGTTGGCGGCGGCATGATCAAGATCGTCAACAACACCGTTCCAGAGGCTCTCTTCAAGCTCGGTTATTCCGGCGACGAAGTAAACGCCATCGTCAGCTACATTGACGCCACGGGCACCATCGAAGGCGCGCCGGGGATCAAAACCGAGCACCTGTCTGTTTTCGATTGCAGTTTCAAGCCGCTCAAGGGCACCCGCTCCATTCATTACATGGGCCACATCAAGATGATGGCCGCCGCGCAACCCTTCCTTTCCGGCGCCATCTCGAAGACGGTCAATCTGCCTCAGGAGGCTACCGTCGCGGATATCGCCGAGGCCTACGCTGAAAGCTGGCGTCAGGGCATCAAGGCTGTAGCCATCTACCGCGACGGCTCCAAAGGCACCCAGCCGCTCAATACCGGTCTGGATGCCAAGCGCGAGCCCTCTCCGCTGGAAGCTGCGGCCGTTCGTGTGCTGGCTCATTTGGCCGCCGGCGAGTGCGCCGCCGAGGCCGACGTGAAGACTCTCGAAGCCAAGTCCGCCGAGAAGCTGGAGATTCCCGCCAAGCAGGTCGCTCTTGCCGCTGGAGCCTTCCAACGCGTTTTGGAGGAGTTCGCCGAGATTGCCAAGGCTGACGCCCGTGTGCCGCTGCTCGAGGCTTCTCCTGAGCCCGCCCCGGAAGCCGTTGAATCGACGGTGCAAGACCTCCACGCCCCGCCGCGTGCCGTTCGCCATCGCCTGCAAGACGAGCGCGCCTCCGTCACCCACAAATTCGCCATTGCCGGACATGAGGGCTACGTCACTGTCGGTCTTTATCCCAACGGCCAGGTGGGCGAAATCTTCATCAAGATGGCCAAGGAGGGTTCCACAGTATCTGGCTTGATGGACGCCTTCGCCACCTCAATCTCCATCGCCCTGCAGCACGGCGTGCCGCTCAAGGTGCTCTGCGAGAAGTTCGCTCACACCCGCTTTGAGCCCTCCGGCTGGACCGGCAACGAGCAGATCGGCTATGCCAAGAGCCTGATGGATTACATCTTCCGCTGGCTGAGCCTGCGCTTCCTCTCCGGCACGCAGTTGTCGCTCTTTTCCACCCTGGCGCCTCAGGCTCCGCAACTGCCCGCCTCGCCCAGCATGATTCCTGAGAATGAGCCGGAAGGCGATCTGGGCCCCATCGCGCAAGGCAACATGGCGCAGATGGCCCAGGAGATTGCACGGCGTCTCAGCCAGGTCAGCAGCCCGGTCAGCGGTTCCTCCGGCGGCTTCGGCTTGGGCAATGCGGCAGCGGGCGGCGGTATCGCGCCTGATCCGTATGCTGCGTCGGCCAGCGCCTCGGCTGAGTCCAGCTTTGCCGACCGCGGTATCTTCCACGCCTCTGACGCCATGCGCGATATGTACGAAATGGGCGACGCACCCAGTTGCTCAGTCTGCGGCGCCATCATGGTCCGCAACGGCAGTTGCTACCGCTGCATGAGCTGCGGGTCTACAAGCGGTTGCAGCTAGAGTCGTGACCGCATGATTGGGTATCCCGGTTTCCAAAATCGGGATCTGGGATACCCAATCATGGTAGTGGTTTGATATGTGCGGCCACTCGTCGATTCTTAGGATGAGATCGCGTTGGAAGTCCAATGAAGATCACGAGACAGCTCGCAAGCCATGGCACCTTTTGTCCAAGCGCAATCAATGTGCTAGCACAGATCCCTCAGAATTCGACATTTTATGTTCAGCAAGGACTTCGTCATCCAGATTCCATCTATCGTCGTTCTCTGGAGAAGGTTGCCGCAGCCTTTTGTGGCGTAGCCGAGGGTTACTTGGCAAAGATACAGGAATACGGCTGCATTGTTACTCCTGGAACCTTTGAAATTGATCAGCTTGTTGCCGCACAGGAGAAGCTTCTTCATGTCCTTCAAGAACACCTCGATGAATTATGGCTAGTCCTAAAGACCCTTATCGATCCCTCTTTGGCAAAAAAGGATCTGCTTTTCACCGATAAATACGTGTTGGAGAATAGGCTTCCGGGTGCAAGATCGTTCGCCGAAGCAATCTCACCTTACAAAACTTCACTACGGATCACAAACAAGCTAAAACACCAGCAGGGCTGTCTTCGCGGGATGGTGGTTTGGACGACGAAGGGGCCGTACTTTGGTTATTTTCTGGAAGAACCAGACAAAGCCGGAGTCATCGGGCCTTCATCCGAGATTCATCCAGATCAGCGCGCGTTCTCGTTTGCGAGAGATCTGTTATGGCATCTTTTCAATGTTTATGCGTGTTCGGACAAACTAACCAACGCTATTCAAACGGCTCTGAATGCTCGCGGAGTATCTTTGAACCTTGTACCCTGTGCAGGAGAACAAATTTGGGAAAGAGTGATAATACTTGCGCAACAACTTCCCTCCTGCTTCTTCCCAAGCGATAGGTTCAGAAAAGTTGTGAACTTCCACAACGACGAAAGGGCACAGACCTTGACTATCGAATTCCCGAGACGAATACATTTCGTTCTCCCACCAATAATAAATGTTAGTGTTTCGGTCAGAGTAGACGGGCATAGCCCGAGCTTCAAGACTCCCCTGATTTAGCAACCGGTTCCCTAGCCTGGGGTTCTCTTGCAGGGCGCAAGATGTGGGGCACAACGAACCGCAACCGGTTGTATCCATCGATAGTCAAGTCGATTCCACCCAAAAGGCCGTAGTGTTTCCGCATACAAAATCCTCCCTTCTGCATCCGGCGCACCCCGTCTTTGACACCATCAGGCACCGGCGATATTCTAGCTGGACCAACGGTGGCGCGGTTTTTCCCTGAACGAGGACATTCCCATCAAGATTCACGAGTACCAAGCAAAAGAAATCCTGGCAAAATACGGCGTGGCCGTGCCCAGGGGTGAAGTAGCCAACAACCTGGAAGAGGCCTCGACCGTGGCCCGCAAGCTCTTTGCCGAGGGCGCGTCGGGCGTTGTGGTCAAGGCGCAGATTCATGCCGGAGGCCGCGGCAAGGGCGGCGGCGTCAAGGTGGCCCGCACGCGCGAAGATGCCGAGCTTTATGCCAAAAACATTCTCGGCATGACGCTGGTTACGCACCAGACCGGTCCGCAGGGTCAGAAGGTCCAGCGGCTGCTCATCGAAGAGACTGCGGCCATTGACCGCGAACTGTATTTGGGCATTGTTCTTGACCGTGCAACAGGCAGGCTCGTTTTTATGGCCTCGCAGGCAGGCGGCATGGAGATTGAAGAGGTTGCCGCCAAGACTCCCGAGGCTATCTTCAAGGAAACAATCGATCCGGCGATTGGCTTTGGCGCATGGCAGGCGCGCAAGCTGGCCTTCGCGCTGGGCCTCAAGGCTACGCAGATCACCGCCGCCGTTGTCTTCTTTCAGAGTTTGTATAAGGCGTTTATTGAGACCGACGCCTCGCTGATCGAGATCAACCCGTTTATCACCACCAAAGACGACAAGCTTATCGCCCTGGACGCCAAGATCACCTTTGACGACAACGCCATCTTCCGTCACCCGGCTATCAAAGTGCTGCGCGACACCGCCGAGGAAGATCCGCTCGAAGTCGAGGCCAGCAAATACGCGCTGAACTACATCAAACTGGACGGATCGATTGCTTGCATGGTGAACGGCGCGGGTCTGGCTATGGCGACGATGGATATTATTCAGTACGCCGGCGGCAGCCCAGCCAACTTTCTGGACGTAGGCGGCGGCGCAACCCAGGAGCAGATCGAACACGCCTTTGAGATCCTGCTCAGTGACGCCAATGTGAAGGCAATATTTATCAACATCTTCGGCGGAATTCTGCGCGTAGACCGGCTGGCTACCGGAGTCGTCGCCGCGGCTCACACTCTGAAAGTCAAGGTCCCCATCGTGCTGCGCCTGGAAGGTACGAATGTCGAAGAAGGCCGCAGGATTTTGAAAGAGTCGGGCTTGAATTTCCAAGTGGGAGAGACAATGAAGGATGCCGCGGAGTTAGCTGTAAAAGCAGCGAGAAGCAGCTCTTAGTATATTCTGCTTGGCAACGGATATATGCCATGTTACAAAGATTTGACGATTCCGACCTCTTTAATCGTGCGATGGAAATGAGCATTTGGGTTCATGCTCTGGCAGAAACATTTCCACCTTCTGAAGATGTAGGTTTGAAATCTCGCTTATGCTCTATCTGCGATTCGATGGCAGGTGAATTAACGGACGGTATAGAGAACAGTGGCAGAATGAACATTGGCGCTTTCCTGAAAGTTCTTGGGAAGGCTGAACTATCGAACAGAGAAATTCAAAATGAACTTTCGGTTGTCAGACAATTAAGGGTTGGTGATGAACAGGCGCGGAACAATGCAGAGGCGCTTTGTACCGATATTTCATTTAAGCTCAATGAATTAATCCAATCCGCAAGCGCGGTCAGTTAAAAGTCGGAAGCTAGGAGCAATTCTCAATGGCAGTTTTAGTGAATAAAGAGACTCGACTCATCGTTCAAGGCATCACCGGCAAAGAAGGCACCTTTCATGCCATGAGCTGTGCCGAATACGGCACCAAAGTTGTTGGCGGCGTCACTCCCGGCAAGGGCGGGACGACCCACGAGGGCTGGCCGGTCTTTAACACCGTCGCGGACGCGGTAGCTGCGACCGGCGCCAACGCGACGATGATTTTCGTTCCACCGCCCTTTGCCGCTGACGCGATTCTTGAAGCCGAAGACGCGGGCATTCCGCTGATTGTCGCCATCACCGAAGGCATTCCCACGCTCGATATGATTAAAGTCTGGGCGAAGCTCAAGACCTCGAAGTCGCGGCTGATCGGGCCGAACTGCCCCGGCGTCATCTCGCCCGGCAAGGCAAAAATTGGCATCATGCCGGGTCGCATCCACTTGGAGGGCTCGGTCGGCATCGTCTCCCGCTCCGGCACACTGACTTATGAGGCCGTGCATCAGCTCACTCAGCGCGGGATCGGCCAGTCTACCGCGATTGGAATTGGCGGCGACCCCATCATCGGTACAACGCACATCGACGCGCTGCGCCTTTTTAATAACGATCCCGAGACTGAAGCTATTATTCTGATCGGCGAGATCGGCGGCTCGGCCGAAGAGGCTGCCGCGGCCTTCGTCAAGAAGCACGTCAAGAAGCCAGTCGTGGGCTTTATTGCCGGCCAGACCGCGCCACCCGGCCGCCGCATGGGCCACGCCGGAGCCATCATCAGCGGCGGCCAGGGCACCGCCGCGGACAAGATGAAGGCCATGACCGCCGCCGGCATTCATGTGGTCGGTTCGCCCGCGGAGATTGGGGCAACGCTGGCCAGAGTCATCGGCAAAGGATAAGTTTTTTCCTGGACCGGAAGGGCCTCGACATTACGCGAGGCCCTTGTTTTTTTGTTTGGCAAGGGATTCCGCGTATGGATAGAATGCACGCTATGCCATACCTTGCGCGCGCCGCATTTTTCGTGCTTGCCGCTCTACCTATCTCCGCCGTTGCGCAGCATATCGCGGCGGCAAGTGAGAGTACTCTCACCATCTCTGGAGCCGGGATTCCAACCGAGACCTACCATCTGGCGCAGGTGTATGGCGACTGGTTTGCGACGGCGACGGATGCAACTGCCCACCTGACAATGAGAACTGTGTCCGGCACACATCAAGCCCAGCTTGGAATCGCATGGGATGGCAAGGGACTGATGCAGACCATCACTGCCGCCAAGAACAACGACATCGGCGGCAAATTTTTCTTTTCCCTGAATCTGACGGGAGCTGGCGCTTATGGCCAATCAGCTCAACTGCGCGGTTCAGACCTCATCACCGTCACAATCACCAGGATGGACAGCCTGACATTGGAAGGAAGCTTTGTTGGTACCGTAACAGGGAGCAGTCCGTTGAAGATCGCTGGCGCAATCAAGTTGCATCGCGATGCGCCCGCCGAAAAGCCGACGGGCACGTTTGGCAACTGCGATCCGCGGATTTATGACAAACTGGCCGGCGCTGAGTGGCGTTCGCCGTCGGAGTGCGAGGTCAACTTTGACGCCTATGTGCGCAAGGAGCTGACAGTTGCGTTGGCTCCGGTAATCGCCGGCCTAGCCGCGCACGGCTGGAGCGTGACCAGCAAAGTCGAAGGCCAGTCGCTTACCTCGATTCCGCGACACACTGAGACGAGGCCATTTCAACTGACGGAACAGCAGATGCACCAGGGCGGTGTGTTTTATGTCTCGCTGGCACTGGACAAGAATTCGCCCGACTATGCGCAGTACGACCAGCCAGTGCAGGCGGCGATGCAGAGATTCGGCGCGGCGCTGAAGTCAATGAATGCCGCCCAAATGGCTGCGGCGCAAGCCGCGCTGCAAGATGCAAGCAGGGCGCAGGAAGAGCACACCACGATCGGAATCCGCGTTGGGATCAATGAAGCCAGTGTCGGCATTTCTAACTTCAAAGGCGGACATACCGTGACGCCTCTCTCTGGCGGAGGCTTCGCCGTCTCCGCGCCTTATGTGCAGCCGGCAACCGGTGGCGATGTGAGCGGAGCGCAGCGTGTGACGTATGTTTTTCTGGGCGCATTCACTCCGCCCGCGCCGAGCGGACCAGGAACGGCGGACGAGAATATTCAGGTGAAGGGCGCGTTGAGCCTGGCTCCGGCTAAGCTTCTGGCCGTGCAAAACATCCACATTCGCATCCAGACCGGCACAAACTTGGCGCAGCAGATCGTCAAGCTGATCGACTGGAACGCGCTGCGACTGTTGATGGCCGGCAAGTAAGCAGCGACCAGCGAACTACCACACCCGGCAAGGCTTCGCCGCCACCATCGCCGCTGTCTTCTTGCAACTAAAGCTCTTGGCAAACTCGGGCAGATCGGTCAGCACGGTATTGGCGCGGTCTTCGTCCGGCGCGTGGGGATCGGTCTGGGCTTGAGTACGCAACTGCTCGGGCCGCGTTTGCGTGCACCAGCCCTGCGCATACGCAATCCAGAAGCGCTGGTCCGCCGTGTAGCCGTCCACCTTCGCGCTGATATCCACGTGCGCGGAGTGCTCCTTGTCCAGCCAGGCCAGCCAGGCTAGCCACAGTCCGCCCAGATCGGCGAGGTTCTCGCCCTCTGTGAGCTTGCCGTTCAAATGAACTCCGGGCACTGCTTCGATTGCGTCATACTGCTTCACCGTGCAGTCGGCTCGGTCATTGAATCCCTCTTCGTCGTCCTTGGTCCACCAGTTCAGCAGGTTGCCGTCCTTATCGAACTGCCGTCCCTGGTCATCGAAGCCGTGCGTCAGCTCGTGGCCGATGGTCGCGCCGGTGTCGCCGTAGTTGGCCGCGTCGTCCTCTTTGCCACTGAAGAACGGCAGCTGCAGGATGCCTGCGGGAAAGTTCACGTTGTTCATCTGCGGATCGTAGTATGCGTTGACCGTTGGCGGCGTCATCTCCCATTCGTTTTTGTCCACCGGCTTGCCGATTTTGGCCAGGTCGCGCGCCTCGTCAAACTCATGCGCGCGCATCTCGTTGCCAAGATCGTCGCCGCGCACAATGATGAGCTTGGAATAGTCGCGCCACTTCTCCGGATAGCCGATCTTATTCATTACGGCATGCAGCTTTTCTTTAGCGCGGATCTTGGTTGCGGAGCTCATCCAGTCCAGCCCGTCGATTTCCTTTTCCATTGCCCGCTCGATCGCTTGTGTCATCGCCAGCGTCTGCTGCTTCTCCTCCGGCGGAAAGTAGCGCGCCACGTAGACCTGCCCCAGCGCCTCACCCAACTCTCGATCCACGCGGCTGGTGCAGCGCTTCCATCGCTCTTGTTGCTTCTCAGCGCCATTCAGCGTGTGCGAGTAGAAGTTCCAATTCTCGCGGTCAAAGCTCTCAGGCAGGCTAGTTCCCGCATAGGCGTGCAGCAGTTGCCAGCGTAGATAGGTCTTGATCTGACCAATCGGCGTATCGGCCACCAGCGCGTTGAATTCGGCAAAGAACTTCGGCTCCATATCGTTGGCCTTGCCAACGGCGGGTGCATGGAGAGTGGTCACATAATCGCCCAGCGAGAAGTGCGTTAGCTCCTTGGAGAAGCCAGCCACGTCGGTCGGGTGATTCAGATTCTGCGGGTCGCGCTGTTCGGTAATTGTGAGCGTTGCCTTGGCCAGGCGAGTCTCGATTGCCATCACCACTTCCGCATCCTTGGCGGCCTGCGCATCCGGCTCGCCGACCAGCACAAAGATGTTGTGCACATGGTTGACGTACTGCTGGCGCTGCTCGACTGATTTGGCATCGGTTCGCGTGTAGTAATCGCGCTCCGGCAATCCCAGCCCTCCCGAGCCATAGAAGCTGATCACCGAAGCGGAATCGGCAAAGTCCGGGCTCGATCCCAGGTTGAAGAATGCGTTCACGCCAATAGCATGAAGATGCGCCAGCAGCGCAGGCAGCTCCGACGCCGACTTTAGCGCGGCAATGCGATCCAGTTCCGATTGCAACGGCGTCAGACCCAGCTTGTTCACCGTCGCCGTGTCCATGCAACTTGCATACTCATCGCCGATCTTCTGCTCATTGGCCGTTCGCGCGGGCGAAGGCACGGCTGCTTCCTCGAGAATCTGCCGCAGGTGCAGCCGGTTCAGCTCGGCCAACTCGGTAAAGCGTCCATATGAAGTCTGGTCGGCAGGCAGAGAATTGCGCTTCAACCAGCCATTGCAGCTGTAGCGGTAAAAGTTCTGGCAGGGATCCACCGTCTTGTCGATGAGCGATGGATCGAAGACGCGCAGTTCTGCCGTTGCCGCGGACGGCGGCGTGGGCTCGGCGACATTGATGCTCTGGCTGGCAGCGGAGGGAACGAGCAACCCGGCGGCGGAGGCCGCGACGATCAGAAAGCGATAGGGTGGAAATGCAAAGCGCGACATGCCGAAACTCTACCAGATTAGATCCCTTGCGAGGCATGAAACTGTAGCGCTGGCCTCCCGGCCGGCTGTCGCGTGGACCTCCCGGTCCACGCTTGTTTTGTTCTGGTGGTCCATGAAGCCCGATTGTATCGACGATTCAAATGTGTTTTTCCTGCTTTTTTTTCTGCAATTACAATCATGTAAGTAAAAAAAATTCCCCATCGAGGAGCAAGTCACCGTGACGCAACGCACCTTCAGCATCGTCAAGCCGGACGCGGTCCGCAAGGGTTACACCGGGGCCATTCTGGCCGAGATCGAAAAGGCCGGCTTTCACATCGCGGCCATCAAAAAGCAATCGATTTCCGTCGCCCAGGCCAAGGGCTTTTATGCGGTTCATGCCGGCAAGCCGTTCTTTGATGCGCTCTGCGAGTTCATGTCGTCCGGCTCTCTAGTCTTGTTGGTTCTGGAGAAAGAAAACGCTATCGCCGACCTGCGCAAGCTGATGGGCGCTACCAACCCCGCTAACGCCGACGAGGGAACCATCCGCAAGAAGTTTGCCGGCTCTCTCCAGGAGAACGCCATCCACGGCTCCGACGCGCCTGAGACCGCGGCCTTCGAGATCGGCTACTGGTTTGCGGGATACGAATTGATTTAGCGATACTGGGCCATGACGGGATGGCTGCGTCTCAGAGCCATTCTTTTCTCTTATGCAAATCGATCTACATCAGGTGTGATAAAGTGTCATTTAGTAACACCATGGTGCACCCGTCATGCCAACGCCTGCAACTACCAGCCTCAAGCTCGACGTTGAACTCAAGCAGCGCATACAGCAGCTCGCCTCGGCGCGCCGGAGGTCGGCGCACTGGATCATGCGCGAGGCCGTCGAGCAGTATGTGAGCCGCGAAGAGAAGCGTGAGCAATTGCGAGCCGACGCACTTGCAGCCTGGAATGATTATCGGGCGACTGGTATGCACGTAACCGCCGAAGAAGCCGACACCTGGCTGGCGAAGCTTGAAGCGGGTGATGAGGCCGAGGCTCCTCAATGCCACAACTAAAGTGGTCGCCGCAGAGTCTACGGGATGTGGCTCGGCTGCATGATTTTCTAGCTTCCAAGAGCCATGACGCAGCCTTACGCGCCGTCAGGGCGAGCCGTCAAGGCGTAAAGCTTCTTGGCAAATTTCCTGAGTCGGGTCGTCCCGTTGAAGAATTGCCGGCTGAGTTTCGCGAGTGGATGATGGAGTTTGGCAGCGGCGCGTATGTTGCTCTTTATCGCTATGACGGCAAGGAAGTTGTGATTTTGGCTGTCCGTCATGGACGCGACGTTGGGTACTGACGCAGGTATTCTTGGGCAATTGTCCGAGTTGGCCCAATGCTAAAGCTGGTTGTTGGGGATACGAACAGATTTAGCATCGTATCCCGCAACCGATTTTCTCCAACTACTTCGCGGCAACCACGGCCTGGGTCGTCAACGCTTTCAGATCGCTGACGAGCGCACCGATCGAATCCGCCAAAGCCTGGTCCCGCCCCTTTTCCAGATGCGCTATCGAAGTCTTCTCGTTAAAGGTCCACAGGACCATGCTCGTCTTCGGGTCGAGCAGCACCAGTTTGAGTTGCGGTGTGTTGGAGGAAGTGCTGCCCGACTCCTTTGAGCCGCCAACACCTGTGAGCGGATCCGAATAACTGATCTGTACAATCAGGTCAGCTTCGGCCGGAGTGGCCACAAGCCGGTATTGTCCCGAGCGCTCGATCATCGCGTAAAGCTCGTTGTAGGGTTGAGCCCGTCCCCCGCTCCAAAGTTTGTCATCCACGCAACCTCCCGCATTTGAAATGAAGACCGTCTTCGCGGTTAGGATTTGTGAAGGCAGTGGAGCTGCGGGAGCTTTGCTGGCCGACTGCGCGTTTAGGACAGGAACTACGGTTAACATCATTGCCAATCCAAGAGACATCACGACTGGGTTTACTTTCGACATGACTTGATTCTCCTCTGCCTTTTTGAACCCTTGATGGACCGATTCTACTCGGTAGAAAATGAACCTACGACAAATTAATTCCCGATCAGATCGTCGATTTTCTGCCGCAGCGCGGTCACTTCTAGCCGCAGCTCCGCAACCGTTTCTTCCAACTGCGCGATGCGTTCTTCATGTCCCGCGTCCTCACCGGCCTCGCGCCGCGCAAAGGCAGGCTCGGCCACAAAAGCCGCCGCAACCGCCTCGACCGGCCCCGAGAGCAGATGCGCATACCGCGACTCCTTGGTTCCCGGCTGGCGCGGCAAAACGGCAGCCAGCGATGGTTCGCGCTCCATCAGCTTTTGCAGCGCGGCCAGCACCTCGCCAATCTCATCAAAGCGATGCAATCTCTCTGTCCGGCCGCGCAGTTCGCCGGGAGTTTGCGGGCCACGCAAGAGCAGCACGCAGATGAGTGCCGTCTCCGCGCGGGTGAAGTTGAAGACCTCGCCCAGCCAGTGTTCGTATTTGGTGACGCGCCCTTCAGCCCCGCGCGCCCGGCCTGCCAGTTGCTTGTCATCCAATCCGCGCAGCGCCAGGCGAACCTCTTCCTCGTCCAGGTCCATCACCGGCTCGCGGTTCGAGCGCTGATTGCAGGCGTTGATAAGCGCGTTAAGCGAAAGCGGATAGTACTCCGGCGTTGTGACTTCTTTTTCAACCAGAGCGCCCAGCACGCGAGCCTGGGCAGCGGTCAGCACAATGGGTTCAGTCGGCGGCATACCTCTATTGTGCCATTGCTGGCGCCTCGGTTCAGATGCGCATCGGCATCAGCACGTAGCGATACTTATACTCCGCATCGGGATCTTCCGGCCGCATCTGGCCGGCCGACTGCGAGTCCTTGAACTCCAGCCGCACCTCGCCTTCGTTCCCTAGAGCCTTCAGGAAATCGAGAATGTAGACCGAGTTGAAGCCGACAGCGATGGGGTCGCTGGAGTACGGCGTATCGATCGTGTCTTCGCTCTCACCGGATTCAGTGGAACTCGCGCTGAGCTTGAGTTCGTTGCTCTCCAGCCGTAGCCGGATGGCGCCGGAGCGCTCATCGGCAAACTGCGAGACGCGGCCAATGGCGGAGGCTAGCTCACTGGAGCGCACCACGGCGAACTTGGTGTTGTCACGCGGCATGACAGCTTCAAAGTTGGGAAACTGTCCGGAGAGCTTGCGTGTGCTGAGCGTGCGATGGCCCACGCGGAAGAAAAGCGTGTGCTCGTCGTCCGCGAATTCGACCTTCTCAGCATCGGAGTTGGAGAGCAATTGTTGCAGCTCCTGCAGCGCCTTGCGCGGGATCAACACGCGCTTCTCGCCGCTGATGCCTTCCAGAATTTCGTTGGGCTTTTCGACGTACGAGAGACGGTGCCCGTCGGTTGCGACCATGGCCAGCGACTCGGCTTTGATCACCAGCAGCGCGCCGTTGAGCGTAT
Organism: Occallatibacter sp.; assembly: GCA_050014335.1. Taxonomy (GTDB): domain Bacteria; phylum Acidobacteriota; class Terriglobia; order Terriglobales; family Acidobacteriaceae; genus Telmatobacter. Next base: position 1,750 of record JBEKDN010000007.1, on the reverse strand, counting down.
ACCGCGACTCCTCATTCGAGATCGCGAAGATGGTGCGATTGATCAGTGTCTTGAGCGCCACCGAGGAGATGCAGGTGACCGCGACGGTGGGAAATTCCGGAACCTGCGGATAGTTGGCGCGCGCCATTCCAACCATCTTGGTGTTAGACCGGCCACTACGAATCTGCACCCAGTGGTTGTCAAGAAGCTTGATCGAGATATCGCCTTCTGGCAGAAGCTTGATGTAGTCGTAGAGCTTGCGGGCGGGGATAGTGCAAGCGCCAGGCTTCTTCACCTTGGCCTCAGTGCTGGTGCGGATCGCCTGATCCAGATCGGTGGCCGTGAGGCTGAGGCGGTCTCCCTCGGCTTCGATTAGAAAATTTGAAAGTATGGGAATTGTGGTCTTGCGCTCGACGACGCTCTGCGTGGCTGTGAGCTCCTTGACCAGATCCTGACGGCTTACGGTAATCTCCATCACTGCCCCCTGCACGGCCGGTTTCTCAACTTCAGTTTCTATACTCGACATGGACCCACCCCTACCCCGCTGCTGAAGAAACACGTTGGATGCAGAATCCTTGCTGCGCTCACTGTACAACAATTCGCGGCAGGTCGGAAACTGCTATCTTGTCTACTTCTTGATTGTATTCAGCTTAACGGTTGCGTGCAGGTGGAAAACTGGTGTAGTTGTCTGGATTCCCGGTTAACCGCGTCTTTGGCGCTCCGGCCTTGAGCGTATGCGTGCTGGAAGCGTCTCCGCAAATGACAGTGTGAGGCGCGACGGAGGGGGGAGGAAAAGAGTAGGTAAATAAAGAAAAAAGATAACAGTACCCGTCGTTCTTGCCGGAAAAGTGGATATTTAGCTGAAGTGTATTGAAGGAAAGGGCTTGCATGGTGGGCGGGATTTCTAAATCCTGGCTGTGTAAATGAGGAGGTTTGGAAAACAGGACAGGAAGGCGGCAATAGAGTCCATGGTTTTCCAAGATTCCCAGAGGAGGCGGAAATAGGCCTGTGTAAAGGCGATGCCTATTATGAACAACTTGTCCGGGAGCCAATGAATCAAGGAGTTGGGGAGGACCAGGTATCCACAGTGGCGAATTTCAATTGATTTTCCAACTTTGGCTATTCGATAAGTCAGTTCCCATTCCAGACCGCGATGGGCCCGGGTAATCCGAGTTACCGCCTCGATTAATCCTGACTGGCCCTAGACTAATCAGAGAGGAATTCTCGGATGGGCATCGACGTCGGACGACTGGAGGATCTGCTGCTACAAATGTCGACCGAAGGCACGCCTGGCCGCGAGTTTTGCGAGGCAATTTCAGAGCTGGCGCGGACAGGACGATTTGCGCAGTTGAGGGATATTCTCCCAGGAATCGTGTATGACGAACTTTGGGCACGCTATCTACAAGATCCTACAAGCTTTGTTGCTGGTTGGCATCTGTTGGCGAAGGAGATGCAGCAGGGCTTTATTCAACATGCTCGGCAGCGGTTGACTTCGCTGACAAAGCTTCAATACGCGGGCTTGGAGGGACCGACGCCCGCATGGCAGGAGATTCAGCGCGCGCTCGATGCGCAACACAATGACCTGCTTCGTACAGCCTTTGCGCTGGAGTTGCTTGAGTTGATTGAGCCAGCTCTGCAACGCGCCACTCATCTCCGCGAATGTGTCGTTTCTGAGCCAACATCGGAAGAGGCGGACCGGTATCTGGATGAAGCGACGCGCTGCTATTTCTAAGGGCTTTTTACGGCCTGTGCGGTCATGTGCCGATCAGTG